>JAYOEU010000064.1:0-21017 GCA_038116915.1 Alphaproteobacteria bacterium
CGGGGAGATCGGGCGGGGAGATCGGGCGGGGGAGATCGCGGAGATCGGGGACCGGAGATCGGGGGAGATCGGGGACAGCCACCGAATTATAGCTCCGGATTGTGCCGACAGTACTGCTCGTCTCAATACAAATTCGGTGGCTGTCCCCGATCTCCCCGTCCCCCAGTACTGCTCGTCTCAATACAAATTCGGTGGCTGTCCCCGATCTCCGCCGATCTCCGGCCCCGATCTCCGGCTCCCCGATCTCCGGCTTGGCCGCTGGAGGCGCGGGGGATCTGGTGGACCGTCGGCTACCCCGAAAAGAAAACGGCGACCGGGTGCCCGGTCGCCGCCGACTTTCTGAAATCCTTGCCGCGAGCCTACTGAAGCTTGCTCGTCAGCTCGCCGGTCGCGTCGCCGATGAGACGGTTCTGCACGTCGGCGCTCATCGCCCCGCCGATCAGCCGTCCGGTGGCGGCGATCGCCAGATCGACCGCCTGATTGCGGACATCCTGCAAGGCCTTGGCTTCGGCCTGGGCGATGCGGTCGACCGCCTGCTCCTCGCGGCGCTTCAGGGTGGCCGCCAGGGCCGCCGCCGCGTCCTTCTTCATCCGCTCCGCCTCCTGCTTGGCGTTCGCGATGATCTCCTCGGCCTCGGCCAGGGCGTCGCGTTGCTGACGCTGATAGCCCGCGAGCGCGGCCTGGGCCTCCTCGCGGAGCTTCTGGGCCTCGTCGAGCTGGACGCGGATAGCCTCGGCCCGCTTGTCCAGGCCGACCGTGATCTTCGCCACGCCCTTCCACAGCACCAGCACCACGAAGACAACGAAGGCGACCGCGACCGCCTCTGACGGCCCGAAATGCAACTCGCTCATGACCTCGCCTCCATGGCGGCGTCGACCACCCGCTCGATCTCCGCCTCGGTGACCTGGACGCCGATCAGCTTGGAGACCGCGTCGCCGGCCACATCGCGGGCCACCGTGCGGACGTTGCTGACCGCCTCGGCCCGGGCCGCGGCGATCCGGCTTTCGGCGTCCTTCAGCATCGCGTTGATCTTGGCATGGGACTCGGCCTCAAGCGCGGCGCCGCTCTTGGCGGCCGCCTCCTGGGCCTCACGGGTCGCGGCATGCGCCTTGTCCCGCGCCTCGCCGAGCGCCTTCTCATACTCGGCCCGAACCTGATCGGCTTCCTGCTTGAAGATTTCCGCCTTGTCCAGATCGTCGGCGATCCGCTCGTCGCGTTCGCTCAGAACCTCGGAAATCCGGGGAACCGCGATCCGCGACACCAGGATATAGAGGACGACGAAGGCGACGATCAGCCAGAAGATCTGCGACGGATAGGTCTGGATATCAAGCTGCGGAAGCTTCGCCTCGCCGGGCTCGGCCGCCGCCATCGCCGCAATCGGCGCCGCCAGTCCCGCCCCGAGGGTGAGAATGCCGGCCACGCCCTTGCGGGCAACGCTATTCAACGAATCGAAATTCGCGCGCATGTGCTCTCCTCTCGCCAAAAGCCCGCGCCGCATCCCCTCGAGGCGGCGGCGCCGGGCGCCGGCAATCAGGTGAACAGGATCAGGAAGGAAATCAGCAGCGCGAACAGCGCGATGGCTTCCGTCAGCGCGAAGCCGAGAATGCCGATACCGAAAACCTCACCCCGGGCGGCCGGGTTGCGGGCGATCGAGGAAACCAGGGAAGAGAAGATGTTGCCGATGCCGACACCGACGCCCGCCAGGGCGATCACGGCAAGGCCGGCTCCAATCATCTTCGCGGCGTCGAGTTCCATGACAGATATCCTTCCTTACGAGATAGATCAGTTTGGTTGAGAGAGGGTTCCAAGCGACAACCGGACAGGTCCGACCGTCAGTGAAGATGGATGGCGTCGTTCAGATACATGCAGGTCAACATGGTGAACACATAGGCCTGCAGAACCGCCACGAGAATTTCGAAACCGGTCAGCGCAACGATCAGGACCATGGGCGCCACGCCGAAGATGCCCAGCGCGATGACGAAGCCGCCGAACACCTTCATCATCGTGTGACCGGCCATCATGTTGGCGAACAGCCGGACTGACAGGCTGACCGGACGCACGAAATACGAAATCACCTCGATCGGGATCAGCACCGGCGCCAAGGCGATCGGCGTGCCCGAGGGGAAAAACAAGGTGAAGAAATGAAAGCCGTGCCGCACCAGACCCAGGATCGTCACGCCGACGAAGATGGTGAAGGCCATGGCGAAGGTGACGATGATCTGGCTGGTGAAGGTATAGGCGTAGGGGATCATCCCCATCAGGTTGCCGAACAGGATGAACAGGAACAGCGTGAACACGAAGGGGAAATACTGCCGCCCCTCGTTACCGATATTCTCGCGCACCATGTTGGCGACGAATTCATAGGCCATTTCGGCCATCGACTGCCAGCGGCCCGGCACCAGGCGCCCGCCGCGCATGCTCAAGGTCAGGAACGCGGTGACGCCGATCACCGTGATCGTCATCCACAGCGCCGAGGTCGTGTAGGACAGGTCCAATCCACCGACTTCCAGGGGAAGCAGGGGCTTCAGCTTGAACTGTTCAACCGGTGACGCCACGGAAATTCCCCTCTACTCGCCACCACGCCCTTTGTCGGGCGCGTTTTCGTCTGCCCCACGCCGGTAACCCAGCGCCATTCCCAATCCCGATACCGCGCGATACGCATTCAGCATTCCGGCGGCGGCGCCGAGAAGGAAGAACACGATCAGCAACCAGGGCGACGTGTCCAACCACTTATCCAGCCCGTAGCCCGCGGCGGTGCCAACGCCCACTCCCGCGACCAATTCCACTCCCGCCCGCATCGCCATGCCCACGAGCGGGGACGATGACGCGCTTTCCGGCGCGCGCTTTCCGGATTTCCGCTCCGCTCCGTCCCGTGCCGCGCGCAGGCGCGCATCGAGATCATCGAGCGAAGGCGGAGATGTCTGGTCGTCTTTCGCCATGCGGCACTCGCCGACCTTCCGTCCACGCGTCCATCGCGAGATGGAATCCGCGGAGACCCCCCGCGAAATCGCGGCAAACATAAGGAACGACGCCCCCCTGTGTCAAGGCGGAAGCCTGATCATATTCAGCCGATTTTTCCGTGAATTTTCAACAGGTTGCAAATTCGACGTCAGCCCGCCGCGTAGATCGTCCCCCGCTCAGGCCGACTCGCGCAATTGCGCGGCGCCGTCCAGGTCCACCGAGACCAGCTGGCTTACCCCCTGTTCCGCCATGGTCACGCCGAACAGCCGGTGCATGCGCGCCATCGTCAACCGGTGATGGGTGATGATCAGAAAGCGGGTGCCGGTGCTGCTGGAGATTTCCTCCAGCAGATTGCAGAACCGGTGCACATTGCTGTCGTCCAGCGGCGCGTCCACCTCGTCCAGCACGCAGACCGGCGCCGGATTGGTCAGGAACGCGGCGAAGACCAGGGCGGTGGCGGTCAGCGCCTGCTCGCCGCCGGAGAGCAGGGAGAGCATCTGCAGCTTCTTGCCCGGCGGGCTGGCCATGATCTCAAGCCCGGCATCCAGCGGATCCTCGGCCTCGACCATGGTCAGATGCGCCCGGCCGCCGCCGAACAGCTTCACGAACAGATCCTGGAAATGCCGGTTCACCTTCTCAAATGCCGCCAGCAGCCGTTCGCGGCCTTCCCGGTTCAACGCGGCGATGGCGCGGCGCAGCCTGGCGATGGCGCCGACCAGATCGTCGCGCTCGTTCTCCATGCCCTCAATCTGCTGCTCGAGCTCCTCGACCTCCTGCTCGGCGCGCAGATTGACCGGCCCGATCCGCTCACGCTCGCTGGTCAGCCGCTCCAACCGCGCTTCGGTCGAATCGATGTCCGGCAATTCCTCATCCGCCGCGATGCCGGCCTTTTCCAGGATCTGATCCGGCAGGCATTCAAGACGCTCGGAGATGCGCTCGCGCAGCGCATTCAGCCCCTGATTGACGCGTTCCAGTTCCGCCTCGACGCGCACCCGCGCCTCACGCGCCGCCGCGACGACACGGTCCGCCTCCCGCGAGGCATGATCCGCCTGCCCCAGCAGCACCTCGGCGGAGGCCAGGGCATCGGCGGCGGTCTTGCGCTTGGCCTCGGCCTCCTCGATGGCGCTGACCAGTCTGGCGCGCTGTTCGGTGATTTCCGCGGGACGGGCCGCCAGACGCTCGAGTTCCGCCTTCTCGGCGTTCTGCCGGTCCTCCAGCTCGACCATCCGGTTCTTGGCGCGTTCGACACGGTCGGCCCAGGTGGTCTGCTCGGCCTGGATCGACGCCAGCCGGTGGCCGCGCCCCTGGGCCTCGCGCAACAGCCGGTCATGCTCGCCGCGGGCATCCACCAGTTCCGAGCGCCGGTCGGCAAGCGCGCGCCGGTGCCCGGCGCTTTCCGCGCGCAGGGCCTCGACATCGCCGAGTTCGCCGAGATCGGCCTCGGCCTGTTCGCGCTGCTCGCGCGCCTCGGCCTGGTCGGTGGCGATGCGCAGCTTGTTCTCCTCGATCGCCGAAAGCTTGGTTTCCAGTTCGGCCAGCCGGCCGCGCATGGCGCCGAGCTGCTTGCGGGCGGCGTCGAGATCGGCCATCGCCGCGCGCTGGTCGGCGCGGTGCTGCTTCTCCCGCTCGCCGATCGCCGCAAGCGCCGCCTGCTCGGTCTCGACCCGCTGCCGCGCGCCGGCATGGGCGTCCGAGCGGGCCGCGAGATCCGCCTCGATCTCGGCCAAGCGGTTGCGTTGGCGCATGCGCACCGCCGCCGCGCTCGGCGCCTCGACGGTGGTCACGAACCCGTCCCAGCGCCAAAGCCCGCCGTCCCGCGTCGTCAGCCGCTGGCCTTGCGCGAGCCGGGTCTGCAGGCGGGCGGCCTCTTCCGGGGATGCCGCGACACCGATCTGGGAAAGCCGCCGCGTCAGTTCCGCCGGCCCGCTCACCACCTGGGAAAGCGGCACCACGCCGTCGGGAAGGACCGGCGAACCCGCATCCGGCGCGCCGCTACGGCCGGTCCAATAGCGCGGCTCCCCGCCGTCCTCGTCCGCCGTCGCCGGCGCGGTCAGATCGTCGCCCAGCGCGGCGCCCAGCGCGTTCTCATAGCCGGGCTCGACCTTGATCCGGTCCAGAACCGGCGCCGCTCCCGCCGGCGCGTCGGCGGCCAGCATGTCGCGCAAGGCTCCCGCTTCCGCCTCAAGCTTGGCAACCGCGCCCTCAATGGCGCGCAGGGCCTCGCGCGCCGCCTCGACCTCGGCGGCCCGACCGGCCCGCTCCTCTTCCGCGGCCTCCAGCGCCAGCCGCGCGGCCTCCATCCGTTCACCGCCGGACTCGACCGCGGTTTCCGCCGCCGCCAGATCCTCGGGCGCAACGGTCCGGTCCTTCAGTTCCTGGGCCTGACGGTCCAGATTCTCCAATTGCCGGTCCAGCCGCTCAAGCCGTTCGACGGCCAGCCGGACCTGCCGGTCCAGCGCGCCCCGCCGCGCCTCGGTGGTGGCGATGATTTCGGTGAGAGCGGCGATCTTGGCTTCCAGCTCGTCGGCCAGCCGGTTCGCCTCGGAAAGCCGGCTGGCGGCTTCCGCCTGCCGCTCCTGTTCACCCTCCCGCGCCGCCTCGATCGCCTCACGTTCCCGCGACAGGCGCTGCGCCGTCTCCGTCGCCTCCTCGGCCAGCGCGGTCTCGCGCGCGACATCGTCGCCGATCTGCCGCAGCCTGGATTCGGCCTCCGAGCGCGCGGTGACGATGCGTTCCTGTTCGCGGTCCAGCTCGGCCCGCGCCAGCGTCAGTCGCTGCAATCCAGCCGAGGTTTCCGCCTCGGCCTTGCGCAGATCCGGCATCTTGGCCGCGAGATCCGCCTGGCGGGCCGATTCCCGGGCGGCATGTCCCGTCGCCTCGCCGACCGCCGCCTCGGCATCGCGCAAGGCGCCGGCCACCACCAGGCGCTCCTCCATCGCCATTCGCCAGCGCCCGTGCAGCAGAACCGACTCGGCTCGGCGGATCTGCTCGCTCACCGTGCGGTAGCGCGACGCCTGGCGGGCCTGCTGCCGCAGCCCGTTGAGCTGGGTGCCGAGCGCCTTGACCACATCCTCCAGCCGCTCGAGATTGGTCTCGGCGGCCTTCAGGCGGAGCTCCGCTTCATGGCGGCGGGTGTGCAGGCCGCGGATATTAGCCGCCTCCTCAAGGATAACCCGGCGCTCGGACGGCTTGGCGCTGATGATCGCGCCGATGCGTCCCTGGCTGACGATCCCCGCCGAGCGGGCCCCGGTGCCGGCATCGGCGAACAGCAGCTGCACGTCGCGTCCGCGCACGTCCTGGCCGTTGACCCGGTAGTTGGAGCCCTTGGAACGCTCGATCCGCCGGGTGATGTTGAGCTCCGGCGAACTGTTGAGCGCGGCCGGCGCTGTGCGGTCGGAATTGTCGACCTGCAAGGACACCTCGGCGACGTTGCGGGCCGGCCGCGCCGACGAGCCGCCGAAGATCACGTCGTCCATCTCGCCGCCGCGCATCCGCTTGGCCGAGGTCTCGCCCATGACCCAGCGCAAGGCCTCGACCAGATTGGACTTGCCGCAGCCGTTCGGCCCGACCACCCCGGTCAGCCCGGGCGCGATCTCCAGATCCGCCGCGTCGACGAAGGACTTGAAGCCGCTGAGTCTCAAACGATTGAATTGCACGCGTTATAATCCTTTCAGGCGTCGGCAACGCTAGGCGGCTAATCCCGCGAGAAGTTTCTCGAATTCCTCGAACGTGTAGGCTCGGACCTTCTCGCCATTGAGCAGGAAGGACGGAGTGGACTCGACGCCGTGCTTCTTGTCGCCCTCGAGGCGCGAGGCGATGATGCCGTCGAGCAGCTTGCCGTCGGTCATGCAGGCCTGGGCGGTATCCCGGTCGAGCCCGGCGAGCTGGCCGATCCGCAAGAGCGCCTCCAGCGGGTTGGAAGCGCGGGCCCAGGAGGCCTGCTGCTTCATCAGCACGTCGATGATCGCCGGGTAATGCTTCTCCGGGACGCAGCGCGCCAAAGCCGCCGCGCGCAAGGCCCACTGATCCAGCGGAAAGTCGCGGAACTCCATCCGCAGCTTGCCGGTATCGATGTATTTCTCCTTGATCTTCGGATAGGTCTCGACGTGGAAGCGCGCGCAATGCGGGCAGGTGAGCGAGAAATACTCCACCAGCGTCGCCTTGGCGTCGGGGCTGCCGATGACCCGGGGGCTCAAGGCGGCTTCCAGATCGACCTTGCCCTGGCCGAAGGCGGCGCCGGAAGCCGCGAGCACGCCGGCGGCGGCCAGAAAGGCACCGATCCCAAAGTTTAGTGTTCTACGCCGCACGTCGAACTCCTATCCACTACATGTTGTGTACAATAGGCGGGGCAATGAACCCTCGCAACCGCTTGTGAACTGTGCGGCCGAATAATGGCGGTTTCTAGGCGCACCGTGATCCAGCCGCCGAACTCGCGGCCTTGTGACCGGCCCCGGTCATTTCCGGGAAAGCACGGCGCGGCCAAGGGCCTGCAAGGCGTTTTTCAGCTCCTCATCCTCGAAACCGGCGACCTGCCCGGCGACCCAGGCCTCTTCCTGCTGATCCAGCGCCCTCGGTTCCGGACGTGCCTTGGCGGCGCGCGATTCCGGCAACGGACCCTGGCGAATCGCGATCCGGTCGACCGCGTCATAGCCGAAAACCGTGTTTATCCGTTCCAGAAGCACCGGTTCCAGATGCTGCAGTTCCAGAGCCCGGGCACCGGGCACCACCAGGTGCAGGGTCGCCCCGGCGCGCTTATCCCGGGGAAACGCCACCCGGTCCGGAGCGCACCAGCCGGCCACCGCCTCGCCGACGATCGAGGACCAGCGATGCACGATCGCCGATTCAAGGAAACCACGCTTGCGCAGGACCTTACCGGTAAGTTTCGGCACGGTCGCGCCGAGCATGCGCAGGCCTGGCTTACGGCCCCCCAGATCCCGGAATTTTTCGCCGTCGTCGGCCATTACATCCGAACCCGTGATGGATAACTGCGGACAAAACCCTTCGAGACGCGGCCATAAGGCCACTCCTCAGGGTGAGATCCAATGACACAAAAATCGTCACTCACCCTGAGGAGGTGCGCAAGCGCCGTCTCAAAGGGTCTTGTCCAAATCCCGATCCCGCTAACCGAACAGCCCGATATCCACCGACATCCGCTTGCGGCCCCAGGCGCCGGGCGGCCCGTCGAAAACGCCGGCGGTCGCCGTCCCGCAATTCAGGCAGGCGCCGGCGCCATCCAGATGCCAGCCGGAAAGCTGATACCAGTCGCGCCCGATGGTCCGGGTTCCGCAGCCGTGGCAATAGGAGGACTGGCGGCCGAGATCATGGACATTGCCGGTGAAGGCATGGCGCACGCCGTTGCGCCGCGCCACCCGCCGGGCCATCGCCAGCGTCTCGAACGGCGTGCGCGGCTTGTCCAGCATCCGGTAGTCGGGGTGAAAGGCGGAGAAATGCATCGGCACGTCGGGCCCGAGATTTTCGACCACCCAGGCCGTCATCTCGTCGATTTCACGCTCGGAATCGTTCTCGCCGGGGATAATGAGATTGGTGATCTCGACCCACACATCGGTCTCATGGACGAGATATTTCAACGTGTCGAGCACCGGGCCGAGCTGGCTCTTGGTGACGTCGCGGTAGAAACGCTCGGTGAAGGCCTTCAGATCCACGTTGGCGGCATCCATCTTCTCGAAGCAGCCGGCCCGGGCCCGGTCGGTGACGTAGCCGGCCGTCACCGCCACGGTCTTTACCCCGACCGCGTGGCAGGCATCGGCGATGTCGGCGGCGTATTCGTGAAAGATGACGGGATCATTATAGGTGAAGGCGACCGACGCGCATCCCAGCCGCTGAGCCGCCCGGGCGATCGCCTCGGGCTGGGCCTCAGCCTGCATGATGTCCATCTCGCGGCTCTTCGAGATGTCGTGGTTCTGGCAGAAATTGCACGCGAGATTGCAACCCGCCGTGCCGAAGGACAGGACCGACGTGCCGGGCAGGAAATGGTTCAGCGGCTTTTTCTCGATCGGATCGATGCAGAACCCCGAGGAGCGGCCATAGGTGGTGAGCACGATGGCGTCATTCTGGCGCGCCCGCACGAAACACAGCCCTCGCGCGCCCTCCTTCAGCTTGCAAAAACGCGGGCACATCTCGCACTGCACGCGCCCGTCCTCCAGCATCGTCCAATGCTCGGTCGGCACGATCGGCCCCTTGCCGGTGACTGCCGGCGGCGCGGATTCGGCGAGAGTGGGCGTTTCCACGATGGTCTCGGCCATGCACGGGCCTTTTCGCGTTGTTTCGTCACGTCGCCGGCTATGATAATCCATGTTCATGGCTCTCGACACCACATCCTCCGGCATTCGTCCCCCGCACATGGCCGGAGCCTGGTATCCCGCCGGCGGCAATGAATGCGCCGACATGGTGATGGCGTGTCTCGACAAGGGCCGGAGCTCTCCGGTCGGCGATCCCAAGGTGATCGTCGCGCCCCATGCGGGCTTCGTATTTTCGGGCGAGATCGCCGGCACCGCCTTCAAGCCGCTGGCGGCGCACCGCAAGCGGATCAAGCGGGTGGTGATCATCGGCCCGGCGCACCGGGTCGGCTTCAAGGGGCTGGCGACCACCAGCAGCGATGCCTGGGCGACCCCGCTCGGCGCCGTCCCGATCGACTGGGGGGCGCTGCAAAAGCTGATGCCGCTGCCAGGCTTCAGCGTCCTCGACAGGGTCTTCGAGGGCGAACACAGCCTCGAATCCCATCTGCCGTTCCTGCAACGGGTGCTAGATGACTTCTCCATCGTGCCGATCCTGGTTGGCGATGCCGGGGTGGATCTTGTGCGCGACGCGCTGAAGCTGGTCTGGGGCGGGCCGGAGACGGTGATTTCGGTCTCCTCGGACCTCTCCCATTTTCACGATTACGACACCGCGGTCGGCCTTGACCGAACGACTACCGGCCAGATCGAACTGCTGCAGCGCGAGAAGATTGACGGCCAGGGCGCCTGCGGGCACCGGGCGCTGGCCGGGGTTCTGGAACTCGCCCGCGCCCAGGATCTGCGGGTCACGCACTTGGACGTGCGCAATTCCGGCGACACCAAGGGCGGCCGCGACCGGGTGGTCGGCTATGGCGCCTATGCCATGGAATATGCCGATGCCGCGCGGATATCCGAGGCGGATCGCCGGGTGCTGCTGGACGTGACGCGCAAATCCCTTGAACACGGGGTGGCGAACGGCCGCGCGCCGAACCTGGAATTCGGCCAGGAGATCTCGCAATCCTTGACCGCGATGCGCGCGAGCTTCGTCTCGCTGAAGATCCAGGGCCGCCTGCGCGGCTGCATCGGCACCGTCGTCGCGCACCAGCCCCTGCTTCCCGACGTGGTCGCCAACGCCTTCAAGGCCGGGTTCGGCGATCCGCGCTTCGGTCCATTGACGCCGGAGGAACTCGACCAGCTGGATATCGAGGTCTCGCTCCTGTCATTCCCCCGGATGATACGCTTCCAGGACGAAGCCGACCTGGTGCGCCAGGTGCGGCCCGACATGGACGGACTGATCCTCCAGGATCAGGGGCGCCGGGGACTGTTCCTGCCGAGTGTCTGGGAGGGCATTCCGAAGGCCGAGGATTTCGTCCGCCATCTGAAGCGCAAGGCCGGCTTCGACATGGATCACTGGTCCGACGGCCTGCGCGTCTTCCGCTATACGACGGAAACCTTCGGCGAAAGCTATCGTGCGGCGGGATAGCCTGCTGGGACCGCCGCCGGTTGTGCTCGCGGCCGGCCCGCTCCGCAACCAATGACGAGAACCGGCCCATGCAAACAACCGTTTCCGGCACGCCCTATCGGGTTGACGGCCCGGCATCATCGGATCACCCGACCCTGGTGTTCCTGCATGGCGTGCTGATGGATCATCGGAGCTGGGACCGGCAGGTCGAGGATCTGGCGCGCGATCACCGGGTCGTCCGCTTCGACATGCTGGGCCATGGCCGCTGTCCCGACCGGCCCGGCGCGCGCCGGCTGGAGGATTTCGTCGACCAGGCGCACGAGGTGATAGAGACCGCCTGCCCCGGCGCCAAACCGGTTCTGGTCGGCTTTTCCATGGGCGGCCTGATCGCCCAGGCCTATGCGATCCGGTATTCCGAGACGCTCGGCGGCCTGGTTCTGATGAACGCGGTCCATGACCGCACGCCGGAAGAATCGGCGGCGGTCGCCCTCCGCCTCGACACTCTGGAAAAGCAGGGCATCGAAAGTGTCATCCGGGCGGCGCGGGAGCGCTGGTTCCGACCCGACGAAATCGCCGGACAGGGCGCGGCGGTCGAGGACATTCTCGGCTGGATGCGCGCGGGAGATGCCGCCGCCAAGACCAAGGCCTACCGCGTCTTCACCGCCGAGGATCACAAGACCGCCGGCAGGCTCGGCGTCATCGGCTGCCCGGCCCTGGTCATGACCGGCGACGGCGACAAGGGCTCACCCCCGCATATGTCCGAGGCCATGGCGGCGGCGATCCCGAACGCGCGGCTGCGCATCCTGGAGCGCCAGCAGCACATGATGCCGGTCCTCGCCGCAGATCGGGTCAATGCCGAGCTGCGGGCGTTTCTCTCTGATTTGTAGGGCGGTATACCGAGCAGGTCGAGAAGACCCTTCGAGACGGGCCTCACGGCCCTCCTCAGGGTGAGAGTGTGTGAAGTCCTAAAGTTCTCACCCTGAGGGAGCACGAAGTGCTGTCTCGAAGGGTCTTGTTGGCCGGTTTAACTCATTTCCGATGGTTGAAGCGAGCTGGCCATTTTCGCATTGCCCGTCGCGCCATGCCTGGCCCACCTTGATCCCCGAGAAAGCGAGGTTGCACCGAAAAGCCTCGCGGATGGTTGGGAGGAACTCGATGGATTTCGGCACTTTTCTTCTGCTTCAGTCGCCATCGGCGCGCAGCAATGAGGAAATCTACGGGCGCGGCGTCACCCTGGCCCAGCATGCCGACACGCTGGGTTTCGAGAGTGTCTGGTGCGCCGAGCATCACTTCTCGACCTACGGCTATCTTTCGCGGCCCCTGATGTTCGCCAGCCATCTCGCCAGCAAGACTGAGCGCATCCGCGTCGGCTCCGCCGTCGTCGTGCTGCCGCTGCACCATCCGCTGATCGTCGCCGAAGAGATCGCCACCACCGACCTGCTGAGCGGCGGCCGCCTGGATGTCGGGCTCGGGCGCGGCTATCAGACCTATGAGTTCGAGCGGCTCGGCTTCACCCTCGGCGAAAGCCGCGCCCGCTTCGACGAAGCCGTCGATATCCTGCTTGAGGCCTTCAAGGGCAAGCCCTTCAGCTATCACGGCAAATACTACGACTTCGCGGAGACGACCGTCTTCCCGACACCGGTGCAGAAACCGAACCCCCCAATCTGGGTGGTGGGCCAAAGCCCGGAATCGATCGGCGCCATCGCCAAGCGTGGTTTCAATCTGGTTTCCGGCGGCTTCGGGGTATCGATCGAGAGGCTGGGCGAGTTCCGCCGGAGCTTCGATGAGCAGGTCACGGACCCGGCAATGAAGGCCAAGATCCGGGTCAGCACCCAGCGGCCGGTCTATGTCACCCGCGATGAGTCCGAACTGCCGGAGATGGTAAAGCAAGCGCGCTGGAACATGCGGGTCACCCTCAGCCTGCGCCAGGGGCTGGAACGTGTCGAGAAGGGCCATGCTCAGGCGATCCCTTTCGAGAACGAGCCCTCGGACAAGGATCTGCTGGAACGCTATTTCGTCATGGGCACGCCGGAGACCTGCATCGAGCGGGTGAAGGAACTCAAAGCGGTGATGGGGATCGACCATTTCAACGCCAATTTCTGGTTCGGCGATCTGGAAGAGGCCAAGGTCCTGCGTTCCATGGAAATGTTCGCCAAGGAGGTCATCCCGGCATTCAAGTGAGTAGCGCGAGGGTGACTATGGCCCTTGTTCTTGATCCAATACTTGGCCCGTATCCCCGACGAAAGTCGGGGTCTAAGCCTGAGACGGTTCGGCGTGACGGATAGTGCTCGCTTTGCAACGGCGGATGGTATCAAACTTCCTTGGAATGGGCCCCGACTTTCGTTGGGGATACGGCTTAGAAAACTTTGAAATATTTTCCGGCATGATCACGGAGAACAACACCATGAAGATCGGTTTCATAGGCCTCGGCACGATGGGCGCGCATTTCGCCACCAATCTGCAGAAGGCCGGCTTCGACCTTGTGGTCCACGATGTCAGCCGGCAGATCGCCCAGACCCATCTCGACGCCGGCGCAACCTGGGCCGACAGTCCGAAGGCGCTCGCCGAGGAGAGCGACGTGATCATGACCTCGCTGCCCGGCCCGCCGGAGATCGAGGCGGTGGCGATGGACGGCGCCGGCGGACTGATCGCCGGGGTCAAGCCGGGCGCGGTGTTCTTCGATCTTTCCACCAACTCGCCGACCCTGATCCGGCGCATCCATGCCGCCTTCGCCGAAAAGGGGGCGCACGTGCTCGACGCGCCGGTCAGCGGCGGGCCGAAGGGCGCCAAGTCGGGCAAGCTGGCGATCTGGGTCGGCGGCGACGAGGCGGTGTTCAACGCCAACCGGGCCTGCCTCGACGCCATGGGCGATCAGGTGAAATACATCGGCCCAATCGGCGCCGGCGCGGTCTCCAAGCTGGTCCATAACAGCGCCGGCTATGCGATCCAGGCGGCGATCGCCGAGATCTTCACCGTCGGGGTCAAGGCCGGGGTGGACCCGCTGGCGCTGTGGGACGCGATCCGCCAGGGCGCCCGGGGCCGGGTGCGCACCTTCGACAGCCTCGCCGACCACTTCCTGATCAACAGCTATGATCCGCCGGACTTCGCGCTCCGCCTCGCCCACAAGGATATCGCGCTTGCCTGCGAGCTCGGCCGCGATGTCGAGGTGCCGATGCGCATGATCAACCTCGCCCAGCAGGAGATGCGCGAGGCCCTGAACCGGGGCTGGGGCCACCGGGACAGCCGCGCCTTCCTATTGCTGCAACAGGAACGCGCCGGCCTGCTCATCGATGAAAGCCCCGAGGACGTCGCGGCCATCGTCGCGGCGGATCCGGCGAACAGGAAGTAGGGGAAACCAACTCTCCAAAAAACGTCGACCGTCGCCCTGCCTTTCGCCAGGGCGACGGCAAAATTCGGGGGACGGAAAATTCCGTCATTGAGTCCGCATGCGCCTCACGCATTACTGCAATGCAATATGTGCGATGCACAAATGCACGCCAGCCCCCAACTATGGCTTATCGATCAACACCTTGATGGAGAAGCCAAATGGTCAGATCAACCTTCGAAACCTCCGCGTTCATCACCGGCAGCCTGGTCCTGCTCGGTCTGCTGTCCTTCGCGGGCGCCGTCACCGCCTAGTCGGCCAATTTACCCGAACCGCCGGCCTCTGCCGGAAGATCGACATATCTCGGCAGATCGTCCGCGGTCCGGAGCACCGACTCGCCGTGATAGACATGCACGGCAGGCCTGAAGTCCAGGGTCGGCAGGACGCTTGAATAGATATCGATGAAGCCACCCCCGGGGTGCTCGCTCATCACGTGACCGCCGCACCTGCGGCAGAACTTGCGGTGACTTTTCTCGGTCTTCTTGTAGGTCTCGAGATGCTCCGCGCCATGGGTGACCGTCACATCCGACGGACGCCAGAGGGTGAACCCGTTCACCGGCGCCGCCGCCCAGGCGCGGCAATCGGCACAATGGCAATAGCCCATGCGCAGGGGTTCGCCCCGCGCCTCGAACGTCACTGCGCCGCAGAAACACTGGCCCTTGTGGGTCGGCTGTTCACTGATGGACATGTCCATTCCCTCATAATGACCTGATGAACTGGTTGGCCGAGAAGACCGCGTCCAGCAGGCGGGTCATCACCGGCGCCGCCGTGGCCTTTTTCGGCTCGGTGACCGGCAGCGGCAGATCCGCCTCGGCACCGCCGGAAAGCAGCTCGGCCATGGCCTTGCCGAACAGGGTTCCGGGCGCGATACCCCGGCCGTTATAGCCGATCGGGGTGTAGAGCCCCTCGGCCAGCCGGTGGATGCGCGGGATATGATCCGGCGTCATGGCGATCCGGCCGTGCCATGCCTTCTCGAAGACGACATCGCCCAGATCCGGAAACAAGGCCTTCAACCGGCGCGCCGCCCAGCGCTTGGAGAGCCCGCTCTCGCCGCCGAAAACCCGGCCCATGGAGCCGATGATCAGCCGCCCGAAGGCGTCCCGCCGCAGCGAGAACATGACCGGCGCGGTGTCCCACAGCCCCTGACCCTCCTTCAGGATATGGGCGACACGCCCGCCCATCGGCTCGGTCGCGAGCTGGAAGTAGTGGATGATGGTGAAGGTGTCCTTCAGGCCCGGCCAGAGCGCGTCGGTATAGGCGTTGGTGCCGAGAATTACCGATTTCGCCCGCACCTCACCGCCCGTCGTCTCCAGCCGCCAGCCGCCGGTCTCGCGGTGCAGCCTGGTGACCCGGACCCCGGTATGCAGCTTCGCTCCCGCCGCGACCGCCGCCCGGGCCAGCCCCCGCACATAACCCATCGGGTTGATGGTGCCGGCCCGGTGATCCAGCAAGCCGCCGTGGAAAACATCGGTGCCGATCTTTTCCGCCGCCTCGGAACGGTCGAGCAGATCCACCGGCGCGCCGAGCCGCCGCCATTCCTCCCAGCGCCGACGCAGATCCTCGAACCCCTTGGGAGCGTGGGCGGCATGAATGGTGCCGTGCCGCGTCGCCTCGCAGCGGATCTGGTGCTTTTCGATCAGCGAGAACACGTATTCCGGCCCGTCGCCCAGCACCTTGATAAGCCTCGAGCCACGCTCCTCGCCCATCTGTCGGCGCACATCCTGGGGCGGCAGCCACACCCCGGCATTCAAGAGCCCGGCATTGCGGCCCGAGCCGCCATGGCCAATGGTCTCGGCCTCCAGAACATGCGCCTCGATGCCCTTCTCGCCCAGATGCAGGGCCGTCGAAAGCCCGGTGAACCCGCCGCCGACGATCGCCACCTCGGCCTCGAGATCGCCGCGCATGGGCGCGTCGACCGGCTTTTCCTCGGCGGAAAAATCCCAGAGCGAGATCGCGGCCTGCCTGTCGGTCATGAATGTCTCCAGCCCCTTGGGCACCGTGTCCGGCGCGACTCTAGCAAAACGCCAAGCGGAAGGTGAGAGGCGTCGGCGCTTCGATTTCGAAAGGATGATATGACGGTCAAGGGGATCGTCTCAAAATCCTTTACGCCCTGTCTCCAAAGACGTCGCCCTGGCAAAGGCCAGGGCTCTTGCCGACATTGGTTGCCTCTCATAACTATCTGAAAAAGTGCGGATTCGCAGCAGTGGCCCCAGCCTCGCCACAAGCCCTGGCCTTCGCCAGGGCGACGTCTTTCTATCAATGGCGCAGGCCTCGAACTCAAAGATGCTTGGGTTGCATATTGCCGTCGCGAAATCAAACAGGGATAGAGACCTTCTTCCCCGATACCGCTAAAGTCCGGCATAACCAGTTCGAGACCGCCCAGGAGCCCCGCCATGACCTCCCTCACCCTGCCCCGGACTGACGGGTCCACCGAGCGGTATACGCCGGGCGCGCCCGCCGAATTCGCGCATAAGGCCGAGGGCGCGTTGCCCCGGGTGGCTTTCGCGGCGGCCCATGTGGTGGCCGATCCGCTGGCGGATTGCGATCCCTGGCTGGACGAGGCCATCGACTGGGACGCCACGATCGCGTACCGCCGCCACCTCTGGGACCTCGGGCTCGGCGTCGCCGAGGCGATGGACACCGCCCAGCGCGGCATGGGGCTCGGCTGGAAGACGGCCCAGGAACTGATCCGCCGCTCGGTCGCCGCCTCGCGGGACTATGACGGCGAGGCGATGATCGCCTGTGGCGCCGGGACCGACCATCTGGCGCCGGACCCGTCGCTTTCCCTCGATGACGTGATCCGCGCCTATGAGGAACAGTTCGAGATGGTCGAGGGCGCCGGCGGCCGGATCATCCTGATGGCCAGCCGGGCGCTGGCGAAATGCGCCAGGGGCCCGGAGGACTATGCCAAGGTCTATGACCGTCTGCTCTCCCAGGCGCGCGAGCCGGTGATCATCCACTGGCTGGGCGAGATGTTCGACCCGGCGCTCGCCGGCTATTGGGGAAGCGGCGACCACATGGCGGCGATGGATGTCGCGGTCGACGTGATCAACCGCAACGCCTCCAAGGTCGACGGGGTCAAGGTCTCGCTGCTGGACGATGCCAAGGAGATCGCCATGCGCCGCCGCCTCGCTAGGGGCGTGCGCATGTACTCGGGCGACGATTTCAACTATCCGGACCTGATCGCCGGCGACGAAGAGGGCTATTCCGACGCCCTGCTCGGGATCTTCGACGCGATCGCGCCGGCGGCCAGCGCCGCGCTCGCCGCCATGGCGAGGCAGGACATGACGCTCTACCACCAGATCCTGGCGCCGACGGTGCCGTTGTCGCGGCATATCTTCAAGGCGCCGACCCGGTTCTATAAGACCGGCGTGGTGTTCATGGCGTATCTCAACGGCCATCAGGATCACTTCACCATGGTCGGCGGCCAGCAAAGCGCCCGCTCGGCGGTGCATCTGGCCGACATCTTCCGTCTCGCCGACAAGGCCGGGTTGCTGAGCGACCCGGAGCGCGCCAGCCGCCGTACCGCGACGGTGATGGCGCAGTACGGCGTTGCCTGATAAGACCGTTCCGGCCCACCGACCGCGCTCAAAACGAGGATCAATCGCATGTTCCAGAATTTCGAGACCGCCGACATCACCACGCCCGACCGGGGCTTCGGCTCGGCCAAGATTCATCTGGAGCATGGCGGCGACGGACCGCCGCTGCTGCTGATCCACGGCAATCCACTGACCCATGTGTCCTGGCATAAGGTGGCGCCGCTGCTGCAGGACAAGTACCACCTCTATTGCGTCGATCTGCGCGGCTATGGCGACAGCGTCGGACCCGAGGATGGCGGACCGGAGAGCATCAATTATTCCTTCCGCGCCATGGCCCAGGACTTGGTCGATGTGATGGCCTCTTTCGGGCATGAGCAGTTCCTGGTCGCCGGCCACGACCGGGGCGCCCGCACCACTCACCGCATGGCGCTCGATCATCCGGACAAGGTTTTGAAGGCCGCCGTCATCGACATCCTGCCGAGCCACCACATCTGGACCACCGCCTCACCGCAATGGGCCAAGACGTCCTGGCACTGGGTGTTCATGATCCAGCCCTATGACATGCCGGAGCGCATGATGGCCGCAGTGCCGCCGGAATATTACATGGAGAAGAAGATCTCCAAGCCCGGCAAGGGCCTCACCCCCTTCGCGCCGGAAGCCTTCGCCGAATATGTCCGCTGCTTCACCTGGAAGACGATCCGGGGCTCCTGCGAGGATTACCGGGCCTGCGCCACCTCCGACTTCAAGCTCGACAGCGCCGATTTCGATGCCGACAACCGGGTCAAGTGCCCGCTGCTCGCGATCTGGGGCAAGGACAGCCACACCGGCAAGGTCTATGGCGATGTGCTGGCGGTCTGGAAAAACTACGCCGGCGGCGCGATCCAGGGCGGCCCGATCGATGCCGGCCACTATGTGATCGAGGAAAAGCCCCGCGAGACCGCCGACTGGCTGCTCAAGCACTTCGGGTGAATCAAAACCAGGTTCGCCGCCCCACCTTCGTCAACCCGCCGAAGGGCGGGGCCCATTCCTCCAGCGGCGGGGCACCTCGGTTGTAGAAATCGAAGCGGAGATTGAATCGCTGCTACGGCTGCCGAGTCAGCGGAATGGGTCCCGCCGAACGGCGGGATGACGAAAGCAGGGTCAGGGTTGGTCGGCCTACGCCACCTCCGGCGCGCTTGCCCTGCGCCCCTCATAGAGATCCCGCCCCGCCACCAGGGCGCGGATCTTGGCGTCTGCGATCGGGCGTTTCAGCATCCAGAAGCCGCAATCCGGATGGATATGGGTGACCCGCCCCTCCCCCAACACCGTCGCGGCGCGCTCCAGATCACGGGCGATCTGCTCGGCGCTCTCGACCATGGTCGCCTTGATATCGACGACGCCGAGACCGAGGCCGATCTCGGGCCGGAGGTTCCGGAAAACCGCCAGTTCCTCGGGTGGGCGGTTGCGGCATTCCATGACGATATGATCGACATGCAGGGCGTTCAGATAGTCCATCAGCCGGTCCCAGCCGCCGGACTGGATCCTCTGGCCACCGTAATTGCCGAAGCAGAGATGCACCGCCGGCGTGCCCTTGACCGCGTCCAGCACCCGGTTGATGGCTTCCGCCGCCCATTCCCATTCGCCGGGATTGCCCGGCAGGTTCGCCTCGTCGAGCTGAACCACCGGCGCCGCGATATGGCTCACCTGTTCGGCCAGCACGTCGGCGATCGCGAAGGCCACCTCCTCGACCTTGCCGTAATGCTTGTCGACCAGCGTCTTGGCAAGCATGTGCGGGCCGGTGAGCGTGAATTTGAGCGGCTTGCTCGCCAGCGCGTCGGCCCGGCGCCAGGCCCCCGGCAGATCCAGCGTACCGTGCCCGATGGGGCCGTCGATGACCCCCGGCGGCTGCAGGCGGAAGCCCATGCCGGCCTGAGCCCGATAGGCCACCAGCTCGGCGAAATCGATCGCCGTGCGCACGCCAGCCATCGGCCGCACGAAATACTCGATCATCCCATTCGTGGCGGGGTGGTTGATGTCGAAGCGGTAGAGCTCGCCGTCGCAGACGATATCAATGCCGGCTTGCTCCTGGGTGCGCAGGACCACGGCCGTGGCATCCACCAGCGCCTGTTCGCTCGGCGCGGCGACCAGCCAGTCCGGCACCGGGTAACTGCCGACCACCGTCGTCTTAATCCTCGGCATGCTCATCGGTTCGGCTCCCCTCAATCACCCACGCGGTGTCCCGCTAAAACCACTCCGCTCGCATATCGTGAACGGTATCATCCAGCCGTTCCAGCAGTTCGGACAGGGGCTTCACCGCCGGCAGTTCGACCCGGTGCATGTAGCGGCAGGCATGCAGCTTGCCCTCTAGGAAGGCACGGGTCTCGGCGTCCGGACCGGCCTCCAGACCATCCACCGCGGCAACCGCCTGATCGAGCCAGACCCAGGCCATGGTCACCAGCCCCGCCATTTCCATGAAGGCGCCGGCATTGGCGAGGCCGCGCCTCTGGCCGATCTGCTCCATCGCGCCGTGGATCGCCGAGGCGGCCGACAGCAGCCGCTCCAGCGCTGCGCCGAGGGCAACCGCGTCCTCGGTCAGCGCCGGGATGCCGCCGGCGCGCGCGATGGTCGCCCAGACCCGCCGCTCCAGCAGCGTGAGCGCGGCGCCGTCGCGCATTACCACCTTGCGCCCCAAAAGGTCGATCGCCTGGATGCCGTTGGTTCCCTCATGGATCGGGTTCAACCGGTTGTCGCGGTAGAACTGCTCGACCGGATGATCGCGGGTGAAGCCGGCGCCGCCGAGAATCTGGATCGCCGCCTCGTTGGCCGCGAGGGCATGGTCGGACACCCAGGATTTGATCACCGGGGTCAGGATGTCGAGCAGCAGGCCGCTCTCGTCGCGGACCGCCGGGTCCGGGTCCTGACGCTGGGTGTCCACGAGTTTGGCCGCCATCAGGCCGAGCGCGAGCCCGCCCTCGGCGACGATCTTCTGCTTCAGCAGCAGCCGGCGGATATCGGCATGCTCGATCAGCATGATCTGCGGCGCCGAGGGGTCCTTCTCGCCGGGATGGCGTCCCTGCGGCCGCTCGCGCGCGTATTCCAGGCTGTGCCGGTAGCCGGCATAGGCCAGCATCGCCGCGCCGACGCCGACGCCGATCCGCGCCTCGTTCATCATGTGGAACATGTAGGCGAGGCCCTGGTTCGCCGTGCCGATCAGCTCGCCCCGGCAGTCCCCGCCATCGCCGAAGCTGAGCGCGGTGTTCACCGTGCCGCGATAGCCCATCTTGTGGTTGAGGCCGGCCAGGGTCACGTCGTTATCGGCTCCCGCCGACCCGTCCGCCTCCAGCCGATAGCGCGGCACGATGAACAGCGACAGGCCCCGCACCCCGGCGGGCGCACCCTCGATCCGGGCCAGGACCAGATGAATGATGTTCTCCGACAGCTCATGGCTGCCGCCGGAG
>JAYOEU010000065.1:0-20886 GCA_038116915.1 Alphaproteobacteria bacterium
GGAACATGGTCACGAACTTGCCGTCGGGCCCCATGAGATAGGCGAGCGAGGAATGGTCGACAAAATAATCGCCTTTCTAGCCTCCCTCCACCCGGAAGATCCGGCGATGCACACGATAGGCTTTCGCGGCCGCCGCGATCTGCTCCGGTGAACCGGTCAGGCCAAGCAGGCCCGGATGCAACGCGCGCGCGAAGTCACGCAGGATCGGCCCGGTATCGCGCTCCGGATCGACCGTGATGAACAGAGGCTGGAGCCGCTGCGTCAACGGTCCGATCCGGTCGAGCGCCGCCGCCATGCCTGAAAGGTCGGTCGGACAGATATCCGGGCAATGGGTGTAACCGAAATAGATCAGCATGAAGCGGCCGGCGAAATCCCGGTCGGTGACGGAACGCCCGTTGTGATCGACAAGCTGGAACGGGCCGCCGAACAGCGCCGGCAGGTTTGCCGCCCAGCTCGGCGCCAAGGACGACGCGAGCAGGATGATCGCGGCAATGGCCGCTCCAATCCATCTCACAGCGCGGCTCCCGAAGAGAAGTTCGGCATACCCCCGGTCATCATCCGGTCAGGGCGCCGGGATTTTCGCGCCGGGAATGCCGACCGGACCAAACTTGTCGATGACCGCCTTGACCGTCGGATCCTTGCGCATCCAGTTGTTGGCATTCTTTTCGTTGTTTGCCTCTGCCCAGGCCTTGGAGAAGGCACGCGCATTTATCCATTTTTCCGTGCCCGGCTCCCGCAGACGCTGCACCATGTAAAAGGTGATCGGGTTGGCCGATGTGATCAGCAAACCGTCGACCTCCACCCGCTTGCCGCACCAGGGCACCAGATCGAGTACTGCGCCCGCGAAAGAGGTGTTGCTTTTCAGCGCGAGGCGGAGCGTGCCGTCATCGGTCAGAAGTCCCATCTGACGCTTGCCGTCGCCATAATTCGCCGGGCAATCGCCGGTCAGCTCACACAACACGTCCACCGCCTTGGCTTCGAACTGAGCTATTTTCTCGCCGTCGATGCCCCATTCATTCGCCGCCTGGGCCGGCCCCGCAAGCATCGCCAGACCAACCGTCATCAAAAGTAGAATTCTTTTCATGATCTCACTTCCCGAACGGCTGGATGCCGACGTCCTCGTGGGACAGATTGACGATGCCCTTGTCGTCGGCGACCTGCGTCACTAGCAGATACTTCACCCCGTCACGCTCGATCAGATCTCCCTCAACCGTCACCTGATGCGCCTGGATCCTCAGGATGCTGGGAGCCGCTACGTTGGTATCCTCGCCCTCGATGCGCAGAACCACGTAGACATTCTCGTCCTCGTCCTTGATCGAAACCGGGATCCCGCCGGCGGCGCACCAGACCGCGCACTGAAAGTGACCGGAGCCCTCGGCGAACATGATCATGGTGACGTTGCACCAGGTATCGATGATCTCTCCGGTGACCGAGACGCGCTTGCTCTCGGATTTCGCCGCCAATGCCCCGGCGCTCCACATCACCGCGGCGCCCGCGGTGATCGCCAGCGCAAGCGCGAGCTGTCTAATAACCTGCTTCATAAAATCCTCCCAACGCCGGAACCGGCCGGCCGACGGCCTCCCTTTCGATTTAGGAACTATGCACGCCGCGCGCAAATCGCGATCGCGCGAGCTACTCCGCCGCTTCGGAAAGTTCCGGCGGCAATTCGGCGCCGGTCTGGTTCGCGATAATGCCGTAGTGCTCGATCCGCCGGTGCCGCGCGAAATTGAAGATCGTCGCCTTTGGCATGGCGCAGAGATCGAAATCCGCCCGCGTCGTGATCAACTCATCCTCGAGCGTCGTCGCCAGCGCCGTCATCTCGCCGGACGGCTGGATGATGCAGGACCCCCCGATCAGCATGCAGCCATCCTCAATCCCCGCCTTGGCGACGCCGATCACCCAGGTGGCGTTCATATAGGCATTGGCCTGCATCACCAGATGGTTATGGAACATCCGCCGGTGATTCGGCTCGTCGCCCGAGGTGTTCAGATCTGGCGTGTTGTAGCCGAGCGAGATCACCTCGGCGCCCTTCAGACCCATCACCCGATAGGTCTCGGGCCAACGCCGGTCGTTGCAGATCGCCATCCCGAAAATCCCGCCATGCTGACGCCAGACGCCGAAACCCAGATCGCCGGGCTCGAAATAGCGCTTCTCGAGATGCTGAAAGGGGCGCTGCGCCTCGTATTCGGAATGGCCCGGCAAATGCACCTTGCGATACTTGCCGTTGATCCGCCCGGTCCCGTCGACAAGAACGGCGGTATTGTAGCGGTGCCCGTCGGGCGTCAGCTCCGCATAGCCGAGATAGAAGCCGATCCCCGCCTCGGAGGCCGCCTCGAACAACGGACGCGTCGCCGGCCCCGGCATTTCGGTCTCGTACCAGTGGTCCATCCGGCTGATGTCTTCCTCGTAGTAGCGCGGGAAGAAGGTGGTCAGCGCAAGCTCTGGAAACACGACATAGTTGACGCCCCGTCCCTTTGCCTCGCGGATCAGCTCCACCATCCGGGCAACGCAACTCTCGCGGCTTTCGTCGGGCGCGATCGGGCCCATCTGGGCGGCGCCTAGGGTGACGATACGGCTCATGACGGGCTCCTTTCGGGGGATCTCCGGTTTGGAATGAAGGGTAACAGGGGTTGCGGCGGCGGAACAGTCCGATGGGGCCACCCCCATCATGGCGGACAAGACCCTTCGAGACGGGCGCGTGGCGCCCTCCTCAGGGTGAGAGCCATATCGCCATATCACTCGCCCTGAGGAGCGGCCCATGGGGACGCGTCTCGAAGGGACTTGTCGGCGGTCTTCCTGCGTTTCATCCCCAATGGCGTCGAAACCCTAGCCTTTCGGAAAATAATCCTCGCAACCGCCCTCGCGATAAACGTCCGCCGTGCAGCAATGCAGACCGCCGCCGAAGGCGTAGGCATCGCGCAATTCGACTTCCACCACCTCCATGCCGAGCTTGTCGAGCTGTTCGGCCTGATAGACCTCGGATTTCTCGACGCACACCGTCTTGGGGTCGAGAATCAGCACGTTCATCGACAGCCAGACCGAGGAATAACAGAGCGGCGGCGGCGTGTTGTGGGCGGGCTGGGCGGCATCCACGATCTCCCACCCGTTGCGTTCGAACATCGCGCGCTGATCGTCAGGCAGACGGCGGACCGGGTTGTTCATGATCAGGCCGGGCCGGATCGGCGTGAAGGTCGCGTCGATATGGATCGGGTACGGATCACCGGGAAAGTTCACCGCATGGACGCGGTGGTCGGGAAAATGCCGGGCCAGCCAGTCGATACCCTTCAGATTGGTGGTGAAGCCGTGCTGAACCACCAGGTCCCTGCCGAAACGCAGCACGTCGGCGGCATCGAACAGCGGCTCCTCCTCGGTGGTGACGAAGAACTTCTCGGCCGTCCATTCCAGGCGCTTTTCTACGCCAATCTTCTCGGAGAGATAGTCCGGTCGATAGTCGGCATCGGTCAATCGCGGCTTCGGCGCCGCCTCGTGCCGCATCGCCGGGTCTTCGTCGTAGTACCGCTGCAGCAGCGGGCGATAGCAGAGATACTCGAACCAGCGGCAGCGATAGGACATCGTCGCCTCGAGAATCTCCTTGCCGACGGTCAGCAGCACGTCGCGCGGCGGCATGCAGCCGAACATGGTGTCGGTATGCCAGTCCGGCGTCGCCGCCGGCTGGTTGAAGTCGATCGGCGTCGGCCGGTCCACCCGGATGCCCCGCGCCTCAAGCTGGCGTGCGAAGGCATCAAGCAATTCGTTCGCCCGGTCAACGCTCTCCTGGGGCCGGGGACCGAATTGTCCGCGCATGTCGCTGTCCTCGGGCACCTTCGCGTCCAGCGCCGGCTCCGGCGGCGGAATACAGCAACCGTCCGCGCGGCCGACAATCACATGCCGCAGCGGATCCCATTCGTTCCAGCTTGAGACGATGGTCTTGGAAGAGGCGTCAGACATTGAGGGCTCCGAGTGCATCTTTTGGCAGGTTTATCAACAATTGCCGTCGCTCTGGCGAAAGGCAGGGCCCAGCGACTGCCCCAACGGCGTGACAGGTTCCATTGGTCGGTTCAAAGCCGCGGAACAGTTTGTACATGGCCCGGCCGTTCGCCAAGGCGACGTCAACAATTGATCGCTTGACCACCAAAGCCAAGATCACGGCATCACGCTGTGGATCTGTGTGTGCTGGGCGCCGATGAGGCGGATCATTGTCACGCTGTTCTGACGGGTCTTGTGCGGCTCGATCAGGGTCATCAGTTCGAACTCGGTGAAGGATTTGGTCGCCTGATCGAGCTTCAACTCGGAGAGAAACATCTGACCGTGAAAATTGGTCGCCAGCGAATGGATAAGGATCAGGCCGCCATTGCGGCTCACCAGCGGCCAATAGGCGCGGCGGAAATGCTGGAAATACTCGATGGTGCCGCAGTCGAACCAGACCATGTCGAACGGAAGTTCGTCCCCGGGCAGTGAGCCGGCATAGCCGATGAAATCCGCCTCATGGACTCGCAGCGGCCCGTCGATCCCGAGTTCATTGGCAACCCGGATAACCTTGCCGGCGGTGGTATCGGGATGAACGAGATTGTCGATCATGTGCAGGCGGGCCGGTGCCGGCGGATTCTGGTAGTAGGCCGGATTGAGCAGCCCGCCGGGTGTCGCCGTCTCCGCCGCGATCGCCGTCTCGCAGTCGGCGAGGCCCTTCAAAAGGTACAGGGAGCTCAAGCCACCACCGACCTCGAGAATCCGGCGCGGGCGATGCAACATCACCAGGTCATACAGCAACGGCGCGACCACCTCAGTTCCCATTTTCGGGCTCGAAAGCGGCGCGGCGGCGGCGCGGAATGCCTCGTCGATCATCCGGGCCTCCCTCTATTCGTACTGCGCGTTGAAGGCGATGGAGATGCGCTCTCCCGCGCCGTGAAACGGATGCACCATGTGCAGCAGCCAGCTAGGAAACAGCAACAGCAATCCGGGCTCCGGCACCAGGCGCAGCTTGCGGCCGAAATCGAAACCGGGGAAGGGCTGCGCCTGCGGGGCGCCGCGCGGGTCCTGGAATTCGATCACCCCGCTCAGCGGGCGCGACGGATCATTCTCGCCGACGGAGGCATAATAGACACCGGACCACTGGCTGGTCGGATGACTGTGGATGGTGTTGTAGTCCCCCGGCCGGTTCAGGTTCGCCCAGCCGTAAAGCCGGGTGATCCGTCCCTCCGCCGCCCCCGGCTTCGCCGTGGCCAGCATCTCGAGCACCGCCGCCTCGGCGAGCGCCCGCAAGTCGCGAACCGCCGGCCCCGGATCGTCGAGAAAGTCATCCCCGGTCCGCCAGCCCCCGACCCCGGACCGGGAGACCGGACCGGGCGCGCCGTCCGCATCACGCAGCGCCGTTATATGTGTGATCAGCGCGCGGTTCAGCGCCTCGCCCCCCGCCTCCCGGCGGACCAGCATCGGCGTTCCAAAGGCCATGTGACCGTCGCGCGGCAAATTTTGGTTCTCAGACACGATCGCTCCGTTCGCGGCCCCAACCTGGCGCCCCCGAGTGTGGCACCCCAACGCGGCGTCTCCACGCATGGCTAGATACAACAGGCCGGCGGCGTTGTCTCCCCAACCGAAACCGGCGTATGTAGGAGGCACGGTAAACCGCAACCGCCCAATCCGCCACGGGAGCCCCCATGCTGGACCTCACGCCGAAGCCCGAGGACCTGGACCCGATCGAGATCGCCAGCCGGGACGAGATTGCGGCCCTGCAGTTGCAGCGGATGCAATGGTCGCTGCGCCACGCGTACGAGAACGTGCCGTTCTACCGCCGGAGCTTCGACGCGGCGGGCGCGCATCCGGATGACCTGACGTCACTCGCCGATCTCGCCCGCTTCCCGTTCACCAAGAAGACCGATCTGCGCGACAATTATCCCTTCGGCCTGTTCGCGGTGCCGAAGGATCAGGTCGTCCGCGTCCATGCCTCGTCCGGAACCACCGGCAAGCCGACGGTGGTCGGCTATACCCGCCGGGATATCGATACCTGGGCCGATGTGATGGCGCGCTCGATCCGGGCCGCCGGCGGGCGCCCCGGCGACACCGTGCATGTGGCCTATGGCTATGGCCTGTTCACCGGCGGTCTCGGCGCCCATTACGGGGCCGAGCGGCTCGGCTGCATGACGGTGCCGGTCTCCGGCGGCATGACCGAGCGCCAGGTCACCCTGATCGAGGATTTCAAGCCCGAGGTGATCATGGTCACGCCGTCCTACATGCTGGCGATCCTGGACGAGTTCCGCCGCCAGGGCCGCGATCCGGCGGCGTCCTCGCTCAAGGTCGGCATCTTCGGGGCCGAGCCCTGGACCAACGCCATGCGCGCCGAGATCGAGCAGGCCTTCGACATGCACGCGGTCGATATCTACGGCCTGTCCGAGGTAATGGGCCCGGGCGTCGCCAACGAGTGCGTCGAGACCAAGGACGGCCTGCATATCTGGGAGGATCATTTCTATCCCGAGGTGATCGACCCCGAAACCGGCGCGGTGCTCCCCGACGGAGAGCTGGGAGAGCTGGTCTTCACCAGCCTCACCAAACAGGCGTTACCGGTGATCCGCTACCGCACCCGCGACCTCACCCGCCTGCTCCCCGGCACCGCGCGGTCCATGCGGCGGATGGAGAAGGTCACCGGACGTTCCGACGACATGATCATCCTGCGCGGCGTCAATGTCTTCCCGACCCAGGTCGAGGAACAGATCCTGAAATGCAAGGGCCTCGCCCCGCACTACCAGATCGTGCTCGGCCGCGAGGGCCGCATGGACACGATGACGGTCAAGGTGGAAGCGTCGGCCTCCGCCGCCAGCCCCGAGGCCCGCACCGCCTCGGCCCGCGAACTCGCCGGCTACGTCAAGGGCGTGGTCGGGGTGACGGCGAAGGTGGACGTGCTGGACCCCGGCGGGGTCGAGCGCAGCATGGGCAAGGCGGTCAGGGTTGTTGATGGAAGGGGGTGATGGTTGGGAGATTGGGGACGGGATATTGGGGACAGTTACTGATCTCCAGCCTCAAACAGGCAAGCGACCGGTTCCACCCCCCTCCCGTATCCCCGACGAAGGTCGGGGCCGAAGCCTGAGGCTGGCCCGCGTGACGGGTGGAAAATCACCATCCGGCGGCTTCGAAAGTGCTCCGCCATCCCGCTGCTCCGCCGGCTCAGGCGTCGGCCCCGGCCTGCGCCGGGGATAAGGGTTGGATTGGTAGATCGGGGGTAGATCGGGGACATCCACTGAATTCGCTCCACCTTCGTCATCCCGCGCCTGACGCGGGATCCATTCCTCCGGCCCTCGCGGCCTCGGCCATGGTTAAATTCCATGAACCGGGAGTGACCGGAACCACCCCTCGAGTGCAAGGTTCAGCGGCATGGGTCCCGCTTTTCAGCGGGATGACGATGGTCTATGAGAGTTCAGTGAATCGGGGACAGGTGGATCAGGGAGCTGTCACCGTACCCCAATTCCGAGTGCACGAAGTCCATGCCTGCCCAAGCACGTCTCAAACCAGATCATCCACCGTCACCCCCAGCGCTTGCGCCAGGGCCTTCAGGGTTTCCACCGTTCCCTCGCGCTTGCCGGTTTCGATCTGCGAAAGGTAGGCGGGCGCGATGCCGGCTTGCTTGGCGAGGGCGCGGCCGGTGAGGCAGCGGTGGTCACGCCAGACGCGGATCGGGTTTTCTCCGTCCAGCAGGCGGTCGACGATGGCCGATGGGATGAGTTCCTCCTCCCCGTCAGCGAGACGTTGCTTGGCGCGGTCATAGGCGGCCGCATCCGCGTGTCCCTCCGCCGCCTCCACGAGCTTGAGATAGTCTTCCATCGCCAGGACCACCATCTCGCCGCCGCCGGGGGTTTTGATCGTCTGCATGATCCGCTCCCTCAATAAACGCTACCGCGCGGCGCGATCTTCAAGACCGCCAGCACCGCGCCGTCATCGTTGAAGATCACCCGCCAATCGCCGACGCGCAGCCGGTAACCGTCTCGCCCTTGAAGCTTGACGACATTGGGCGCGAGCGACGCCGGGTTGAGCGCGTATTGGTCGATTTTATCTCGTATCAACCGTGCCGTATTCGCCGGCATTCGTCGAAGAGCCCGCAATGCTTCTTTGGTAAAGGTTATCTGCTTCATTCTCCATCATAAATCATTTCGCTAATATGGAAAATATAAATTATTATCAATTTGCTATCATCCCTCACAACGGCAAGGCCAGGAGCGTGTCGACCCGGTCGCTGTCGAGAACCACGATCTTCTCGGCGAACCGCCAGACGCCGCCGCGCTTGACCACAATGTCCTCGTAGACCCCGGTCGCGAACAGCATGGTTTCGGCGCCGCTGGTGATGCGCGCGGTCATGAAGCCGGTGCGGGACCGGAGCGCGCCGCCCGGCTCCAGGTGCACCAGAGGCTCCGACAGGATGTGGCGATAGCGTTGCGGCTCGTAGATATTCGCCTCCCGCAGCGAGAGCACCCGGTCGCGCATCATCGCCTGGCCCGCCGCGTGGATGATGCCGATCGGCAGGCCGCGCGACTGATTCTCGGCGGTGGTGATCCGGTAGAGTCCCTCGGGCAGGAAGAAATCCGGCCAGCGCTCCAGCGCGTCGTCGTCGATGCAGTGGGCGTATTCGATATTCAGCCGCGCCACCGCCCGGATCTGCGCGTCGCTCGGCCCCGCCATCAGGGATCCATCCGCGCGCGATAGGCCTTCCAGAAGCCGCGCACGCTGGTCTCGGTGGCGCGGGAGGTGGTGGAGGCGGCATCGCTTCCGCCCATCATCATGACGGATTCCTGATCCCCGGCGCCGGTGATCGCGCGTTGGACCAAGGCGCCGACCGCGCCGTCCTCCAGCGAGATATAGCCGGCCGGGCCGACCATGTTGGACTGTTTGAGGCGCGCGCCGAGCAGCTCCGCATCGTCGTCGGCAAAGCCGAAATGGGTCCAGCGCAGCTCGGTCTCCTCGGGACCGCGCGGAATCACCTGGCGAACCGCGAGCGCGTTCTGGATCTGCTGAATCACGAAATTCGGGAAGACGGTCAGGATCTGCAGGGTCACGCCGTCGCCGAACTCATCCCGGCCCTGCAGCAGCGACGGGTCGGCGAGCCGGAAGCCGTCCTTGTCGGCGCGGGTCCGCTCGCCGGGCTCCGGGGCCGCGGCGTCACGGTCGATCATCGAATAGGAGACATGGTGGCCGCCGCTTTCGTCAACGATGATTCCACCCTTCTGGGACAGCCGGTTGAGCTTGAAGGTGGTGAAGAACAGATGAAGGATGCTCGCGTGATAGGAGTCCTTCACGTTCTCCACATAAAGCTTCCAGTTATTGCGCAGCACCTGAGTGGTATAGCCCAGCACCGTGACCGGCCGGTTGAACACCCGTCGCACCCGGGCTGTGATCTCGGGCCCGAGATCCTCCTCGACGGACGGCAAGCCCTGGTGAAAGCTGGCGAAGACCAGACCGTGAAACACCTCGACCGCCAAGGTCCTGAGGCCATGGCGGGCCGGGTCGAACTCCGGCGGCATGCCGCCCTCGCCCTTCACCCCGTTGCGGAAGGCGACACCGACCAGCTTGCCGCGCAGATCATAGCTCCAGGCGTGATAGACGCAGGTAAGCCGCTTGGCATTGCCGAACTTCTCGAGGCAGACCTGGGAGCCGCGATGGGCGCAGCGGTTCTCCATGGCGCGGATCGTGCCGGTCTCATCCCGTGCCACGATCACCGGCACGTCGCCCACATGCGTGGTCTTATAGTCGCCGGGATTGGGGATCTCGCAGTCGAGACAGAGAAAGTTCCAGCACCGCCCCATGAACACCCGTTCGCGCTCGCGGGCATAGATCTCCGGGTCGCGGTAGACATTGTAGCCCACACGCGTGAGGTCGCTGGCGGGAGCGTTCGGAGAGGCCTGCTCTGTCTCGATGGCGGCCATGGGGCCTCCACGGATGCGGGGTTGCAGTCGGTCTGACCGGGATTTCAGCATACCCGCACGGTCCTTGGGAAGGCGGCGGCTATTGGTCTCCACTCCTCGCCGCCCTAAGCGGCGGCGGCCTCCGGTTGGGCTCTCAAACCCCGCAAAGGCGATGCCAGCATGACCAGCGCCTGCGTGAGGAAAAGCGCCACCGCGACCAGCAGACAGGCCTCGACACCGAACGCGCCGCCCACAAGACCGGCCAGACCGGCGCCGAGCGGCCTTGCGCTGTAGGCGAGGATGTTGATCGCGGACACCCGGCCGAGCATCGTGGGCGGGGTGACCGCCTGGCGAATTGTCGTGGTTGAAATCACCCAGAGCATCGGCCCCGCGCCCATCAGAAAGAAACCCAGCGCCGCGAATACCGGCGAGGGGTACCAGATCGTCAGAGCCATTGATACCGCTCCGGCAAAGCCCGAGACCGGACCGATGGCGACGACGCAGCCGAATGCCACGGCCTTCAGAATCCTCGGCGCCAGGAGCGCTCCGCCGACGCTGCCGACGCCATACATTCCAATAATCATCCCGATCACCGCCGGCGGCAATCCGAGCCCGTGAACCGCGTGCGGCACGAAGGCGGTGATGATCACGAAATAACCCGTGTTGAACACGAATTGCGTTATGAAGACCGGAGCCAGAAGCCGGTGCCGCGCGACGAAGCCGATTCCCTCCCTAAGATCCTTTATGATCGGGCGGCGCCCCGCCGGCGCCCGGGCGGGTTCGGGCATCCGCCAAAGCAAGGACGCGGCGGCGAGCGAGAGAGACGCCGCCAGCGCGTATGCCATCTCGGCGCCGGACCAGCCGACAAGAACACCACCGAGGGCGGGACCCGCCGCAAAAGCCATGGTCCGCCCCAGCTCGATCCGCGCATTGGCGAGGGACAGCAGATCCCGCGTCACCAAGGACGGGACCAGCGCCGGCCCCGCGACACTGAACACCACGGCCCCGGTCACCGCGAGAAATCCCAACGCCGCCAGCAAGGGCCAGGTGATCGCTCCGGAGAGGATCAGTGCCAGCACCATCAGCATCGATGCCGCCCGAAGCGCTTCCGCGGCCACCATCAGCCGCCGCCTGGACATCCGGTCCGCCAGCAGACTGGCCGGGATGGCAAGCAACAGGAACGGCAAGGTCAAAATCGTCTGCAATCCGCCGGCCTCGGCGATATCCGCGCCCAGCATCACCACGGCGACGATCGGTGCCGCAGCGAGAGCGATCTGTTCGCCGGATTGAGCAAGAAGATTGGAGATGGCCAGACGGTTGAGACTTGATCCTGGCTTGGAGGCATTGACCGGTTTCATCGCGGGGAGTCCTCAATTCATTGAAGAGATCCCGTTGAATAGTCGCCCGCGCCGCCGCCGGCGCTCCGGTTATTGCTTTCGAATTTTTATTTTGGAAACCATCGGCGGAACTAGGATCACCGTTCGCCGAACCGGGCGACGTGAAGCGCCTCCTGCTCCCGGTAGGTCTCACGATAGAGGCCGACGATGCGTTCATGGGTGGCGCGGGCTTCCGGGTGCAACTCCTCCGTCGCGCCATGCACCTGCTCGAAATGGCCGTACCGGTCCTCGCCCCGCACCAGCATGGCTCCGGTCCGGTGGGCGCCGATCGGACGGATCGTCGGCGCGATGTAGTTGAGTCCGAGCCCGATGCGGCGCCCGCCCGTTGTGTTGGGGGCGGAGCGGTGCGGCGTCATGCCGTGATGGATCGAAAATTCGCCGGCCTTCAGAGGCATCGCCACAACGCCGGCCTCGTCCAGCGGCTCGACGATCAGTTGGGCCGAGCGGTTGACGCTGTTCTCGACCACATGTGCAACGTGGTGCATCTGGCGTTTCTCGCCCGCCAGCGGCAGCACTTCCATGCAGCCCGCTTCGACGCTCGCGTCGGAAAGCGCCAGCCAGACGGTGACCGGTTCCGCCGGCTCGATCCCGTAATAGGTCGCGTCCTGATGCCAGGCGGCGACGGTCGGGCTGTTCGGCTCCTTGATGAAGAAGGTACTGGTCCAAATCAGAATATCGGGGCCGATCAGGTCCTCCACTACGTCCAGGATCCGCGCATCACGGGCGATCCGGGCGGCCCATGGCAGGATCAGATAGGGCATGGTCCGGCAGTTTAGGTCCTTGGATGCCGAAATCGGCGCGCCGAGCCAGGCCTCGTAGCGGGCAATCCCGTCAAGGCACTCCCGGATCTCCGCCTCGTCCAGCATGGGAAAGGGATAGAGATATCCGTCCCGCCGCCAGGCAGCCCGTCGAGCCTCGCTCAAACCAGCCATGACGCTCCTCGATCAATCCGGTTGCAGCATCACCTTGATCTGATCGCTGGGCTTCTTCAACGCCTCGAACGCGGCGGGGAACGCATCGAAGCCGACGGTGTGGGTGACCAGTGCGGCGGCGTTGATCCGGCCCTGGGCCAGCATGTCGATGGCCATGCGGAAATCGCTCTTGTCGTAGACGAAGCAGAAGGCGATATCGACTTCCTTGATCACCGCCTCGGCGGGTTTGAAATTGTCAGCGACCATGCAGAGGCCGACGACGACCACCCGACCGTCGATCGGCGCATAGCCGATTGCGGTTTGCATTGAACCCGGCACTCCGACCGCATCGAAAACCACATTGGGCGCGCCGCCGGCCAATTCCCTGAAACGCTCGGTAACATCCTCCTTGGATGCATCGATCGCGCCGGTCGCGCCGAATTTGCCGGCCCCCTCGGCCCGTTTGGCGATCAGGTCGCTGACGATGATCTCGCGCGCGCCGAAGAACTTGCACCAGATCGCCACCGACAGGCCGACCGGACCACCGCCGACGATCAGCACATTGTCGCCGGGCCGAAGGCGCGCGCGCTTGACCGCGTGCAAGCCGACGGCAAGCGGCTCCACCAGGGCGCCTTCCTGGAAATTCACGTTCTCCGGCAAGGCCAGGGTCTCGTTGACGCCGATCGGCGTGTATTCCGAATAGGCACCGGGGATGCCGTCGGTCGCCCGCGCCTTGGGCGCCACACAACGGTGGGGACTGCCGGCGATACAGGCGGCACAAATCCCGCAGCCGAGCTGCGGCATCGCGCAAACCCGGTCGCCCACCTTCCAGGGCCCCTCGACATCCTTGCCGATGGCCGCGATCTCGCCGGCGAATTCGTGGCCCATCACCGCGCCGGGATAGATGGCGCGCCAGCCGGACTCCTCATTGCTGACCTCGGACCAATGCAGATCTGTTCCGCAGATCCCGCAGGCGCAGACCTTGAGGATCATCTGCCCCGGCGCCGGCTCGGGATCGGCGATGTTCTCGATCGACAGCGGCAGGCCGGAACGATGGAAGACGGCGGCTTTCATGGCGGAACTCCCGGGCTCAACGATGGAGTGAATATCGTGGCCGAGGAGGGTGGCGCCGACAAGTCCCTCAAATGACAATTCCCGTTTCCGGGACGGCGTCGCGATAAGGCCTCAACTGGTCCGCAAATGGCATCGGCGCCAGATCTCGGGTTCTCCCGCCCGAGTGACCGGCTTTGTCGTTCCGTACCAGACCCGGATCTCCTGCTCGCTCCACTGCACCATCAGCACATGCTTTCCCGCGCCGGCCTCTCCATCGGGAATGGTGTAGCGGAAGACATGGCGGTCATATTCGCCGGTTTGATGCTTGCCGCCCGGAGTCACCATGTTGGGACCGTCGATCGACAGCGAACGGCCGTCCTTGAAGCACCAGTCGCCGTCCACCGCGTCGGCGCTCGCAGCCCCGGAACCGAAGAGTAGGGCAATAAGCAGAAAACTGAGAGTGATCGAGAGGCGATAGGACATGTCGGACCTCCTTTGGATCACGAATGGCGGCGCCCGCCGCCTTAATCCGCCGCCTCGGAGAGAGAGGCCGTGCCACGCAGGCCGAAGCGGTCGAGCAGGCTGCGGCCCCAGCGGTCCACCCGCTCATTGAACATCTCCCACCCCTTCACATGCGCCAATCGCGGCTGCGCGCCGGGCCGGCCGAGCCGGTGCGCGCCATGCATGGTCCAGCGGTCGATCATGTTGCGGGTGATTTCAGGGTGGAACTGGGTGCCGATCGCGTTCTCGCCATAGGAGAAAGCCTGGTTTGGATAGATATCCCCGGTGGCAAGCAGGGTCGCGGTCTCCGGAGCCTCGAAACCCTCGCGGTGCCACTGATAGAAGACATCACAATCCGCGAACCACGCGCGACCGGCCTCGGTCGGGCGGATCCGCGTGAAACCGGATTCGACATGTCCCTCGGGATGCGGCGCGATCTTCGCTCCCAGCACCCGCGCCAGCATCTGTCCGCCAAGGCAAAGGCCAAGGAAAGGCACTTTGGCGTCAAGGATCTTGGGAATGAAGTCGAGTTCGGCGCGGATGCCCTGCATCGAGCAATCGTTGGCGCTCATCGGTCCGCCAAACATCACGACCGCCGCATAGGACTCCGCGCTTTCCGGCATCTTGTCGCCGTTGCACGGGCAGCACCGCTCGAACCGGTATCCGCGTTCGGCGAACAGGGTTCCGATATGGCCGGGCACCGACGTCTTCTGATGTACCACCAGCAACACGGTATCGGACGGCATGCGATCCTTCATTTCTTAAGTAGAAACTCCCGCCCGACCTTTACCCGAGCGACGCCATCATAGTCGATGATATCGGCGGTCGCATAAGTTTCGCTCCACCGCTCTGGCAGATAGGAGCCGGTTCCGACCATATCGATGGGCGCCTCGGCCAATGCCATGACCCGGCATTTCTCGGGCGAAAACCCGCTCGATCCGACGATTTTCGCGTTGGCGAACCCGGCCCGGTCCAGGGTTTCGCGCAAATGCCAGATTGCCGCCGCCGACACTCCGGTGCCGATCAGATGCCGCAGTTCCGCATCCGAGCGATAACCCCGAATCGACTGCGCTGCATTGCGTTCCAGCACCGCATAGGAATTGGCCGTGTCCAATCCCTCCACATACCGTCCGCCATGGGTGTCGAGACGCAACGCTACCCTGCCCTCGGCAACGAGATCCGGGAACCTGCGGCACACCTCCAGGGCATCGGTGATCTCTTGACCGAAATAGTCGACAAGGACGGTCAGGTTCTCTTCCGGATGGGTTTCGTGGAACATCTCGGCGGCGCGCAACGTCGAGCCCGCATAACCGATCAGCGCGTGCGGCATGGTGCCGAAGCCGCGGTCCTTGCCGAAAAAATGCGCGGTCTCGTCGGTCGCGTTGCCGATGAAGCCGATGGCGCCGACCTTCTTCTGCGCCTTGCGCGACCCGACACTGGCTCCATAGGCCATCAGTTCGGCCATGTCGGCTCCGGCGCAATGCCGGGCATCCATTGCCAGAAACGCTATCTTCGGCAGGTCCACGCACATGTTGTACGCGTTGTACGCGGCAACACAGGCGGCGCCGAGCTTTTGCAGAAACTGGGTTTCCAGATCCACCAGATGGAACAGCGAGCCGGTGATATAGACGATCGGCTCTCCGGCTCCGACCCAGGCCCCTTCCCGGTGCTTCAGGTCGATCTCGATATCCGCGCCGCGCTCCTCGGCGACCCCGGTCAGCCATTCCACCGCGAGCCTGGGCGCGCAGGTAACCGGGCGGCGCATGAAAACCGCATAGGTGACCGCCTGATCTCCGAATCTGGCGACAATGTCCTTGGTGCGCAGGAAATACTTGTCGACATAGCGCGATATATCAGCGGTATTCGGATGCACGACGAGCCGGGGCCGAAAAGCCGGCGGTCCGTTTCCGTCGCTCTCTGACCGTGAACCGCCGTCGAATTCGAGTGCGCTCATCGTCCTGGCCCACCCATAGCCCCAAGATTCAGGCTGTTGCTGGCTATCTTTGGTCTCCAAGCCGCCGGGGTCAAGATGCCACGGCGATTTTCGGCGCCATGTCCTCTTCGCGCCGCTGCTTCAACATGTCGGCGATCAGGAAGGCGAGTTCAAGGGACTGCGATGCATTCAGACGCGGATCACAATGGGTGTGATACCGGTCGGCCAGTGCCGTTTCGCTGATCTCCTGGGCGCCGCCGATGCATTCCGTCACGTCCTGACCGGTCATTTCGAAATGCACGCCGCCGGGATAAGTCCCCTCGGCGCGGTGAATCTCGAAGAAGTCCCGGACCTCGGAGAGAATGCGGTCGAAGGGGCGGGTCTTGTACCCGGTGGATGACGTGATCACGTTGCCATGCATGGGATCGCAGGACCAGACGACGGAACGGCCTTCTTTCTTGACCGCGCGCAGCAGCGGCGCCAAGCCGTCGCGGACCTTGTCGGAGCCCATGCGGCAGATCAGCGTCAGCCGGCCGGGTTCGTTCGCCGGGTTCAGCGTGTCGATCAGGCGTATCAGGTCATCGGTTTCGAGCGTCGGACCGCATTTCAGACCGATCGGGTTGCGGATGCCGCGCATATACTCAACATGGGCGCCGTCGGCCTGACGGGTCCGGTCACCGATCCAGACCATGTGCGCCGACGTGCTGTACCAGCCGCCCTTGTCGACCGTAATGGTGTCCTGGCGCGTCATCGCCTGCTCGTATCCCAGCAACAGCGCTTCGTGCGAGGTATAGAAGTCGGTTTCCCTCAACTGGCGGGCCGACTCCGCGGTAACCCCGCAGGCCCGCATGAAGGCGAGGCTCTCGTCGATACGGCTGGCCAGTTCCTCGAAGCGCTCCCCCTGGGGCGACTTGGAAACAAAGCCAAGCGTCCAGCGATGGATTTCCTCCAGATTGGCGAACCCGCCCTGGGCAAAGGCGCGCAGGAAGTTGAGCGTCGAGGCCGACTGGTTGTAAGCCTTCAGCAGCCGGTCCGGATCAGGCCGGCGGGCGCCCTCCTCGAACTCGATCCCGTTGACGATGTCGCCCCGGTAGCTCGGAAGTTCGATATCGCCCTGCACCTCGGTCGGCTTCGAGCGCGGCTTGGCGAACTGGCCCGCGAGCCGCCCGACCTTCACCACCGGAACCTGACCGCCGAAGGTGAGCACCACGGCCATTTGCAGCAAGACCCGGAAGGTATCGCGGATGTTGTTGGGCGAAAACTCGGCGAAGCTCTCCGCGCAGTCGCCGCCCTGCAGCAAGAAGGCCTCACCAGCGGCTACCCGCGCGAGGGCGCGTTTCAGGCGCTGCGCCTCGCCGACGAATACCAGCGGCGGGAAAGTCGAGATCTCGGCCTCGACAGCGGCAAGCCGCGCCGGGTCGGGGTAATCCGGCACCTGCCGGATGGGAAATCCGCGCCAAGAAGCTGGACTCCAGATTGAGGCCATTTCCAAATCCTCCGGTCTCGTACGGCGCGTTCGGCCGCGCCAATGTCCGTGCCTAGCGGGAGTACTACCAGCCGAAACCGCGCAAGTGAAGCGATTCGCGTCATCGGCGCCGCATGAGCCGGCACTGGCGCGGAGCGAACCGGCCGGACGAGCCGTGATGAAAATCCTCCGCCGGCACCGGCAAGCCATCGCCCCCAGACTTGCCAGTCGCGGGTTTCCGCCGGAGAATGACGCCGAACACCCGACCCATGGCGGGGGCCGCTAGGAAGGATCATGTCTGAATTCGAGACCGAAAGACTGCTGATGTGCACCTGGCTGGACCAAGGCCTGGGCGCGATGGAAAATGGTGCTGTTGAACCGTTGATCACGATCTTCGGAGACGCCGGAGCCGACACGGTTCTTGGCGGCGACGGCGGCTCGTTGATCAGCGGCGGCGCCGGCGACGATGCGCTGACCGGCGGTAGCGGAAACGATATCATCTACGGTAATACCGGGGCCGACTTGCTTGTCGGGCAGGCCGGGGACGACACCCTGTTCGGCGGGCAGGGCAATGATGTCGTGAGCGGCGGTGACGGCGCAGATATCCTGTACGGCAATCTCGGCGACGATACGCTCGACGGTGGCAACGCCGCCGATGTGCTGTACGGCGGTCAAGGCGCGGATTCCTTGAATGGCGGCGGCGGAAACGATCTGCTGTTCGGCAACCTGGGCGATGATTTTCTGAACGGCGGCAGCGGCGGGAACGATACCCTGATCGGTGGTTCTGGCCGGGATACCTTCATCTTCGAAAGCAATGCCGGCGCCGACGTGATCAGCGACTTTTCGATCACGGAGGACCGTCTGACGGTCACCGGCTCGGTGTCGGCCGCCCAGGTCGGCCTGGACAGCGTCCTCACGCTATCCGACGGCGCCACGATTACCCTGACCGGTGTGGCCGTCTCTGCGGTGACGGCGTCCCTGTTCACAAACGCAAACACCGTGGCGTTGGCATCGGCACTTCCCGGCGCGGCGCCGACCGCAAACACCCTCGGTGATTTTGAATTTCTCTAGCTCTGCGAATTTTCCAGGCTGGAGCCGAGCGGACGCCGAACGGCTGACCCGATAAACTCGACCCACCCGGTCTCGCGGGCCATACTGCCCGGGCCGGGCATAGTTCCAAACCCCGCGCCAGCCGGTTCGGAGACAATGACCATGGACCACAAAGCGGAGGCGTTTGCGCTATCCGGGTTCATGCTGACGGTGAACCTGATGAGGCTGCTGGCCTTCAAGGGGGTGATTTCTCCCGATGAGGCGCTGGCGACGGTGGACGAGGCACGCCGCCAGTTGCGCGGGCGCAGCGCGACCAATCAGGCCGCCCGGGCCGACATGCTCGACCGGGAATTGCTGGATTATGAAGCCCTTTTCCGCGAGGTGGACGATCGCGCCGCAGAAGACCTGATGGCCACGCTCTCCGAAACCCTCGAACGCATACTCGAGACCGACCAGCATGCTCAGGAGGAGGATGACATTGGAGATATCGATATCCACGCTCCCTGGCATGACGCCGTGCACGAACCTTGGCAACCCGACGGCTGGGGCGAGGATATCGCCGCGGCGGAGGTTCCGCCCGCTCCTCCACGCTGGGCAAACGAAGATGCCGAGCCGGCGATAGAAATCTCCGAATACGAGGACTCGGAGGAGGAACCGGCGAACCAGCGATAGCGCCGGGGGTGCGGCGACTCTTCCCTTTCTCGCAGAATTTAAGCTGCTATGCTCTGGCCAACATTATCCCCGGCGCCATATGCGCCGGCGTATCCATTGGAGAGACCTCATGCCGTTGCAGCCCAACTCGCCCGAGGCGAGAGATGTCGCCTATCTTGTTCATCCCTATACGAACTTCCGCGCCAATGAAGAACAGGGACCGATGATCATCGAGCGCGGCGAGGGCGTGTATGTCTGGGACAACGGCGGCAAGCAGTATATCGAAGGCATGGCCGGCCTCTGGTCGACATCGCTCGGCTTTCAGCATGAGCGCCTGGTGGCGGCCGCGACCAGGCAGCTCCAGAAGCTGCCCTACTATCATCAGTTCGGGCAGAAGTCGCATCTGCCAGGCATCGATCTGGCTGAAAAGCTGATGGGTCTGGCGCCGACCTCTGTGTCGAAGGTGTTCTTCAACAATTCCGGCTCCGAGGCCAACGACACCGCGATCAAGATCATCTGGTACTACAACAACGCGCGTGGCCGGCATCAGAAGAAAAAGATCATCGGCCGGGTGAACGGGTATCACGGCATTACCCTGGCGGCCTCCAGCCTGACCGGGCGCTCCCTCAATCATGCCGGCTTCGACGTACCGCTGGAGCGGTTCCTGCACACCAACAATCCGCACTACTACCGCTTCGGCGCCGAGGGTGAGAGCGAGGAGGATTTCGCGACCCGGATGGCGAACGATTTGGATGAGCTTATCGTTCGAGAGGGACCGGATACCGTAGCCGCCTTCTTCGCCGAGCCGATCATGGGCGCCGGCGGGGTGATCGTTCCGCCGAAGACCTATTTCGAGAAGATTCAGGCGGTGCTGCGGAAGCACGACGTGCTGATGGTCGCGGACGAGGTGATCTGCGGGTTCTGCCGCACCGGTAATTTCTGGGCGTCGCAAACCTACGACATCAAGCCGGATATCCTGGTCTGCGCCAAGGCGCTGTCGTCCAGCTATCTGCCGATCTCCGGCACCATGATCAGCGACGATATCTACCAGGCGATCGCCGACGCCAGCGCCAAACTCGGCGTGTTCGGCCATGGCTACACCTATTCCGGTCATCCGGTCGCAGCCGCGGTGGCGCTGGAAACCCTGACCATCTACGAGGAAGACGACGTTCTCGGCCATGTCCGGAGCGTCGCCGGCCGCTATCAGGAACGTTTGCGGGGCTTCAAGGATCATCCGCTGGTCGGCGAGGTGCGCGGGATCGGCCTGATCGGCGCCACCGAACTGGTCCAGGACAAGGGCACCAAGCAAGCCTTCGCGGCATCGGACAATGTCGGCGGCATGGTCAGCAACTATTGCCTGGAGCATGGTCTGATCACCCGTCCGGTCGGCGATTCCATGTGCTTCTGCCCGCCGCTGGTGATCACCGAAAGCGAGATCGACGATCTGTTCGACCGCTACGCCCGCGCCCTTGACGACAGCCTCGACGCGCTGTCCCGCAAAGGCGTCGCGGTGGCCTGAGGACACCAACTCACGCCATCCATTCGTGCTTCGGATCCAGAACGCGCCGCCAGACCAGCGGCGCGTTCTTTCTTTCGCGCAAATTCCCGGTGGTCGCCGGAGGGTTGACTTGCGTCCGGAACGCTTTGTCGGCATCCTGCGTTGCATGCGCATGACGCGCTTTACGCACCTGATCGATTACGCCGGAGAAACATGATGGACCGCGCAACCTGGGAATCCGAACTGAAACGCGATGGCTTCCAATTGCAGGAACGCAGCATGGCGGCGGGAACCGTGAACCCAGATCACAGCCACCCGTTCGACGCGCGGCTCTATGTCCTGTCAGGGGCGATCACCATCACGCAGGACGGCAAGCCGCACACCTACACATCCGGCGGGACTTGCGAGGTTCCGGCCAACAAGACCCATGCCGAGGAAGTCGGCGATGTCGAGGTCACCTACCTCGCGGGCCGGCGCCTGGTAAAATAAGCCGCCGGCGGCCCGTCAAACGAAGGTGAGTTCCTTGTAGCCGCCGTCCGCGACCGC
>JAYOEU010000066.1:0-20817 GCA_038116915.1 Alphaproteobacteria bacterium
CCGGATAGATGTCCGCGCCGGCGAGCAACTGGGTCGACACGCCGATCTTGGTCATCACCTTGGCGCCCAGGCCGAAGAAACGCATCTTCATGCCTTTGAGCTGCGAGAGATCCGAGATCGGCTCCTTGAACCAGCCGGAGGTCTCGGCGCCGTGCGAGAAGGCGTCGAAGGCCTTCAGGTCATGGGTCGCATAGACACGGTCACGGATCGCGTTGCCGCCACCGAACCATTTCCAGGACAGGAACTCGGTCAGCGCCGGGCCGAACGGCACCGTGGTCATGAAGGACAGGCCGGGATAACGGCCGGCATGGTAGCCAGGCGTGGTCCAAGCCGACTCGATCGAGCCCTTGGAGGCCGCGTCGAAGGTCTCAAGCGCCGGGACCAATGCGCCCGGATCAAAGAACTTGATGTCGAACTTGCCTTCCGACATCTTGCTGACGCTTTCAACGAAGCGCACGCCGGACTCGCCCGCGTTCGGCACCTGGGTTCCCCAAGCGCTCTGCATCTTCCATTTGACCTTGCCCGCGGCCATCGCGTCGCCGGCGGCGGCGAAAGCCACGGCGCCGACGAACGTGCCGACCGCCAGTGTCTTCAGAACGGTAGTTGATTTCATGATATTCCTCCCATCCACGCGAACACACGGCGACGACCGCCGCATGGGGCATGAAAGAGGGAAGTGTAACGAAGGAATCCGCCCGAGACAATTCCGCAGTGATATATCACCCGCCGCCGGCTTCAGGTAACCGAGGCACGGACTTTCAGGGCCGCGTCATTCCACTCCCGTCCGTCCATCACCGGCGCAGATGCTCTACCGCATCGAAAACATCACAATAGCCGAGATACAGCGGCGTGAAGCCGAAGCGCATCACGTCGGGGTCACGGAAATCCCCGATCACGCCCCGCCGTATCAGCGCCTGGACGATCGCGTAACCCTCGGGATACGCGAAAGAAACCTGACTGCCCCGAATGAGCGGCTCGGCAAGCCCCGCCTCGCGGGGGGTGACAAGCGTGAAGCCTTGGCCGGCGCAGCGTTCCTCCACCAGAGCGATGAAAAGATCGCACAGCGCGTTCGACTTCACACGCATCTGACCCATGTCCACATCATCGAAAACGTCCAGCGCCGCCTCGAGCGCCACCAGCCCCAGCACGCCGGGTGATGAGCAGACATGGCGCCGGATCCCGTCGGCCGGCCGGTACTCGAGGTCGAAATTGAACGGCGTCGCGTGACCGAGCCACCCGGTCAGAGGCTGTTCCGCCTCCGCCTGATGACGGCGTGCGACGAAGAGGAACGCCGGCGCTCCCGGCCCGGCGTTCAGATACTTATAGCCACAGCCGACCGCGAAATCCGCACCCGCCCCGTTGAGGTCCACCGGGAAGGCGCCCGCGGAATGCGCAAGGTCCCAAAGCGTCAACGCTCCCGCCTCATGCGCGGCCCTGGTGATCGACGCCATGTTCAAAACCCCGCCGGTCTTGAAATTCGTCTGCGTGAGCATCACCACGGCAACATCCTTGCCAATCGCCCCGGCGATTTCTTCCTCTGCAACCAGCCGAAGCTCGTGTCCCTGCCCCAGCCAGTTGCTCAGCCCCTGCGCCATGTAGAGATCGGTCGGAAAATTCTCCCGGTTGGAGAGAATGACTTTCCGGTCGGGCCTGAGCCGAAGCGCGGCGGCAAGCAGCTTGAACAGATTGATCGAGGTGGTATCGACCACCGCCACCTCTCCATCCCCGGCCCCGATCAGCCGCGCTATCCGGTTTCCGAGCGTCAGCGGCTTGTCCATCCAGCCGTCGGCAAGCCAACCGGTTATGAGATGGCGGCCCCACTCCTCCTCGACCATCCGGGCGACGCGTGACGGAACGGTCTTGGGAAGCGGCCCAAGTGAATTGCCGTCCAGATAGATGATCCCTTCCGGGAGAAGGAACCGTTCGCGAAATTTCGCCAACGGATCCCGCGCATCCATTTCCTCGCAGTGCCGACGGGCGATCGCAGCCACGGAACCTCTCTCAATCTGCGTTCAAATCCATCAATAACGATAAGCCGATACCGGCCTTGGCGCCATGGCAACGGTATTGTCCGCTGTCTCGATTCGACGGCACGGGCCGAACTTCACCAATCCACCGCACCGGTTCCGCATGGCGATCCTTGGGGAAAAGGTCAGCGCGTTGCGCACGTCCGGCCTCATGATATAACCGCAGACGGACACCACAGCACGAGGTAAGCACGTGGCCGATCATCCGGAAGTCATGATTATCAACGGGCCCAACCTGAACATGCTTGGGGTTCGCGAACCTCACATCTACGGCCACGAAACCCTCGCGGACGTGGAGGCAATGTGCGTCGAGCGGGCGCGGGATTTGGGCGTAACCGTCGATTTCCGGCAATCCAATTTCGAGGGCGAATTGGTGACGATGATCCAAAGCGCCCGGGGCTCGGCAGCCGGGATCATCATCAACCCCGCGGCCTATACGCACACGTCGGTGGCGATTCTCGACGCGCTCAAGCTGACCGAGTTGCCGGTGATCGAACTGCACCTGTCCAATCCGCACACGCGTGAGGAATTCCGGCATCGATCGTTCGTCTCGCCGGTGGCGCGTGGTATGATTTGCGGATTCGGAGCACACGGTTATGTGCTTGCGGTCGAGGCGATGGCGCACATCTTGGACGCCGCCTGATCGGGGCGCGGGGGAGGTATCAGGTGGCTCAGGATATCGACAGTGAATTGATCCGAAAGCTCGCGGGCTTGCTCGAGGAAACCGGCCTCGGGGAAATCGAATATGCCAGAGGCGACCTCAAGGTCCGGGTTTCCCGGCCGGTCGCCGCGTCGGCGCCAGCGCTGATGCCTTCCATGGCGGCCCCGGCTGCTTCGGCGGCCGCGGCGGCGCAATCGGGGAATGCGCCCGCACCCGCCGCCGATGGCCCGGGGATATTGAAATCTCCGATGGTGGGGACCGCTTATCTCACCCCCGATCCGCACTCACCCGCCTTCGTCTCCGTTGGCTCTCAAGTCAGCGAAGGCGCCACGGTGATGATCATCGAAGCGATGAAGGTGATGAACGCGATTCCCGCCCATCGCTCCGGCACCGTCAAGGAGATCCTGGTCACCGGCGGCCAACCGATAGAATACGGCCAGGCGCTCATGGTGATCGAATGATCGCGGGGTCTCCGGTTCCCGTCGGCAAGCCGGCTTCCCGGCAGAGGCTCTGAGCCATGTTCGAGAAAATTCTGATCGCGAACAGGGGTGACATCGCATTGCGGATTCACCGCGCCTGCCGTGAAATGGGGATCAGGACCGTTGCGGTGCACTCGACCGCGGACTCGGACGCCATGCATGTTCGGCTCGCCGACGAAAGCGTCTGTATCGGCCCGCCGCCGGCCCGGGACAGTTATCTGAACGTGCCGGCGATTCTCTCCGCCGCGATGGTCACCGGTGCCGATGCGATCCATCCCGGCGTCGGCTTCCTGTCAGAGAACGCGGAATTCGCCGAAATCGTTCAGGCGCACGGTTTCACCTTCATCGGCCCCAGGCCCGACCATATTCGGACCATGGGGGACAAGATCGCGGCAAAGCGGGCGGCGCTCCAATTGGGCATCCCCTGTGTTCCGGGATCCGACGGCGCCATCTCCTCGGCGGACGAGGCCGCGGGCATCGCCCGGGATATCGGGTTTCCGGTCCTGATCAAGGCGGCGGCGGGCGGCGGCGGACGCGGCATGAAGGTGGCCCGCTCCGCCGACGAGCTGGGTCAGGCGATCTCGATGGCCCAGACCGAGGCTGAGGCGGCCTTCGGTTCCGGTGCCGTCTACATCGAACGCTATCTCGACCAGCCCCGTCATATCGAAGTGCAGATCCTCGGAGACAGTCACGGCAATGTGGTGCATCTCGGCGAACGGGACTGCTCCCTGCAGCGGCGCCATCAGAAGGTTCTGGAGGAGACGCCCTCGCCGGCGCTGAACGCGGAGTCCCGGGCGTCGATCGGCGAGATCGCCGCCGGCGCCATGCGCAAGTTCGGGTACGAAAGCCTGGGAACGATCGAGTTTCTTTACGAGAACGGTGAATTCTTCTTCATCGAGATGAACACGCGCCTGCAAGTCGAACATCCGATCACCGAAATGGTCACCGGCATCGATCTGGTCCGCGAGCAGATCCAGGTGGCGTCGGGCACGGCGTTGGGATTCAAGCAGGACGACATCAATTTCAATGGCCATGCCATCGAATGCCGGATCAATGCCGAGGACCCGAAAACCTTCCGCCCCTCACCGGGCCGGATCACCGACTATCATGCGCCCGGCGGTCTGGGTGTGCGGGTCGATTCCGCGCTCTATGCCGGCTACGAGGTGCCGCCGCACTACGACAGCCTTGTCGCCAAACTCGTCGTTCACGGAACTAGCCGCAACGAATGCCTGCTGCGGCTGCGGCGCGCCTTGGACGAATACGTCATCGGCGGGATCGACACCACGGTCGCCTTGCACCAGGGCTTGACCACGGTGCCGGATTTCATCAATGGCGACTATGACATCCATTGGCTGGAGAAAGAGTTTCTCGCGTCCTGACGGATCACCGGACCGACGCGCAATTTCAGGAGAGATTTCGGCGTGACGGATCTGCATCCGGAAATGCTGCTGAAGGCCTACGCGATCGGCGTTTTCCCGATGGCCGAGAGCCGCGACGACCCGCGGATGTTCTTCGTCGACCCCGACAAGCGTGGGGTGATCACCCTCGATAACGTTCATATACCGAGAAGCCTGCGCAAGACCGTGCGCCGCGCGCCCTATGAGGTGAAATGCGATACCGCCTTCGCGGCGGTTCTGGACGGCTGCGCCGAGGCGACGGAGGACAGGCCCGACACCTGGATCAACCCTGAAATCCGCCGGCTGTATCAGGAGCTCGCGGAACTCGGCCGGTGCCACAGTGTCGAGGTCTGGTCCGGGGATACCCTGGTCGGGGGGCTCTACGGCGTCGCGCTCGGTGGCGCGTTTTTCGGCGAAAGCATGTTTAGCCGGGTGACCAACGCCAGCAAGATCGCCATGGTACATCTGATCGCTAGGCTTCGGGCCGGCGGATTCTCCCTGCTCGATTGTCAGTTCATCACCGATCACCTCAAGCAGTTCGGAGCGCGGGAAATCGCCCGCGCCGACTACCACAATCTGCTCGCGGACGCGCTGCGCCGGCCGGCGGCCTTCTATTCCTTGGAGGATGAGGGCGCGGTTTTGGAGGCGTTGCTGCAGGTGAGCACCCAGACGTCGTAGACCGGATGTTCCAGTGCATTCAAAGCCGGGCTTGAGGCGAACATCCAGCCGGAGAACAGCGCCACCGGCGCCTCTCCCGGCTTCTCGTCGAGAATTTCCAGATAGGCCGCGCTTTCCGGTGTCTCCGTCGGCGGGCGCTCCCGACAGGCACGGACCGTGATCCGAAGCGTGCCGTAGTCGCCGGTTTCCCCGACTTTGATCGCCACCGCCGAGACCCGGGCGGTGATCTTGTCCAGACCCTGGAGCACGACTCCGTCCATGGTCAGCCACGGGTCGGCCCGGCGCAGCACGGTCTGCGCCGCTCCGTCTCCAGGAGCGATCACGGACAGCAATGTCGCCAGAATGATGACAGCGCTTAAGCCCTTGATCTGCGCGGCGCGGCGGAGGCGGCACATTGCTGACCTACTTCGTCTCGCTGCCGGATTTCTCGACCGAAAAGATGAAACGGCCGAGCAGTTGCACGATATCGACGGAGTCCTGGGTGTATTCGATCCTGCCGCCCGGCTCGATGGTCATGGGCGATCCGCCGGGGACCAGTTCGATATAGTTGCCGCCCAGCAGTCCCTCGCTGGCGATCGCGGCCGATGTGTCGTCGGTGAACTTGTAGCCGTCATCCAAGGTCAGTGTGACGATCGCCTGAAAGGTATTGGGATCAAGCGCGAGACCGGTCACCGAGCCTACCGAAATGCCGCTGACACGCACGTCGCTGCCGATCTTCACGCCGCCGATCTTATTGAACCGCGCCGTAACGTCGTAGCCCGTGCTGGCCCGAAGATTGGCCGCGCTATAGGCGAAGACCAGGAACAGCGCCGCAACGCCGAGAACCACCGCTCCCATCAGCGTTTCGATCATACCGCGTTGCATGAGCGCCGTCCCTCTCGGTTTGGGACCGGTCGGTCCGATCAGGTCATCGAAATCAGGCCGGCGTCCAGGGCTCGTAGTCGCCGGTCGCTTGGTCGCGCTTGCCGCCGCTCAACACATGTCCTGGCGGGCGATAGGCATAGCGGGTGCCGGTCAGGTTCGGCAGATGGTCCTTCTGCCAATCGTGACGCGCCACGGCTTCACCGCTTGGGGGCGTGTCCACGCTGTAATGCAGCCAGCCGTGCCATTCCGGCGGAACTTTCGAGGCTTCGACCATGCCGTTATAGACAACCCAGCGCTTGAGGCGGCCGTCCAGGCGTCGGCGCGACTTATGCTCGTAGTATTTGTTACCGAATGAATCCGTACCGACCTGCCGTCCGTTCATCCAGGTATAAAACAGCGTTCCGACGCTCATCGACGCGTTCCTGCGCTCGTTAGCCACACGCGGACTATGTCATCGGAACGCCGCTTCGTCCAGTCACCGAAGGCCCCGGCGGATATCCTTTCCTCCACGGATGTGTGGTTGACGCCCGCCTGTGAATCCGCCCGCGCAATCGCGGAAGCCGCGCGCGCCAACCACCACCAGAGCCGCCATATGTAGTGAAAGCAAGATTGTTACCCACAAAATCTATTGCATACCTCCGGAAACCCCGGCATCATTGAGGTTCGGTCTCTTGGCACGGACCCAGAGTGAGACTCGCCCGGATTGTTCGCGAAGAACTAGGGTGGGTTCCGCCGGCTCTAGGAGAGCTTGAGCGGCATGCGGATATTTCGAAACCCGATCGCTCGTTTGGCGGTGCGGGCATAAAATAATACTTATTTTTTACTTTAACATAACAAATGTTCTTTTTTGTTCATGTTAAGTTCGAATTTTATTCTTAGGGATATTATTTTTACACTTTGTGAATATTTTGCTTGCCATCCCACCACTATATTCGGTACCGTTTTTCTTCCGGGCCACAATATCTAGTCCGGGCAGCGAAAAACCATTATGCCGTAGACGGTGGACAGGGGGCGTCCAAATGAGAATCGAGCGCCGATTCACGACTGAAAAAGGTGGTGCCTACGCGGATATCGCGTTCAGGAGCGTCACCAGTGAGATCCGCAATCCCGACGGATCGGTGGTTTTCAAGAATGATGCCGTGGAGGTGCCGGCAGATTGGTCGCAAGTCGCCTCCGACATCATCGCTCAGAAATATTTCCGCAAGGCGGGCATTCCGGCGGTCTCTCATCCCGTGGAGGAAGCCGACGTGCCGGAATGGCTGTGGCGCAGGGCGGCGGACGATGCCGCGATCGCGAAACTGCCCAAGGACCAGCGCACCGTCGGCGAGACCAGCGCCAAGCAGGTCTTCCACCGGCTGGCCGGCACCTGGACCTATTGGGGCTGGAAGGGCGGATATTTCGACACCGAATCCGACGCCAGGGCGTATTACGACGAGATGCGTCACATGCTGTGCCGGCAAATGGCGGCGCCGAATTCGCCTCAGTGGTTCAACACCGGACTGCACTGGGCCTATGGCATCGACGGCCCCGCCCAGGGCCATCACTACGTCGACTATAAGACCGGCAAGCTGACCCGGTCGAAATCTGCCTATGAGCATCCGCAGCCCCACGCGTGCTTCATTCAGGGCGTCCGTGACGATCTGGTGAATGAGGGCGGCATCATGGACCTCTGGGTCCGCGAGGCGCGTCTGTTCAAATACGGCTCCGGCACCGGTTCGAACTTCTCCAAGCTGCGCGGCTCCGGGGAATCGCTCTCCGGCGGCGGGCGCTCGTCCGGCCTGATGAGCTTCCTGAAGATCGGTGACCGCGCGGCCGGCGCCATCAAGTCCGGCGGCACCACCCGGCGCGCGGCAAAGATGGTCACGGTGGATATCGATCATCCGGACATCGAACAGTACATCGACTGGAAGGTGGTGGAGGAGCAGAAGGTCGCGGCCCTGGTCGCCGGCTCCAAACTCGCCAATCAGCACATGAATGCTGTGATGAAGGCCTGCACCGAATGGGACGGCGCTGCCGACAGCGACGCGCGGTTCGATCCCAAACAGAACCGGAGCCTCAAGAAGGCGATCCTCGCGGCGCGCAAATCGATGATCCCGGAAAACTACATCCAGCGGGTGATTCAGTTCGCCCAGCAGGGTTATGACCGGATCGACTTCCAGACCTACGACACGGACTGGGATTCCGACGCCTATCTCACGGTGTCCGGCCAGAACTCCAACAATTCGGTCCGGGTCTCCAACGACTTCCTGAAGGCGGTTGAGGCCGGCGACAGCTGGGCCCTGATCCGGCGCACCGATGGCGAGGTGAGCAAGTCCGTCGACGCCCGCGATCTGTGGGATAAGATCTCGCATGCCGCCTGGGCCTGCGCGGATCCGGGCCTGCAGTTCGACACCACGATCAACGAATGGCACACCTGCCCGGCGGGCGGGCGGATTGATGCGTCAAATCCCTGCTCGGAATATATGTTCCTCGACGACACCGCCTGTAATCTGGCGTCGCTCAACCTTATGAAGTTCCGCCTCGAAGACGGGCGGTTCGACATCGCGAGCTACGAGCACGCGGTGCGGCTGTGGACCGTCACGCTGGAAATCGCCGTGATGATGGCCCAGTTCCCGTCGAAGGAAATCGCGCGGCTGTCCTTCGACTACCGCACGCTCGGCCTCGGCTACGCGAATATCGGCGGGCTGCTCATGGCCTCCGGTCACGGCTATGACAGCAACGAGGGCCGCGAGATCTGCGGCGCCCTCACCGCGATCATGACCGGCGTCGCCTACGCGACCTCCGCCGAAATGGCGGGCGAGCTGGGTGCCTTCCGTTTCTACAAGGACAACGCCGAGCATATGCTGCGGGTCATCCGCAATCATCGCCGCGCCGCCTATGGCGATACTGAAGGCTATGAAGGGTTGACGATCCTGCCGGTGCCGCTCGATGCCGCGCATTGCCCCGATACCGACCTCACGGCCGCCGCCCGCGCGGCCTGGGACAAGGCGCTGGCGCTGGGCGAGCAGCACGGCTACCGCAATGCCCAGGCGACGGTCATCGCGCCGACCGGCACCATCGGCCTCGTCATGGATTGCGACACCACCGGGATTGAACCCGACTTCGCGATCGTGAAGTTCAAGAAGCTGGCCGGCGGTGGCTACTTCAAGATCATCAATCACGTGGTGCCCGAGGCGTTGCGCCATCTCGGTTATAGCGAGGACCAGATCGGCGAGATCACGCGCTATGCGGTCGGCCACGGCTCCCTCGTCGGCGCGCCGGCGATCAACCCGGAAAGCCTTGCCCAAAAGGGCTTCGGCGAGACCGAGATCGAGATGCTGGAAGCGGCGATGGCCAATGCTTTCGACATCAAGTTCGCGTTCAACAAATGGACGTTGGGCGAAAGCTTCTGCACCCAGACGCTCGGGTTCAGCGACGCACAGCTCAACGATGTCGCCTTCGACATGCTCGCCGAACTCGGCTTCACCAGACAGCAGGTCGAGGCCGCGAATACCTATGTCTGCGGCGCCATGACGGTGGAAAAGGCGCCGCATCTGAAGGAAGAGCATCTGCCGGTCTTCGACTGCGCCAATATCTGCGGGCGGATCGGCACCAGGTTCCTGTCGGCCGAGAGCCACATCCGCATGATGGCGGCCGCCCAGCCGTTCATTTCGGGTGCGATCTCCAAGACCATCAACATGCCGAACAGCGCGACCGTCGCTGATTGTTCGGATGCCTACATGCTGTCCTGGCGCCTGGCGACCAAGGCCAACGCGCTCTATCGCGACGGCTCCAAGCTCAGCCAGCCCCTGGCCGCGAGCCTGGTCGAGGATGAAGAGGATCTGGACGAGTTCCTGGAAGCGCCGATCGCGGTCAAGGCCCCGGTCGTCGCCGAACGGATCATCGAACGGGTCGTCGAGAAGGTGGTCGAGCGCGAGCGCTCCGCCGATCGGGCGGTCCTGCCGCCGCGGCGCAAGGGATATACCCAGAAGGCCAATGTCGGCGGCCACAAGGTCTATCTTCGGACCGGCGAGTACGAGGACGGCCGGCTCGGCGAAATCTTCATCGACATGCACAAGGAGGGCGCCGCCTTCCGCTCGCTGATGAACAGTTTCGCCATCGCGGTCTCGATCGGTCTGCAATACGGCGTTCCGCTGGAGGAATATGTCGACTCCTTCACCTTCACCCGGTTCGAACCCTCGGGCATGGTGACCGGGAACGACGCCATCAAGATGGCGACCTCGATCCTCGACTATCTGTTCCGCGAGCTGGCGATCTCCTATCTCGACCGTCACGATCTCAGCCATGTGAACAAGGACGATCTGCAGCCCGACACGGTCGGTGACGCGGACGAGGAATACGGCGCCATGGAAAAGCTCCGCGAGATGGCGAGCCGGGGCTATGTCCGCAACAACCTCGTGGTCCTGCAGGGCGGCGCCAACAAGGCGACCGGCACCAACGGTGCCCCGCCGGTCGTCACCGCCGAAGCGGCAAGCGAAGCGGTGATCGCATCCGCCGAAGCCGCGCCCGCGCGCGGAAACGGTCACGGTCACAGCCACGGCCATGGCGGCAATGGCGGTCTGCAGACCGCGCCGTCCAACGGCGGCACGGCCCCGGTCGGGGTGAGCGAGACGGTGATGGACGCGGTCGATACCAAGCTCGCGCAGATCCGCGAAGCCCGCATCAAGGGCTACGAGGGCGAAGCCTGCGAGGAGTGCGGGAACTTCACCCTGGTCCGCAACGGGACCTGCATGAAGTGCAACACCTGCGGAGGAACCAGCGGGTGTAGCTGATCGGGTCTGTTCCTGTTCCCTAGTCCAACCGCCGCGGTCCCATAGATCGCGGCGGTTTTGCTTTATCGGACGCCTTCAACGGATTGCTCAAGTCCGCATAGCCGTTTCTAAAGCTGCACTTCTTGGCGCCAACCGGCCTATAGATCCGATTCGCTGAAAATAGGGATATCGCGCATGGATGCTCGCTCTTCGCTTGTGCGGCATGTAGCCTGACGGCTACGGGACGCCGACGTGAGGCGTGATCACAGATTGGGGGAAGGCATGCCCCATGCCGAACTTAACGAGACCCGGTCCCTCCTCGGCGAGCTTATCGGCTTTCCGACGGTATCCTCGGAGTCCAATCTCGCGCTGATCGATTTTTGCGCCGAGCGCCTCGAAGCGCTGGGAGCGCGGCTAGAGGTGACCCGCGATGATACCGGCGCCAAGGCCAATCTCTTCGCGACCATCGGCCCGGACGTGGATGGCGGCGTTGTGCTGTCCGGCCATACCGACGTGGTGCCGGTGGAGGGTCAACCCTGGACCGGCGATCCGTTCCGCGCCCGGGACGACGGCGATACCGTCACCGGCCGAGGCGCCTGTGACATGAAAGGCTTTATCGCGGCCGCCCTTGCCATGGCGCCGCAATTCGCCGCGAGACCGCTTACCCGGCCCCTGCATCTGGCGTTCACTCATGACGAGGAGGTCGGCTGTCTCGGCGCGGGGCGGATGCTGGAGGCCCTCCTCGCAACCGGCCGGCGCCCGAAGGTATGCATCATCGGCGAACCGACCGGCATGCGGATCATCGAGGGGCACAAGGGCGGCCACGAATACACCACCGAGTTCACCGGCCTCGAAGGCCATGCCTCGCTTCCGGGCCAGGGCGTCAACGCCATCGAATACGCCGCCCGCTTCATCGGCAAGCTTCTGGAGACGCAGGAGGCTCTGAAAGCCCGAACCCCGACGGCCAGCCGTTTCGATCCGCCCTATTCGACGATCCAGACCGGCGTGATCCAGGGGGGTATTGCCCGCAACGTGATCCCGCGTCATTGCTCCCTCGACTGGGAGATGCGCCCGGTGAGCCGGGACGATGCCGATTTCGCACTCACCGCCATCCGCCGGTACGCGGCGGAGGATCTGCTGCCGAAGATGCGCGCCGTGTCGCCCGAGGCTTCGATCGTCACCCATGTGATCGGTGAGATTCCAGGCCTCGAGCCGATGACCGATTCCGAAGCCGTGGCCCTCGCCAAGGCCCTGACCGGCGAGAATGCGTCGGAAGTCGTTTCCTTCGGAACCGAGGCCGGGCTGTTCCAGGCGGTCGGCATCGACACGGTCGTCTGCGGCCCGGGATCGATCGAACAGGCCCACAAGCCGGACGAATTCGTGACCCTGGATCAATTGAACCTGTGTCTCGGGATGATCGAGAGACTGATTCCGAAGCTCGCCGCCTGATCCGCCGTCTCGCGGGGCTTGCGGGCAAAGGATCGGGGCCGGACAATATCCGCCGGCCCGGCTTCCGGACGGTGACGACATGACATCCATTACACCCCGAATAAGCTCAGCGCCCGACCTCGGCACCCTGGACGGGCTGACGTCGCTGGAGAGGGCCTTGCGCCAGCCGCTGATCGTCGGCCTGTTCCTGCCGCATCAGCAAGGCGCCTGGTCGCCCTCCAAGGCGCCGCGCGCAACCGACTGGAGCTTCGCCTATAACGCGGAATGCGCGATCCAGGCCGAGGAGATGGGGTTCGATCTCGTATTCGCGCTCGCCCAGTGGCTCGGCAAGGGTGGCTATGGCGGCGATATCCGGTTCCGCGAGAACACACTCGATCCGTTCATCGCGTCGGCCGGCCTCGCCCCACTGACCCGCAACGTGCTGCTGATCTCGACCGTGCATGTCCTTTACGGCTGGCACCCGCTGCACATTGCGAAATACGGCGCGGTGATCGACCACATGGCGCGCGGGCGCTGGGGGATCAATGTCGTGACCGGCTATAAGGACAAGGAGCCTCGGATGTTCGGCCTGCCGAAGATCGAGCGGGACGAGCGCTATGCAAGGGCGGCTGAATTCACCGAAATCATGAAGGAACTTTGGACGAGCGACGAGGAACTCGATTTCCAGGGCCAATGGTGGACGACCGAGAAGGCCTATGTCGCGCCGAAACCGGTGAACGGTCTACCGGTTCTGGTCAATGCCGCCTCTTCCGGCGCGGGCCTGGACTACGCGACCGACCATTCCGACCTGATCTTCGCGACCTCTCCCGCCGGCGCGGACCCGGAGAAGGCTTGCGAGTCTCTGCCGGCGCATACCGCCCGGATCAAGGAGATGGCCCGGGCCAAGGGCCGGGACATCCGGGTGATGCTGAACCCTCACGTGATCTGCCGCCCGACGGATGGCGAAGCCTGGGACTGGCGCAACCGCATCCTGGCGGACCGCGACGAGGAGGCCGTCGGGAATTTCGTTGCCGACTTCATGGGCGGCGACCAGAGCTCCTGGAAGGGACACAGCCTCGAAAACTGGGCCGTCGGCGGCAATGTGCATCTTGTCGGCTCGCCGCAAACCATCGTTGACTGGATCCTGAAGCTGAAGGACGCGGGGATCGACGGCGTGCAGATCAACTTCTTCGATTTCCTGCCGGACCTCGCCTATTTCCGCGAGGCGGTCTGGCCCCTGATGCACGAGGCGGGGCTACGCAACCCCATGCCGCGCTGAACCCGAGGGGACCCACGTCGAGACATGCTGGATTTTTCCATTACCGAAGAACGGGAACGGGTTCGCGTTATGGCGCGCCGGCTCTGCGAGACCGGGACCCTCCCGCGCGAACTGTTCCGGGAATGGAGCACCCTTGATGCCGCGAACGCGTCGAAAGCCAAGTTGATCGCGTCGGAAACCGCGCTTCGTGCCAACGAAAACGCCATACGGATACACGGCGGCGCCGGGATCATGCGAGACTATCCCGTTGGACGGTATCACCGCGATGCGCTGGTATACGTCATCGGTGAGAGGACAAGCGAAATCGAGCGCAACATCATTGCGCGAGGTCCGGGATTGTAGAAGGTGAAGCGCGGGCTGGGAAGGAAAGCGACATGATCTACGACTACATTATCGTCGGTGGCGGCTCGGCGGGATCTGTTCTGGCCAACCGGTTGTCGGCACGAAGCTCGAACCAGGTTCTGCTCTGCGAGGCGGGCCAGGACACCCCGCACGGCAAAGTGCCCGAGGAGGTGCTCGACAGCTATCCGGGCCTCGCCTATCTCAACCCGAACTTCACCTGGACGGACCTCAAGGTCACCACCGAGGTGATCTCGCACAACAATCCCGAGGAGACGAAACCGCGCAAACGGGTGTACGAACAGGCCAGGATCCTCGGAGGCGGCTCCTCGATCAACGGGCAGATGGCGAACCGCGGCGCGCCCGCCGACTTCGACGAATGGGAGGAGCGCGGCGCCGAGGGCTGGAACTGGGACAATGTGCTCCCCTACTTCAAGAAGGTCGAGCGGGACATGGATTTTGAGGGCCCGTTGCATGGCAAGGAAGGCCGCATTCCGGTACGCCGGATCTTCCCGGACCTGTGGAGCGAGCACGCCAAGGCGATTGCCGAGGTCTATAAGGAAATGGGCTTCCAGTACCTGCCGGATCAGAACGGCGAGTTCGTCGACGGCCATTTCCCGATCACCATCTCAAACGCCTTCGAGCGCCGGGTTTCAGCCGCGATCGGCTATCTCGATCCAGGCACGCGGATGCGCGAGAACCTGCATATCTCGACCTTTACCCAGGTTACCGAGCTGCTGTTCGAGGGCGCCAAATGCGTCGGCGTGAAAGCCCGCGTCGAGGGCAAGGAGACCGAGTTCCGCGCCAAGGAGGTGATCCTGTCCTCCGGCGCCATTCACTCCCCCGCCCATCTCCTGCGCGCCGGCATCGGTCCCGCGGGGCACCTGCATGACCTGGGCATCGAGGTGCGCCACAACCTGCCGGGGGTCGGCCAGCGCTTGATGGATCACCCCTCGATCGCGGTCGCCGCCTTCCTCGAGCCGTTCGCGCGAATGGGCGACTTCACCCGGCGGCATCTGATGGTCGGGCTACGTTATACCTCGGGAATCGAGGACGCGCGCCAGGGCGACATGTTCGTGGCGGCGGCCAGCAAGTCGTTCTGGCATGCGGTGGGCAAGCAGTTCGGCTCGATGATCATCTTCGTCAACAAGACCTATTCCGAAACCGGCGAGGTGACGCTGACCAGCAAGGACTGGCGCGATGAGCCGAGCGTCGACTTCAACCTGCTCTCGGACAAGCGCGATCTCGACCGGCTGATGGAGGGCGTGCGCATGATGGCGAAGGTCCATGAGCATCCCAAGATGGCCAAGGTCTCCAGCCGCGCTTTCCCGGCGGTCTGGGGCGACAAGGTCCGCCAGTTCGGCACCAAGAGCACCTTCAACGAGATGTTCACCGGCCTCGCCGCGAAACTTCTGGACGGCCCGAAGCCGCTGCGGAACTTCCTGATGGATAAGTTCGTCGTGGATGCCTACTCGATGAAGGATGTGCTGGAGGACGAGGAGAAGATGGAGGAGTTCGTCCGCAAGGGGGCGGTCGGCGTCTGGCATGCATCCTGTTCCTGCCGCATGGGACGCGCCGACGATCCGATGTCCGTTGTCGATACCGCCGGACGGGTCAAGGGCATGGACGGCCTCAGGGTCTGCGATGCCTCGATCTTCCCGGTGGTTCCTTGCGCGAACACGAACTTCCCGGTCCTGATGACGGCGGAAAAGATCGCCGATGCGATCCTGGCGGGACGCTAAGGCAAGCGGATCGATTTCCTTATCCAGCCTTGTTCCGGGCAACAAGCTATCGCGTTCACGCCTGAATGAAGGAGAGGACCACGCCGAGGGTTGCGTCGGGCTTGAGCCAGACGGCGGGATAGGGATGCCTGTTGGGCGCGAAGCCCGCGCCAGTAAGATAGGCCTCGGTCGCCGCGAGATCCTTGACCCGAACGCCAAAGCCCGCGACCCACGGCAATCTCGGCGGCGTGACGCCCGGCGCCCACTTGCCAAGCCCCTTTACGGTCAGCACATAAAGCTTGGTGTTGCCCAGATCATAGACCGCGATATCGCTCCCGTGCCGGGTCGGTTCGATTGCGAACATGGCCGTATAGCGCGTGCAGGTCGCCTCCAGATCGTCGACGCAAACCGCGGTTTCCGCCATCGCCACCGCGCCGTTGGCATGACCCAGCAAATGCGGCTGCCACAGCACATCGCGGGTCAGATGCTGAATGAAGATCATGCGGCCTTCCGGCACTTTCTCGCGGATCGTGTGGACGTTCCGGAACCGGGCCTGACGCTGCTCGGAATTGTCCGGACCAAAGGGCGCCATCCGCTCCAGTTTGACCGCCGGCTGAACCGCACCGGAGCGCGCGGTGATCACCTCGTAGGCGAGCTCCGAATCCGACACCCCAAGCGCTATGATGTGCGTGCCCTGATACTTGTCGAGCAGCCCACTCACCGAGGTATAGAGCGCCGGGTCGGTGATGCCGATCAACTCAAGATAGCCCTGCTCGAACATCGCGCAATGATTGCCCGATCCCCAAGGCACGACCGGACCACCCGGCTCTATGGAGCCGGAATGGATGCTGCGCGCGGTCAAGGTGAAGCCTAGGCGGGTATAGGTCTCCCGCGCTTCGTCCAGAGTCGCGACCGCGACTCCCACATGGTCAAGCTGCAGGTCCAGGTCGGTCATCGGTTCCGTCCCTCCTCGGCACGTTGGATCAGCAGTTTGCGGTCGACCTTGTTGGTGCCGGTCAGCGGCAGGCTTTCCAGGAAGGTGATCGAGCGCGGATGCTGATAGGCCGGCCCATTTGCCAGCGTGTAGCTTTTGATGAGATCCTCGGTCACCATGGCGCCAGGCCGGGCGACCACGAAGGCGACGGGCTTGAATCCCTTGATATCGTCGGGAACCGGTACCACGCAGGCCTGCTCCACCGCCTCATGCCGCTCCAGCAGCTTTTCGACCTCGGACGGATAGATGTTCTCGCCACCGCAGTTGAACATGTCGTCGACCCGGCCGACGAAATAGTGAAAGCCGTCGGCGTCGCGGCGCATCACATCGCCGGTGCGGTACCAGCCGTCCCCGGTCATCGCCTCCGCTGTCTTTTCCGGCATATTGTGATAACCGGGCGTGACCGCCGGATTCTTGCAGTGCAATTCACCGTAGTCGGCGTCAAGATTGTCGCCATCCACCAGGCGCGCGATCCCGGCGATCGGATAGCCGACCGACACGTCCGGTTGCGGCGTCCCCTTTGGATGCGGGCCATAGACCACCGGACCCGCCTCGGTCGTGCCATAGCCGTTGGCGATCTCTGCATTCGGAAACCATTCGCGGATATCGGCGACCAGTTTGTTGCTGACCGGCGCCGAGCCCATGCGCACGATCCGCACGGAGGAGAGGTCGGTTTCCGCCAGCACCGCCTCCTCGCGCACCACCATCGCCATCATCGCCGCGACCGAGGTGAGCCAGGTCACGCCATGGTCACCGATGGCGCGGATATAGTCGACCGCATGGAACTGCGGCATCAGAACGATCGTCAGATGCGCCGCCAGCGCCACCTTGCAGATCGCCAGCCCGTTCATGTGATAGAGCGGGGCCGCGACCAGCATCCGGTGATCCGGATCCGGTCGGCGCTTGATCCGCATTTCGACCACCCAGAGATGTCCGGCATGGGTCAGCGGCACCCCTTTCGGCCGCCCCGTTGAGCCCGAGGTATAGAGAAACATCGCGACTTCATCCATCGCGGGACGGACCGTCTCGAACTCACCCGGGTCGAGCAGGGCGTCGAACCCGCCGGGTCCCTCGGCGCCGAACACCACGACTTCCGGCCCGTCCGGAACCGCGGCCCGGCGCTCGGCATCGGTGAAGACCAGCTTGCAATCAGCATCGCCGAGAATGAATTCAACGGTTTCGGCGGGGAATTTGTGATTGATCGGTATCGAGACCATGCCCGCCCGCATGGTGCCGAGATAGGCGATCAGAAAATCGGCGCTGTTCGCGGCAAGTATCGCAAGCCGGTCGCCGCGCCTGTAGCCTCGCTCGATCAATCCCCTCGCCACTGCCCGGGCCGCCTCATCCAGCGCGCCATGGCTATATTCACGCGGTCCGCCGGTTGCGCCGAGATCGATCAACGCCACCTTATCCGGGTCCGCTGACCGGTCCAGCAGATCGCCGAGATTGAACAACTCGCTCATCGATGGGCACTCCTGACGGAACGTGACTATGCGCCGGAGTATAGCGGTTCGTTTGCCCGCTCCAAGCGGCCCGCTCGACCATCGCATATCCGTTTCCGGATCTGTCTCGGGCTTGGTTGCAGCGAGAGGTTCCACTAACCTTGATCCCGTGACAATGTCGCGCGTCACGACGGTGAACATGCGGAGATTCCATGTCGGTCAAACGCACCCACGTCGGCATTGTCGGCGCGGGCCCCGCCGGGCTGCTGCTGGCGCAATTGCTGATGCAGCGGGGCATCGACTCGGTCATTCTGGAGCAGCGTGACCGCGCCTACGTGGAAGGCCGGATCCGGGCCGGCGTGCTGGAACAGGGAACCGTCGACCTGCTGGACGAGGCCGGCGTTGGCACACGGGTCGCGGCCGAGGGCCAGGTCCATGACGGTATCGAGATCAGCCTCGCCGGCAAGCGCTCGCGGATCGATCTCCGGGAACTGAGCGGCGGCAAGGCGGTCACGGTCTACGGCCAGACCGAGGTCGTCAAGGACCTGATCAAGGCCCGTCTCGGCCTGGGTGGAGAGATTGTCTTTCAGGCCGCCGACGTCATGCCGATCGATCTGGAGAGTGAAAAGCCGGGCTTACGCTACACTGAGAACGGCGAAACGCACGAGTTGCGCTGTGATTTTGTCGCCGGCTGCGACGGGTATCATGGCGTGTGCCGGTCGACAATTCCGAGTTCCGCCCTCGAGATTTATGAGAAAGCCTATCCGTTTGCCTGGCTTGGCATCCTCGCCGAAGCCGCGCCACCCAGCCATGAGCTGATCTATGCCAGCCACCCGCGCGGTTTCGCCTTGTACAGCATGCGCCCGCCGACGCGCTCGCGCCTGTATCTGCAATGCTCCCCGGACACGGCGCTCGCCGATTGGCCGGATGCGCGGGTCTGGGATGAACTCCGCCAGCGCCTCGGGCCCGAGGACCAGGGATTGTTGAAAGAGGGTCCGGTTCTGGAAAAATCGATCACGCCGATGCGCAGTTTCGTCGCCGAGCCGCTTCGCCACGGCCGTTTGTTTCTGGCCGGAGACGCCGCCCATATCGTGCCGCCCACCGGCGCCAAGGGCCTCAATCTGGCGGCATCGGATGTCCGGTATCTGTCATGGGCGCTGTTTGACCATTACGAACGGAACGACAACCGGCGGCTGGACTCCTATTCCGAGGTCGCCCTGTCACGTGTCTGGAAAGCCGAGAGGTTTTCCTGGTGGATGACCTCGATGTTGCACAGGAATGCGGAGGGGGATGATTTCGACGCCCGCATCCGGGTGGCCGAGCTTGAATATCTGCTGTCTTCCCGGGCCGCGATGACCTCGCTCGCGGAGAATTATGTCGGCTTGCCGTTCTAAGGCGAGCGGCGCGAGCTGAGTTTTCAGTCCTTGTTGATATCAATCAACCTGCGGACCTCCGCCTGGCGGAGCTGGCCTCTATCGAGATTGCTGCCGGTAACATCGACGGAGTCGATGATGGCGCCCATGAAATAGGCGTCAGTCAGGTCGCTGGAACGGAAGCTCGCCGGATAGGTGCGGCCGGTCTTCTTGCCGTCCCCACCGATGATCTCAGCCGCCTCTATGCGGGCTTTCAGGAAGCGGGCGCCTCCGAGATCCGCCTTGGAAAAATCGGTCCCGTGAAGGCGCGCGAAGGAGAAATCGACCTTGGCGAGATTGGCTTCCCGGAACGAGCTCAGAAAGAGCTCGGAGCGAACGAAACTCGCGCCCTCCAGATTGCAGCCGTCGAAGGTGACACCGCGGACATCGCAGCTCGAAAAATCCAACCCCTTCAAGTCCCGGTTTTTGAAATCGGCGCGCTGGCCCGTATCGCCGTTCGACGCGATCCACAGACTGTGAACCCGCAATAGTTCCTCGATTTCCGGCGGCAGGGGCTTCTGATTGCCCCAGTGAATCGCGCCGCGCAGATCAACGCTGGCAAGATCGAGTGTCGACAGATCGACATTGCGCAAATTCGCATCGCGCATCCGAGCGCCTCGCAGATCAGCGCCATCAAGCACCACGCCTGTCAGATTGGCCTGGTTGAGAACGCACCCGGAAAGATCCGCGCCCTGCATATTGGCGCCCGCCAGATTCGCGGCAAACATTTCGACATCGGCGAATTTGGCTTTTTGCGCGCTGGCGGCCGACAGATTGGCGCGCGTCATGTTCGAGCCGGTAAAATCGGCGCTATTCAGGTTCGCCTGATACAGATTGCTGGAACGCTCCTCCATTCCGACCCATTCGGCAAGGCGACCCGGGCGCAGGTCGGTGGATCGGAGGCTGGCATAGGAAAGATTGGCCAACTCGAAATTCGTGCCCCGCAGATCCGCGCCGCGAAAATCGGCTTTCGTCATATCCGCGGATTGAAAGTTCGAACCGAACAGGTCGGCATCGACAAACGATGCGCCGCGCCCGTTCGCGTCGGTCAGGTCACAGCCCACGATCACACTGCGCTTGAGCTCAAGACCTTCCAGAATGATACCGCTCAGGTTCAGCCCCTTGAGCATCAGACGGCGGCCATCGGTTTCCTTGGCGAGATAGCGTGAATGCGCGTGGATATGGTTCTCAAACTGAGCGGCGAATGCCTCGGCCGAAAGCTCCTCCACAGGCGCCCCAGCCTTCTCATCAGACATCGGTAACTCCAGTATTCACGTCGACCCTATCCGTCAAACTGGCCCACAAGACCTTGACCTTATACCAACTTTCGCTAAGACCGACTCGC
>JAYOEU010000067.1:0-20694 GCA_038116915.1 Alphaproteobacteria bacterium
GTTTGGATCATTGTTTGTCGTGTTTCTCTGCTTCGCGGCGACGCCGGAGGTGCGGGCACAGACCGCGGCCGGCGGTACCCCGTCGCCCGCGGATGAGAATTTCTCCGATGCGACTGCCAAGCCGCGTTCCGATCCGCTGGAATTCATCAATCGGCCGATCGCGGCCGTCAACCGGCTCTTGAGGGAAGGCATTATCGATCCGGTTGTAAAGGTTTACAAATTCGTGACCCCGGACGTGGCGGAAATCGCCCTTTCCAACGCCGCGCGTAACCTGACGGAACCGTTTTCGGTAATCGGTGCCCTGGTGGCGGGAGATACCGAAGGCGCCAAGTTGTCTGGATCGCGGTTCCTGGTGAACACGACCCTGGGCGTCGCCGGTTTGGCTGATGTGGCGACCGAGGCGGGGCTCGAATATTGCCGCGAGGATATCGGCCAGGGATTGGCCAAACAAGGTGTGGAACCGGGGACCCATGTGGTGTTGCCGATCCTCGGGCCATCGAACACCCGCGATCTTCCAGGTGATCTGGTGGAGGTTCTGATCACGCCGTTGCCGCCTGGCGTCACGGTGGCGAAGGCAAGTGTCGAATATGCCGACAAGCAGGGATCGGTGGAGAAGATCACCGAGGGTTCGATCGACAAATACATCGCCGAACGTGAGGCCTATGAACAGCATCGGCTCTATCAGGTGCAGATCACCTGCAAGGTTCCCGAGGATGGTATCAGCGAGAAGAAGCCGAAAGCGCCAAAAACCGACTAGCCGGGGCGATTTTCGAGACCATGCATCTGGCGGCATCGTCTCGGTTGGACTAAACCCACGGAAAAATCCCCATCCCCCAACTTTCGGAGGCGATCTTGTCGCTCCACGCTACGCGCGCCAAAGCCGATAGATGGATCGGACTTTGGCTGTTCGGCGTCGCCGCGATGGTGGCGATCATGGTGGTCATCGGCGGCATTACCCGATTGACGGGTTCCGGACTCTCGATGGTCGAATGGCGTCCGCTGATCGGCTGGCTTCCGCCGTTGAGCGAGGAACAATGGATTCGTGTCTTCGCGCTCTATCAGAATTCGCCTCAATATCTGAAAGTCAACGGCTGGATGGGGTTGGAGGAATTTCAGCGGATATTCTGGTGGGAATACATTCACCGGCTGTGGGGTCGCCTTATCGGTTTGGCATTTGCCATCCCCGTCGTCTGGTTCCTCGCAAAAAAAATGATCCGTGCGACGTTGATACCCCGCCTTGTGTTCCTGTTCGTGCTTGGCGGAATTCAGGGGGGTGTGGGTTGGTGGATGGTGAAGAGCGGTCTTGTCGATGATCCGACGGTCAGCCAGTACAGGTTGGCTCTGCATCTGGGGTTGGCCTTCGTGATCCTAGGCGCGTTGCTTTGGACCGGGCTCGATCTCGTGAGCCGGAACGACGAAGCGGCGCCTCGATCGCTTTATCGTCATGCGGTGGCAGCACTCGCATGTGTTGCGGTTACGGTCATCGCGGGCGCCTTGGTCGCCGGCATGCATGCGGGTTTGATCTACAACACCTTTCCCCTGATGGATGGCGATCTGGTTCCGGCGGATTATGCGCAACTGTCGCCGATCTGGCTGAACGCGACCGAAAACCCGGCAGCGGTCCAGTTCCACCACCGGGTCACCGCGACCTTTACCGTCCTTGTGGTCCTGACGCTGTTGTACCGGGTTATCCGGTCGGATGTGCCGCCCCGGCTGCGGCTGCCGGTTCATGTGTCGGCGGGGCTGGTTCTGGTTCAGGCGGCGCTTGGGATCACCACACTGATCTTCATTGTGCCATTGGATCTGGCGGTGGCGCATCAGGCCACGGCGGTGGCCTTGTTCTCAGCCGTGATCTGGATGACGCACCAGTTTCGCGGCTCGGGCTTGGCGGCCTAGCGTGACGGAAATGACGACACAAAGCGAAAAGCAATCCGTTTACCACTCTGCACCCGACGGGATGGCATCATGACCAACTCCGAACTCGCTACGAAAATTCGTCATGCCGTTGATGCCGGGTTCGACGATCAGATCGAATTCACCCGCGAACTTGTCCGCAAGCCGTCTGTCCGGGGGCATGAGGCAACGGCTCAGGATTTCATGGCGGAAGGTTTTCGCGAGCATGGTTTCGACGTCGACCGCTTCAAGCTTGATCCCGAGATTCTAGCCGCCCAACCAGGCTTTTCGCCGGTGGCGGTGAGTTATGAGAATGCCTGGTCCGTGGTCGGGTCGTGGCGTCCCTCGGCGCCCAAGGGAAGGTCGCTTGTCATGAACGGCCATGTGGACGTGGTGCCCACCGGGCCGGCCGATCTTTGGACACATTCGCCCTTCGATCCCGTGATCGACGGCGACTGGATGTATGGCCGGGGCGCCGGCGACATGAAATCCGGAACCGCAGCGATGATCTTCGCCATGGCGGCTTTGCGCCGCGCCGGCGTGATGCCTGCCGGAACCGTCCATATGGAATCGGTGATCGAAGAGGAATGCACGGGCAATGGCGCGCTTTCCTGCATGGCGCGCGGCTACGATGGGGATGTCGTGCTCATTCCAGAGCCGAGTGACGCGCATCTGATGAGTGCACAGGTCGGCGTCATCTGGATGCAAGTCACGGTTCGGGGAATTCCGGTGCATGTTTCAGTGGCCGGCACGGGGCAGAACGCGATCGAGGCCTGCACCCCGCTTTTCGCGGCGCTGCATGATCTCGAAGCGGAATGGAACCGCGATGCGGCGAAGCATGCGGCATTTGCCGATGTCGATCATCCGATCAACGTTGTGGTCAGCAAGATTGAAGGCGGCGATTGGACCTCGAGCGTGCCGTCCTGGTGCCGTTTCGATGTCCGAGTGGGTCTGTATCCGGATGTCGAGGTCGCGGATATCCAGCGACACCTTGAGGGATGTCTCGCACAGGCCGCCCGCGACCATCCATTCCTGTCCAACAATCCGCCGAGCATCGAGTGGCACGGCTTCCTCGCGCCGGGCTATGTTTTACGGGGCGGGAATGAGGCCCAGCAGATCCTGGAACGGGCACATCGCACCGTTTTCGATGACGATTTGCGGCGCACTGCCTTTACGGGACTGACAGATGCCAGATTTCGCGGCCTCTACGGGACGGCGCCCGGGCTGGTCTACGGGGCGAAAGCTGAGAATATTCACGGTATCGACGAGCGGGTGAGCCTCGAATCGATCCGGCGTCTGACGCAAACGATGGCGCTTTTCGTCGCTGATTGGTGCGGTGTGGAGCCGGCCTAGGCAGTCAGTGGCGAGGCTTGCGGAGCTTCAAAAGCCTCGTTTTCGGCGCGATCAGGAAGCCGCTGAAGCCTTTTCGATCCGGCGTTTGATGATACGTGCTTCCGGACCGAGATCGGTATTCTTCGAGTTTCTCAGAAACGCGTCCAGGCCGCCATTGTGTTCAATCGTGCGGATCGCCGACGTCGTGAGCCGAAGCCTTACCGGCCGGCCGAGCGCTTCGCTCATCATTGACGTGCGCTGCAGGTTCGGGAGGAAACGACGACGAGTCCGGTTCTTGGCATGACTGACATTGTTGCCTGTCATAACGCCTTTTCCGGTGATTGAACAACGCCGGGCCATGATCCCGTCCTCCAACTTAACCAACATTCGACTACCTACCCGCAACACATACCGGGCGGAAGCGCGGCATATACGGCAGGCGGAGCTGAACGTCAAGGATGCGATGGTGATCGGCCGCGATTTCCCGGTTTTGGCAAGTCAGTCTCCCTCGACGAGAGAGATGGGAGGCAAGGGTCCGCTTACCCGAACGCTGGCGCCGCCGTGCACCAACTTCTCCTTGACTGGAGAGGAAAGAACGATCGACGTCGTGGTGTCTCCGTAGTGCCGCAGCTGAGCAATCACATGCTCCAGGTGCACCATGGACGAGACGATCACCTTGATCATATAGCTGTCCTGTCCGGTCACATGATGGCATTCCATGATCTCGCTCAGGGTATGAGCGACGGTTGCCAGCCTCTGATGGTGTTCGCCGGTGGTCTTAAGATGGATGAAGGCGAGGATCGGATATCCCAGCTTGGAGGGATCCAGGATCGCGCGGTAACCCGTTATCAGGCCGTGATCTTCCATCCGCCGGACGCGCTCCGCGACGGCCGGCGACGACAGGCCTACCCGCCTTCCGAGTTCACTGTAGGAAAGGCGGGCGTCGTCTTGCAAAACGCGCAATAATTGCCAGCCTACCGAATCTAACTGTGGGTCCGTGCTCAAGACGATTCCCCGATTGACCTCAATGCAATGCCTATCAAGGTCTAATCCGCGGGCTGGTCAAGTCAAGTCTTGCAATTAGGTGGCGCTACTTTCCTTGCCGTTCGGGGGGGCTCAAGCCCATGACGCCAAGAACTATTTTCACGGGCAATTTATAAAATTCATTGTACTTGAGGTAGAAACGTGACTATGGTTCGCACACGATCGTGTGTAATTTACATACGCAGCGACAGCCGGGGAGCCGCCGTGCCACAGGAATTGGGAAGCGACCGCCAAAGAAAGAATATAATGATTGGGCCGCGCCGCACGAGCGTCAGCCTTGAAGACCGAGTATGGGACGGGTTGGTAGATATATGTCGCAGAGAAGAGCTGAGTATCGACGAACTTTGCACGAGAGTGAATGAGCGTCGCCTGGCATCCAGCCTTTCATCGTCTCTTCGGGTCTTTCAGCTTACGTATTTCCGGATTGTCATAGAGAATGCCGAAAGACTGTTAAGCAGGCGTCTCGGGGACGGATTCGCGCACCCTCCACAAGCCACATTCCCGAGTGTTTTTGAAGTTGCATTGGAACGGTTTTCGACCGACCAGAAGCGATATGCTGGCGACATCTGATCGAATTTGACGGCGGCGATCCGGCGCAAGGTTGCATTAGGCGATCTTTCACTGCTTGACCATTTGAGATTTGGGCTTCGGAGGCTATTGAGCGGTTACGGCTTGTGGACCCCGGCTCGATCCAATCGGCGTGCCTCCTATTTCAGGATTCCCGGCAGATTCAACTGGTTTTCCCGGGCGCAGGCGATGGCATCCTCATAGCCGGCGTCGGCATGGCGCATGACGCCAGTGGCCGGGTCGTTCCAAAGCACCCGTTCTATTCGCCGGGCGGCCGCTTCCGTGCCGTCGCAGCAGATCACCATGCCGGCATGTTGGCTGAAGCCCATGCCGACCCCGCCACCATGATGCAGACTGACCCATGTCGCGCCGGATGCACAGTTGAGCAGCGCGTTCAGCAGAGGCCAGTCGGACACCGCGTCTGATCCGTCGCGCATTGCCTCGGTTTCCCGGTTCGGAGAGGCGACGGAGCCGGAATTCAGGTGATCCCGGCCGATCACCACCGGCGCGGACAACTCGCCTGACGCAACCATCTCATTAAAGGCGAGGCCAAGCCGGTGCCGGTCTCCGAGCCCGACCCAGCAGATCCGGGCTGGCAAACCCTGGAACGAAATCCGCTCGCGCGCCATGTTGAGCCAGGCATGCAGATGGGTGTTGTCGGGAAGTATTTCCTTCACTTTTGCATCGGTCTTGTAGATATCCTCCGGGTCGCCGGACAGCGCGGCCCATCGGAACGGACCGATGCCCCGGCAGAACAGCGGGCGGATATAGGCCGGCACGAAGCCCGGGAATGCGAAGGCGTTCTTGAAACCTTCTTCCAGGGCCACCTGGCGGATGTTGTTGCCATAGTCGAGGGTCGGCACTCCTGCATTCCAGAATCCGACCATCGCCTCCACATGCTCGCGCATCGATGCCCGGGCCGCCGCTTCCACGGCTGTGGGATCACTCTCTCGCTTGGCGCGCCAATCCGCGAGGCTCCAGCCTCTTGGAAGATAGCCGTTGATCGGATCGTGGGCGGAGGTCTGGTCGGTCACCAGATCCGGACGCACGCCCCGGCGGTAGATTTCGGGGAAGATCTCGGCGGCATTGCCCAGAAGTCCAACCGATTTGGCTTCCCCTGACCGGGTCCAGGCCTCAATCCTCGCCAATACCTCGTCAAGTGTATCGGCCCGCTCGTCGAGATAGCGGGTGCGCAGGCGGAAATCGATACTCTCGGGGTTGCACTCGACCGCAAGGCAGCAGGCGCCGGCCATCACGGCGGCCAGAGGCTGGGCCCCACCCATGCCGCCGAGCCCGGCGGTGAGAATCCATTTGCCTCACAGATCGCCGCCGTAATGTTGGCGCCCGGCTTCAACAAAAGTCTCGTACGTGCCCTGAACGATGCCCTGGCTGCCGATATAGATCCATGAGCCGGCCGTCATCTGGCCGTACATCATCAGTCCCTTGCGGTCGAGCTCGTTGAAATGCGCCCAAGTGGCCCAGTGCGGCACCAGATTGGAATTGGCGATCAGCACCCTTGGCGCATCGGCATGGGTCCGGAACACACCGACCGGTTTGCCCGACTGGACCAGCAGGGTCTCGTCTTCCTCAAGGCCGCGCAGCGTGGCGGCGATGGTATCGAAATCAGCCCAACTTCGTGCGGCGCGGCCCATGCCGCCATAGACCACAAGCTCTCCCGGGTTCTCGGCGACCTCGGCGTCGAGATTATTCATCATCATCCGGAGAGATGCTTCGGTCTGCCACGATTTGGCGGAGATTTTGGAGCCGCGAGGCGCGCGGATCCGTCTGTTGTTGTGACGGGGTGATCGCATGTGAGGTCTCCCGTCGGAGTCAGGCGTGTAGCAGGGGCAGGCGGTCCGGACCGGCGGCCGTGAGAACGGCGCCATCCCGCACCATCTCCGCCGCGCATTCCAAATCCGGTGCCAGGATACGGTCTTCATCAAGCCCGGGGACGGACTTGCGCACCCGCGCGATGGCACGGGCCAGCCTTTCGCTCGTGGCGAGGGGCGCGCGGAACTCCACCCCTTGCGTCGCGCAAAGCAATTCAATCCCCATGATCCGGGCCAGATTCGCGTTCATCTCCAATAGCCGCCGCGCCGCGTGAGCGGCCATCGAGACATGATCCTCCTGGTTCGCCGAGGTCGGTGTCGAGTCGATTGATGCCGGAGCCGCGCGCTGCTTGTTCTCGCTCATCAGCGCCGCCGAGGTCACCTCGGCGATCATGAACCCCGAGTTCAGTCCTGCTCTGGGCGACAGAAATGCCGGCAATCCGAAATTCATCGTCGGATCGACCATCAGCGCGATCCGGCGTTGGGCGATCGAACCGATTTCGGCAACCGCCAAGGCTATCTGATCGGCGGCGAAAGCGACCGGTTCGGCGTGAAAATTGCCGCCCGATATGATCGACCCATCGGACGCCACGACCAGAGGATTATCGGTCGCCGCATTGGCCTCAATCTCCAGGGTGCGCGCGGCCTGGCGCAACAGGTCGAGGCAGGCGCCGGTGACCTGGGGCTGACAGCGAATGCAGTAGGGGTCCTGAACGCGGGTGTCGTCATCGAGGTGTGACTCGCGGATTTCCGAACCGGCGAGCAGAGCCCGGATCACGGCTGCCGCCTCGATCTGTCCGGCATGGCCGCGTAGGGCATGAATCTCCGGCCGGGTCGGCGCCGTCGAGCCTATGATCGCGTCCGTGGACAAGGCGCTGGTGACGAGGCCGGTCACCGCGAGACGCCAGGCTCCGAACAGTCCGGCAAGCGCGAGGGCGGTCGAGAACTGAGTGCCGTTGATCATCGCCAGACCCTCTTTCGGGCCGAGCTCGATCGCGCCAAGGCCTGCCTTGGCAAGCGCGGTGGCCGCGGGCATTGTGCCGCCTTCGAACGTTGCTTCCCCCTCGCCGATCATAGCCGCGGTCATATGGGCAAGTGGCGCCAGTTCCCCGACGCGCCGACCGACCCTTGCGAGGGGATCACCGGCAGCACGCCGCGCGCCAGCATGCCCTGCAAGAGCTCGATCACTTCCCAACGCACGCCCGAGGCGCCGCGACCGAGTGAGATCAGCTTCAAGATCATGGTCAGACGGGTGATGGCCTCGCTTACCGGCGCGCCGACACCGCAGCAATGAGACCTGATCAGATTGCGTTGAAGGGACCGGGCGTCATCCGGTTTGATGCGCACCGACGCAAGCTTGCCGAAACCGGTGTTGACACCGTAGACCGGCGCCGCTCCTCCAGCTGTCGCCGCGATGATCATGGCCGAGGCCTCCACTGCCGGGCGAGCCGCCGGATCGAGATGTGCGGGAGATTCCGATCGGAACAGGTGTTCCAAGTCGGCGAGTGTGACGTGTCCGGGGTGTAGCACGATGGGATCCGTCATCATCCGATCCTCTCGAGAGAGTAATTGAAATTAATGTATATACATTATGATCGAGAGTCCAGTGACCAGGTGCGAATTCGATATCCGATCCGCTTCGAAAGATTATGCCTTGTCATCGAGCGGTGCGTCCGCGCCTTCAAGAAAGAAGCGTCCCGCCGGCGAGGTGAGGGTGACGGCGGTCAGCGGCGTGCCGCGATGGCGGGTCACCCGGTGGACACCAAGGCATGGCGTCCCTTTTTTCACGCCGAGGAGAGCGGCCAATCGCTCTCCCGCCCCAATTGCGCCGATCCGATGCTCCGAGGCGGACCAGGGCACGTGGCCGAGCAGCCAAAGTCCGGGAGGCGTCGTATCGAACGAGGCCTCGGCTGCTTCGGGCACGGTCATGAGATTGATCAGTCGTCGCTCATGTTGAATCGGAAGAGCGTCACAAAAATGTATACATTCCATGGCGATGACGGGTGTGCCGACACCAAGTTCCGGCCAGCTCAGCCCGTCCCGACCGATACGCCCCTCGATCCTGGACAAGATCTCATGCCGATAGCTTTGGCCCCGGTCCCGCACGTACCGCGACGCATCAAGAACCGGCAGCCAAAAAGCCGATTGCGCGAGCACGACGGTGCCGGCGCGCTTGCGACGAATCACCAGACCGTCGTGGGCAAGAGAGGTGACCGCTTTGTTGACCGTCGGCCGCGAAGCTCCGAACTCCTCAGCAAGTTGCTGCTCGGTCGGCAGTTTGTCGCCCGGCTTCAACTCGCCGCTTGCGATTGCCTGGGTTAGAGTGCCGCGGATGATGTCGAACAGAGTATGGGCGTTGGCCGGCGGATTGTTTCCGATCCGAGATCGAGCACGGGGCGATTGCAAGAGCGGTAGCCTCGAAGGTCGCTGAAATAATTGGTTCAATAATGTATATATAAAAAAAGAGCTGGGTCTATCAACCATTCGCCGCCGGCCGTTGGGCGCCCTGAAACAGGATCGCGTGCTGGCGGGTAAGGGCATCGGCGCGAAAGGCTCGTCCGGCATCGTCGAAATCTCCCGCCGGCCGAGGTTCCAGATCGAAATGACCGTGGGTGTCCGCGCCAAGCGCCAGTGTCGCCGTCGTTCGCCCGCCTTTCTGGCGTACATTGCTTGCGATATAGCGGATTGCGAAGCCGATCCGGGGGAGCGTGCTGGTATTCGGATCTGAGCCGTGGACGAGACCCACGTGATGGATCGACATCTCGCCGGGCTCCAGCATGATGTCGGTTGCCGAGGCCTCGTCGACCTCGACCGCTATCTCCTGGCCCCGGGTCAGCAGATTGTCCTTGTGAAACGTGTCACGGTGATCCAGCGCTCGGTTCTGACTGCCAGGGACCACCCGCATGCAGCCATTCTGACGCCGGCTCGGGCTGAACGCGATCCAGGCGGTCAAAACCTCATGCGGCTCAAGGCCCCAATAGTTGGCGTCCTGGTGCCAGGAGACGAAACCGGGATCACCCGCCGGCTTGGCGAAGAAGCTGCTGCCCCAGGCAAGCAGATTGGGACCGAGGATCGCGCTCACGGGGCCGGTCACCGCCGGATCAAGGATCAGGTCATAGAGCCAGGGAAACACCAGATGCGGCTTGCTGCGCAGCACCGCTGGGCCGTCGGCCTCGCCGCGCGCTCTGAAGGCGTCATAGCGGGCATGAAGATCGGCCGCGCGTTCCGCTGTAATGGCCCGGATCGGCGAGAGGTAACCATCGCGATGGTAACGCTCCACCTCCTGGGCGGTTAGGGTGGCGGTCATTTCTGTTTCTCCCCGGTCCGGTCACGTCGAATTCTGCGGGACATGGCTCGTTCCCGGCAAGAGCCTTTGAGACGCGGCCTTTCGGCCACTCCTCTGGGTGCCTGGAATCGCGGCGAATGGACTTGCCGCCGCAACAGGAGAACGCGATCACACAGGCGTTGGGCGCCGCGATGGATTTATCCGTTTCCGGCGGCTAGATTTTTCGCCCTTCCCCGGTGGGCGGGAATTGAACGATCGGACAATCGAGGAGATCAGCCATGGCAAGTCACGCGACAGGAGACGGCGGTATTCCACCCCGCGACGCGGGCAAGCGCGGTCTGACCCGCATCATGACCCTCGGCGGCGCGTACGGCACCCGCAACTACACGGTCAAGGATCTGCGCGACGCCAAGGGCAAGCGTGTCATGTGCGAAACCCTGCCGTTCTCGGTGGAGGAGGCGATGGCCGCCGAGGAGGCCGGGATCGATACCATGAAGGTACGCTTCGATCCGAAGAACCCGGATAACGCCAAGGCGATTCGAGCCGCCGCGCCGAACACCTTCATGGCCTTCTCGGTACCATTGCTGGCGGCCGCGACGGCGGACGAGGCGGTGCGGCTGGGCTATGACGCCATGGCGATCGGCGCCGACGCGATCATGTGCCAGTGGAGCCCGCGCTTCATCGAGGCGGCGCGCGAGGCCGGCATTCCGGTGCAGGGCCATGCCGGCCTGGTGCCCCGGCGCAGCACCTGGACCGGTGGTCTGCGCGCGGTCGGCAAGACGCTGGACGAGGCGGTCTGGGTCTATAACGAGATCAAGGCGCTGGAAAATGCCGGTGCCTACGCGGTCGAGGTCGAGGTGATCCCAGAGCCGTTGTTGGTCGAGATCACCAAGCGGACCAGCCTGCTGACTTCGTCGATCGGCGGCGGCGCCGGCGGCGATATTCAGTTCCTTTTTGCCGAGGATATTCTCGGCAATAACCCGCCGCCCTACCCGCGCCACTCCAAGCAGTACCGGGAGATCTACAAGATGAAGGAGGCGATGCAGGCCGAACGGGTCGCCGGCTTCAAGGAGTTCATCTCCGACGTCCGGAGCGGAGCCTTCCCCGCGCCGCAGCACGTCATCAAGGCCGCCGACGGTCTGGTCGACGGCTTCCTGGAGGCGATTGAAAAAAACGGCTGATCGACAGCCGAAAAGCCGATTTGGATACGACGGAAAGACGGAAACTCCACCATGTCTGAGCAATTCACCGGAGGTTGTGCCTGCGGCGCCGTCCGCTACGAAAGCACGGGCGCGCCGAAATACATGGGCAATTGCCATTGCACGGACTGTCAGAAAGCGACCGGCGGGCCCTACCTGCCGGCGGTGCTGATCAGCCTCTCGGATTTCTCCATCACCAAGGGCGAACCGCGGATGTTCGAAAGCCCGGCCGATGCCGGTCACCCGATGCACCGTGCTTTTTGCGGAGAATGCGGCTCGCCGTTGTTCCTGATCAACGAGGCCAATCCCGGTGTTCGGGTGCTCTATGCCGGCAGTCTGGATGACCCGAGCTGGTACAAGCCGAGCCGCGACATCTTTGTTGCCAGTGCCCAGCCGTGGGATCTGCTTCATCCGGACATCCCGAAATACGACCGGATGGTGACCGGATAAGGACCGTGCTCCGCGGGTTAGAAGTTCGGATTCTGATTCCAGTTCGGATCGTCGCTCGGAGACAGCGGCGTGTCGCCGACCAATAGTCCCTTGCCGGGAACGAAGTTGATCTCCAGGCGGATGCCATCGGGATCCTCGAAAACGATATAGTAGTATCCGGGCGCGAAATTTCCCTCCAGGGGGCCACGGTCGATGAAGGCGCCCATATCGCGCAGCTTGACCGCCGCCGCGTCCACATCCTGCCGGGACCGGGCGCGCAGACAGAGATGGTGGAGGCCGACCCGGTTCATCGCGAAGCGTTCGTTTTCGCGTCCCTCGGCACAGCGCTGGATGCCGATCGCGGTGCGCCCGCCCACGTGATAGAGGAAGTTGTTGCCGTCATAGACCTTCGTCAGTCCCAGGAATGGCAGCAGTTCGGCATAAAATGCGCGAGCCTTTTCCCATTGAGCGACGGTCAGGATGACATGGGCCATGCCGTTGACTTGGATCATTGCGTTACTCCCAACTTGCCTTGCGCCGTGCCGATGTCGCTGATTGGACTTTTCGTGCCCGCCCCCGCATCATGCCCGCTTCCCACTCATGAATGACCCATGATCGCCGCCGGAGACCGTCATGAACAAGGATGATTTCAAGGCCAGTCTCGCCGCCGCCGCGCCGCCCGCCGGAATTTCGCCGCCGTTGCTGGCGCTCTGGTGGCAGCGCAAGGGCGACTGGCACAAGGCGCATGAGGCGGCCCAGTCCGATGACGGCGCCGATGCGGCCTGGGTGCATGCGTTGCTGCATCGCGAGGAAGGGGATCTTTCGAACGCCGGTTACTGGTACCGCCGGGCGCGGCGGGAGCCCTGCCGGGATCCGCTGGAAACCGAGTGGGATGAAATACTGACGGCGCTGAGCCGCTAGGGCGGGATGGAACAGCTACAATCGCGCGGCCAAACGCACGGCCTGATCAATCGCGCGTTGAGCATCGAGTTCGGCGGCCTTGTCGGCGCCGCCGATCAGGTGTACCGGAACGCCGACCGCCTCCAGCGGACCCGATAGGTCCCGCAGGGGTTCCTGGCCAGCGCAGATCACGACCGTGTCCGCCTCGATCATCCGATCCTGGCCTTCCACCGTCACATGCAGACCAGCATCGTCGATCTTTCGGTAGGTGACGCCCCCGACGAACCGGACGCCTTTCATTTGAAGCGCCGCGCGGATCGCCCACCCCGTGGATTTGCCGAGCGTCCGGCCAAACCGTTCCCCGGAGCGTTGGCACAGGGTGATCGTACGGGCCGAGCTCATGACTGGTCCCGACGCCGTCACGCCGCCGGCTTCCTTCAGGGTCGCATCGATACCCCATTCCTTGAGAAATCCCGCGATATCCGCGTCGTTCGGATCGATGGGACCATTTGGATGGGTCAGGAATTCGGCAACGTCGAAACCGATCCCGCCGGCGCCGATGATGGCCACCCGTTCGCCGACCGGCTTGCGGTGGGAGAGAACGTCAATATAGCTCATCGCCTTGGGATGATCCGCGCCTGGAAGATCGAGCGCCCGCGGCGTGACGCCGGTGGCGAGGATCACGGCGTCGAAATCTTCCGTGGCAAGCGCCTCGGCGCCGGCCCGCGTTGACAGGCGGACATTCACGCCCAGCCGCTTCATGCGCGTGGCGAAATAGCGGATGGTTTCGCCGTAATCCTCCTTGCCCGGGATTGCCTTGGCCATGTTGAACTGTCCGCCCAACCGGTCCTCGGCCTCGAACAGGGTCACCGCGTGGCCGCGTTCGGCCAAGGTTGCCGCCGCGGCCATGCCGCCGGGGCCGGCGCCGATCACGGCATATTTTTTCGCGGTGCCAGCGGGCCGGATTTCCAGCTCGGTCTCGCGGCAAGCCCTGGGATTGACCAGGCAGGTGGCGATCCGCGCTGAGAAGATATTGTCGAGGCAGGCCTGATTGCAGGCAATGCACGTGTTGATCTCCGCGGCCTCGCCACGCTCGGCCTTGGTCACGAAATCGGCATCGGCCAGGAATGGGCGAGCCATCGAGACCATGTCGGCATCGCCCGCGGCAATGACTTCCTCGGCCCGGTCGGGCGTATTGATCCGGTTCGAGGCGATAACCGGAATCGAAACCGCCCGATTGATACGTTTGCTCGCCCAAACGAAGGCATTGCGCGGGACCGAATGCATGATCGTCGGAATCCGCGCTTCATGCCAGCCGATACCGGAATTCAGGATATCAGCGCCCGCGTTTTCCAGCGATCGCGCGAGATCCACCGCTTCCTCTCCGGTCATGCCGCCCTCCACAAGGTCCAGCACCGAAACCCGCGCCATCAGGATAAGATCCGGGCACGCCTTCTCGCGTGACCGCCGGACTATTTCGACGAACAGGCGCTTGCGATTCTCCCACGGCCCGCCCCAATCGTCGGTCCGCTTGTTGGTGCGTGGTGAGAGGAACTCGCTGATCAGATAGCCTTCGGAGCCCATGAGTTCGACCCCGTCATACCCGACCTCGCCTGCTAGGACCGTCGCGTCGGCGAAGTCCTCAATGGTCCGGCGGATATCCTCGCCCGACATCTCGCGAGGTTCGAAACTGTTGATAGGGGCCCGGATCGGCGAGGGCGCCACCAGATCGGGTTGCTTGGAATAGCGGCCGGCATGCAGCAACTGGAGCAGGATCTTGCCGCCCGCATCATGAACCGCGGAGGTGATGGTCCGGTGCTTATCCGCGCAGTCCGGAAACGCCGGTTCTCCGTCTCCGAGCCCGAGCTTTCCCTCTCGGTTGGGAGAGATCCCACCGGTTACGATCAGCGCGACGCCTCCGCGTGCCCGCTCTGCATAAAAGGCGGCCATCCGCGCGTAACCATCCGGCGCCTCCTCGAGACCGGTATGCATGGAGCCCATCAGCACCCGGTTTTTCAGCGTGGTGGTGCCCACCTGGAGCGGAGAGAGGAGGTGCGGAAAAGCGCTGTTCATATCGGGTGTCCGAAGCGAGAAAAATGATCGTGAACAGCTAACACGCCCCGGCGTCGGTCGGGCAACAAAAGAAGCAACGGATAAAGTCGATTTCCGCAGGGACGACGGGGTCTCTATCGCCCTCTGTTCAATCCTTTTTCTTGAAAGCCGCCGCGAGGGTTGCGACCGCCTGGCGGTGGCGGGCGCTGCTGCGGGGGGGCGGAGCCTGGGTCTGACGGGTTGTCGACATTGTCTGTGCCAGGTTGGACCCGATATTCGTCAGCAACGCCTTCGAATCCTCCTGGGCAGACGCCCGGGGACGGCGCGGCCGGCTTGTGGACGCAGCCCGTTGCACCGCCAGCGCGCAGAGATTGCCGAGGAACGGTGCGACCAGCGCCTTTTTCAGCTTGGGGTCGGATTCCGACCAGACCCTCAACAACTGGCCGGCTTCGCGGCGGTTGCCGCTGGTGGCGCTCAGCGCCTCGCTCGCCTTCAACCTCACGTAGTCCTGGGACATGATGGTGACCCCGAGAAGTCCGTCCGAATCTCAGGATATTATCACAAATCGCAGGATCATGCGTTTATCACGGCACTTTGTTTCATGCGGGTGCTTGGCTTGGCCTCGCCCGGGGCTTACGCTTGCAGGATCAAGTTCCCGTGCGGGAGTTTTGTCATGAGACGTCCATCCGCGATGCACGCTTTGAACGGGTTCGTGACGCGGCGCCTTATGGCCGCCATCGGGTTCGCCATTTTGTTGGTCTCGGCGGGCCAGCATGTCGCCCCCGCCATGGCTCAGCAAGACGGGAAGCCCGACCCGTTACAGTCGGTTCTCACCATTACGGCGGCGGTGCCGGGAGATGCGCGAACCGCCCGGACACTCGGCACGAAAAGGATCGGAAACGGCGTCGTGATCGGCGATGACGGGTTGGTGCTGACCATCGGCTATCTCATTCTCGAGGCCCGCGACATTCACGTGATCACGCCGAAAGGCGAGCCGGTGCGCGCCGAAATCGTCGCCTATGATCACGCGACCGGCTTCAGCTTGCTGAGAGCGACGAAGTCCCTCGGGGTGAAACCGGCGAAGCTCGGTTCATCCGAGAAGGTGGCCGAATCGGACTATGTGGTCGCGGCGGCCAGTGGCGGCGGTGAGAATGCGACCATGGCCCTGGTGGTCAGCCGCCGCCCCTTCGCCGGGGCCTGGGAGTATCTGCTCGAAAGCGCGATCTTCACAACGCCGCCGCTTCGCTCTTTCCAGGGGGCGGGTCTGTTCGGTCAAGACGGGAGCCTGGTGGGCGTCGGCTCGCTGATCATCCGCGATATCACGGACGGGGATGGCGGCCCGCCCGGAAACCTGTTCGTTCCGATTGATCTGTTGAAGCCGATTTTGTCGGACCTTCTGACCTTCGGCCACTCAAGTGAGGCTGCGCGGCCCTGGGTCGGCATTTATCCGATCGAGACCAACGGCGTGCTTGTCGTCAACCGTCTCGCCGCCGATGGACCGGCGGAGCAGGCGGGTATCCTCAAAGGCGACGTGATGATCGGCGTGGCCGAACAGCCGGTTCGGGAAATGGATCACTTTTTCAGGTTGATCTGGGCCCTCGGCCAGGTCGGCGTCGATGTGCCGTTGAAGATCTTGCGCGACGGCAAGGTCGTCGACATCACGGTAAAAAGCGGCGACCGGATGAAGTGGCTCCGGATGAAACCGTCCTTTTGACCGATAGCCTCAAGTAACGCGTAGCGGAAGCAGGTCATGGCGCCTCGGAAACGGAAATCCCCGCCGGCTCGGCGCATGATGCATCTGGCTCAGTTCCTGGTGCACGGGCCGACCTATCACAGCCTCGCCATGTGGCGGCATCCCAAGACCGCGGCGGCGGGATATGACTGGAGCCGCCCGGCGCTTTACCAGCACATCGCCAAGGTTTGCGAACGCGGGCTGTTTGATACCGTCTTTTTCGCCGATCTGAACTATATCGCCGACACCTATGGGGGCAGCATGGCACCGGCCCTGCGCAATGCTACCCAGGCGCCCGAGCATGACCCGATCCCGCTGCTGTCCTTCATGGCCGCGGTCACGCAGAAGATCGGCGTTGCCTCGACCTTCTCTGTCAGTCACAGCCATCCCTTCTATGCCGCCCGCCTATGGGCGACGCTGGATCATCTGACCGAGGGGCGCGCGGGCTGGAACGTGGTCACCTCGATCAACAGCAATCAGGCGGCGAATTACGGCGAGGAGCGCCAGCCGACCGATACCCGTTACGACCGGGCGCATGAGTTCATGGAAGTGTGCCAAAAACTTTGGAACTCATGGGACGAGGATGCTGTGGTGATGGACCGCGAGAATGCGGTCTTCGCCGACCCGGAAAAGGTCCGGCGTATCGAGCATGAGGGCCGGTTCTTCAAATCCCGCGGTCCCCTCAACGTGGTCCGCTCACCCCAGAACGGCCCGGCGATCCTGCAGGCCGGAACCTCGCCCAAGGGTCAGGATTTCGCGGTGAAATATGCCGACGCGATCTTCGCGATCCAGCCGCGCGCCGTCGATGCGGCCGTCTATTTCGACTCGATCAAGGGCCAGATGTCGGATATCGGCCGGGACCCGGAGACCTGCAAGATCCTTTTCGGCATGCAGCCCTTCATCGGCGAAAGCGAGGCTCATGCCTGCGAACTTCAGGAGGAGCATAACGCGCTGGTGCCTCTGGAAGGCGGCATGGCGATCCTGTCCGCCCATCTGGATTTCGATCTTTCCAAGATCCCGGCCGACGCGATCATCTCCGAGCGCAACGAGCCTGAGCTTTATCGGATGCGCACCCGTTTTCACAAACCCGACGGCACCCCGATGACCGTCGCCGAAACCGCCGCCCGGCATGGCCAGAGCGTCAGCCTGCCGCAATTCGTCGGCACGCCGAAGAGCGTCGCCGATCAAATGGAGGCCTTCTTCGATGAAGTCGGCGGCGACGGCTTCATGCTATCGGCCACCCATTCACCGGGCGCGATCGAGGAGTTTGTCGATCGCGTGGTCCCGGAACTGCAGCGCCGGGGCCGGTTCCGAACCGAGTACAAGGGCAGAACCCAGCGGGAGATCCTCACCCAGAAGGATTGAACGCGGATCGATGTCGGGGGCCTTAAGGGCCGGTAAGAAAGCAACCCACTGGGTAGGCTCAAGCCGCAAAATTTGCGGATTCTTTCATATCGATCCATCTCTTGCTTCGTTTTTAGCATCAATATCGACAGGAAATTTCGCAAACGACATAGTGCTGCTATGAGTGGCCATCATCCGGCATCAGGAAATCAGCATGTCCGCACCCGCAGCCAAATCTCCGATCGTGACACCGAAGGATCTTGAGACGCTCCAGGCCTTGGAGAAGAAAGTCCTCTGGCTCGCCATGTGGATGATCCATAACGCCAATCATATCCGCGAGAGCCGGGATGGCCTCAAGGTCGGCGGGCATCAGGCCTCCTGCGCCTCGGTTTCCACCGTGATGACCGCGCTCTATTTTCACACGCTTCGGCCCGAGGACCGGGTCGCGGTGAAGCCGCATGCGAGCCCGATCTTCCATGCCATTCAATATATGATGGACCGCCAGTCGCTGGAGGCATTGGAGCGGTTCCGTTCCCTCGGCGGGGTGCAGTCCTATCCGAGCCGGATGAAGGACGCGGACGAGGTTGATTTCTCCACCGGTTCGGTCGGCCTCGGCGTGGCGATGACGCTGTTCGCTTCGATGGTCCAGGATTACACGCGCCTCCACAATCTGGTGCAGGACGCGGACAATACCGACCGCAAGCCCGGCCGGATGATCGCCGTCATGGGCGACGCCGAGCTGGATGAGGGCAATGTCTACGAGGCGATGCTCGAGGGCTGGAAATACGATGTCCGCAATCTCTGGTGGATCATCGACTATAACCGCCAAAGCCTCGACGGCGTGGTCTCCGACGGCCTGTTCCGGAAGATCCAGGAGTTCTTCGCCAATGTCGGTTGGAACGTCACCCTGTTGAAATACGGCAAGAAGCTGGAGCGGGTCTTCGCGCAAACCGGCGGCGACGTGCTCAGGAACTGGATCGACGAATGCCCGAACGATCTCTATTCCGCGCTCACCTTCAAGGGCCAGTCGGGAGAGCCCGGCGCCTGGCGCGAGCATCTGCTAACCGATCTGCGCGGCGTGCGCGGCATGAAGGACATTCTCGAGGATCATGACGACATCGCGCTGCACGCGCTGATGACCAACCTTGCCGGTCAGGACATGGAAGCGGTGCTGGAGGCTTTCCACGGGGTTCAGGACGACACCCCGCAGTGCTTCATCGCCTATACCATCAAGGGTCACGGCACCCCGCTCGCCGGTCACCGCGACAACCACGCGGGGCTGATGAATCAGGAGCAGATGAACCGCTTCCGGGCTGACATGCGGGTGCCGGACGGCGAGGAATGGTCGAAATTCGGCAATATCGGCATTGATGCCGAACGCGCCCGCAAATTCGTGGTCGCCGCGCCCTTCAACAAGCCCGGCTCGCGGATCTTCGATGCCGCCAAGGTGCCGGTGCCGGACACGCTTCAGCCGACCTACCGGGCCAAGGCCGCGACCCAGGCCGCCTTCGGCAACGTGTTGCACGAGCTGGCGCGGGGGAATTCGGCGCTGGCCAGCCGCATCGTCACCACCTCGCCGGACGTCTCGGTCTCAACCAATCTCGGCCCCTGGGTGAACCAACGGGGCGTGTTCAGCCTGGATGTCCGCAATGACGTGTTCCGCGACGAGAAGGTGGCCTCGGCCCAGAAATGGCTGCGACACGGCGGCGGCCAGCATTTCGAGCTTGGCATTGCCGAGAGCAACCTGTTCACCATGCTGGCGGCGTTGGGCCTGTCGGGACCGGTCTTCGGCACCCGACTGCTACCGGTCGGCACGCTCTATGATCCGTTCATCGCCCGCGGCCTCGATGCGCTCAACTATGCCTGCTATCAGGACTCCCGCTTCATGCTGGTGGCGACCCCGGCGGGCATCACCCTGGCGCCCGAGGGCGGCGCGCATCAGTCGATCAACACCCCGCTGATCGGCATCGGCCAGCCGGGCCTCACTTCGTTTGAGCCGGCTTATGTGGACGAGATGGCGGCAATCATGCGCTGGGGCTTCGAGCATATGCAGGAAGATGACGGCGGCTCGGTCTACCTCCGGCTTTCGACCCGGACCCTGGACCAGCCGAAGCGCGAGATGACGCCCGAGCTTGAGGCCGATATCCTCGCCGGCGCCTATTGGATGGTGGAGCCCGGTGACGGCGCCGAATGTGCGCTGGTCTATTGCGGGCCGATCGCGCCGGAGGTGCTGGAGGCGCATGCCGCGCTGTCGGAGGAGATCCCCGGCCTCGGCGTCCTGGCGATCACCTCATGGGACCGGCTCTATCACGACTGGCAGCATTCTGTCGGCAAGCCGGCCAACGGCACCGGCCATGCACGGTGCCATCTGGACGCGGTGCTCTCGCGTCTTGCGCCCCATGCCGGTCTGGTGACGGTCCAGGACGGCCACCCGGCAAGCCTCAGTTGGATCGGCTCCGCCAGCGGCCGCCGCGTCTACCCGCTCGGCGTCGCCACCTTCGGGCAGTCCGGCGATCTGCCGGATCTCTACCGCACCTACCGTATCGATGCGGACGCCATCATCGACATGGCCGCCACCGCCTGCCTCGACGCCGCCCGCGCGGCGTGAGGAGGGGCGTACCATCACCACCGCTTTAGTCTCCACGCAGATGGGGATTGATACCAACTCGATCCATGTCGTCCCGCATCGAGTGCGGGACGACGGAGTAATTTTTTTTAATCCTCACCCCGCCCGCTTTTCCGCCCCGACCGCAGCCATGAGCTGTTCCAGAACCTCGTACGGCTGGGCGCCGACGACGCCCTGGCCGGCGGAGACGAAGGTGGGGACGCCGGTGACGCCGATGGCGCGAGAGCGGGCCCAATCCTCGTCGACCGCGCCCTTGAAGCGGCGCTCGGCGATCACCGCGCGGGCCTCCGCCTCGTCCAGACCAGCCGCCTTGACCACGTCGATGATCACCTCGATATCGCCGACATTGCGGCGTTCGACGAAATAGGCCTCGAAGAACTTGTCGTGGATCGCCGCCCCGCCGGGTTGGGTTTCGGCCCATTTGCCGATCTCCTGGGCGAGCCGGCTGTTATAGGTGTGGC
>JAYOEU010000068.1:0-20517 GCA_038116915.1 Alphaproteobacteria bacterium
GCATGGTGCTGGAAATCGGCATGGGCACCGACATTCGCGGCGGCGATCACACCAAGGCCGCCGTCCGGGCTCTGAAGGACGCGCTCTGGCACAACTCGCTCGGCATCGGCGAGGTGGTGGGCCAGAACAGCGACGCCATGCGGGTCGAGGTCACCATCGCCGTGCCGAAGCCGGACGCGGTCGACAAGGCGCAGATCCTGGCGGTCCTGCCGCACGGTACCGGCACAGTGACCTGCGTCGAGGGCGGGCTCGAGATCCCCAACCCGGCCCGGGCCGATGTGACCCTGATCGCTCACGCCGCCGCCGTGGTCTATCTCGACCTGCCCGACGCCTTCAAGCTCGGGGGAGCCGCGTGATGGCCGCGAAGCGCGTGATCCTCGAGATGGGCGCCGGCAACGATCTGCACGGCGGCGATTACACCAAGGCGGCCCTGCGGGCGGTTCAGGACGCTTTGCACCACAGCTCGCTCAGCTTCATCCGGTCGCTCGATGTCGACAAGTCCAGACTTCTGGTCAATGTCACCATCGGGGTGCAGCAGCCGGACAAGGTTGATGCCGCCAAGGTCAAGGCGTCGCTGCCGGTGGGCGTGGTGACGGTCACCGTGGTCAAGGGCGGCCTCGACGTTCCGGACGAGGCGGTCGGCGACATCGCGGTCATCGCCTCGGCGGCGATCCAGGTGATGGTCGAGGTTTAGGACCTTCAGCCCGAGGTCGCTGGTGTTCGCCCGCCAGTGGAGCCGTCGGCAAGGCCGGCTTTCCGTTTCGACATGCGCCAGCCCAATCTCGGATGGAGGCGGCCCGCCATCACATAGCAGCCGAGCAGGCCGAGACCGGCGGCCGCGAACGTGCCGGATATCGGCAAGGCGAGCAGAACCAGCCAGGTGAAACCAGGTGAGACGATGCCCGAGACGTCCCTGAAACTGGAATAGACGGCGGACATTTCCGTGCGTTCGGACGGCTTGACCGACATCAGGAAAGGCAGGCCCGCGACGATGTCGAGCAACACCAGAAAAGCCGAGCCCAGGATCAGAAACAGGACGGTCGCCCAGGGCCAGCCGGCGACGATACCGGCGATCATGAAGGCAGTGGCGCTGCACAGGAAGCCGGTGCGGACGGCCGTGCGAACGCTTTTGCCTTCCACCCATTTCAGCATGAAGGGTGTCAGGAAAAGCATCGAGTTGCTGATCGACAGAACGATCCCGCCAATATTTTCCCCAAGCCCGTTTTCGATCGCGAAGACCGGAACATAGACCACATAGACCCACCATCCGCAGGACCGGAAGACGGCGAACAGCCACCCCACAACCAGACGCGGCTGGGCAAAGAACCGGCCGAGATAGGCGACCGGGTTGGGCGTCGGGTCGCGGGCCCGGGTGATCAGCTTGCCGTTGCCGAGCCGCATCCACCAGAAGATCGCCAGCAGCAGCACCGCCGACCCGCCCGCCACCACGAATGGCGCGGGCTCCCAGATCTGCAGCAGCCAGACCCCGCCGGCCGGGCCGATGGTCCAGGAGGCGGCGCTGTAAAACAGCCGGAGCGTCTCGCATCGTCCGAGATCGGCGCTCGCGACATAGTCCAGGACATAGGCGTTGAAGCAGACGAAGATCGTGACCGTCGCGGCCATGTTCAAGGTCAGGGCCACCGCCACCCACTGCCCGTCGCCGAATATGATCAGAGTCGCGCTCACCACATAGGACAGCGCGCCGGCGGTATAGAGCCAGCGCCGGGGCACGAAACGGATCAGCCACGGCACCAGCAGTCCCCAGAGCATCGAGAGGACACCGATAGCGAAGTAGATTTCCGAAACCAGGCTCGAATCCCGGTAGGCCCGGTACATCACGATCGGGAACACCGAGATCAGCATGCCGCGCGTGACTGCCTCGGTCCCCGCCAGCACCGCGAATCCCCGCGCGCTCGGAACGGGGGTGTGCCGCAGAAGTTCTGGGATTCGGCGTTGAAACATGTCGGGATCGCTCTGGTTGACCCCATGACCAGATCAGGAAAATCGCTTCGCTGCTGCGCCACATGCGACCCGACTGCATCTTTTTTCATCACCGATGACGGGTTTGAAACAAAGCCGGCGTGCCCGGCCCCTCACCCAAACGCGGGATCGCCTTCGATCTCGCGGACCAGCCAGTCGTGGAGGTGGCGGATGCGCGGATCGTGCCGGATTTCCCCGCGGCAGACCAAGTACCAGGCGCCGGTCTGTTCGACCTCGATGTCGAAGGGCCTGACCAGGTGCCCGCCGCCCAAATCGCGGCCCATGAACGGCCCCATGGAGAGCATCACCCCCTCGCCGGTCAACGCCGCCTCATGCGCGAGGAGCTGGGTGTCGAGCTTGGGGCCGATCCGCGAGGCCAGATCCGGCACCCCCGCCGCCGCAAGCCAGGCGCGCCAGTCGGCGGTGTCCTCATAAACCTGGAACAACCGGTGCCAGGCCAGATCCGCCGGCGCTCGCAAGCCCGGCTCGCCAGAGATCAGATCCGGCGCGCAAAGCGGGTAAATCCGTGCCCGATAAAGAAACATATGGTGCCAGCGCGGATCGGGGTTTGTTGTGTAGATCAGCCCCACATCCGCCGGCCCCGGATCGAAGCCCCAGTCCCGGAACGCGGTGTGCAGGACCAGCGGCAGATCGGGATTGTCGCGCCGGAACCGGCCCAGCCTCGGCGCCATCCAATGTACCGCGACCGAGACATAGACCTGGAGCACCAGCCCCTGGTTCGCCGCCAGCCGCCGCATCGCCTCGGTGCCGTGGGAGATGCGCTCGAACGCGTCGCGCAGAACCGGCGCATAGAGGCGTCCCGCCTCGCTCAACCGGACCGAGCGGCCGATCCGGTGAAACAGCGGCACCGCCAGTTCGGCCTCCAAATTCTTCACCAGATGGCTAATCGCGGAATGGGTGACGTTGAGCTCCTCTGCCGCGCCACGGAAACTCTCATGCCGGGCGGCGGCTTCGAAGGCCCTCAGGCCCTTCAGGGACGGCAATCGTGGCATTCGGTCCGTCACCTCCCTTTCCCATTATTGGTTAGTAAATCTTACCAGCAGGTCTCAAATTGTCCCTTGTTTTCTCATCATATTCCGCCGGAAACTTGTCGAGTCGCTTTTCCGGGAGGCACTAGGATGAACGTAGAATCACCACCGGAACGCCGCCGTGGCGGGCGCGCCGCACGTCAGGCCCTACGCGCCGCGCCGATTCCCGACGCAAAGCGCCCGGTACGCGGCGGCCTGGAAAGCGGGCGTTACCAGCCGCTGACCCGAACCGAAATTGAAAAGGTGCACCACGCCGCGCTTGATGTTCTGGAGACGGTCGGGCTCGCGGACGCCATCCCAAGCTGCATCGACCTCGTAACGGCGGCCGGTGGACATGTCGACGCAAACGGCCGGCTGATGTTCCCGCGCGCGTTGGTCGAGGACACCGTCGCAAAAGCGGCCCGCGGCTTCCCGCTGCATGCCCAGGACCCGCGCTTCGACATGGAGCCCTGGGGCACCAAGACTTATTTCGGCACCGCCGGCGCGGCGGTTCATATGGTCGATGCGGTGACCGGGGAGTACAGCGACTCGACGCTCCGCGATCTCTATGATCTGGCCCGTCTGGTGGACGCCATGGACCATGTGCATTTCTTTCAGCGCATGGTGGTGCCCCGCGACATGGTCGAGCCGGACGCGATGGACATCAACACCTGCTATGCCTCGGTCATGGGTACCCGCAAGCATGTCGGCACGAGCTGGGTCCTGCCGGAGCATCTGGAAGCCTGTTTCGACATGCTGCACGCCATCGCCGGTTCCGAAACGGCGTGGCGCGAGCGGCCGTTCGTTTCCATGTCCAGCTGTTTCGTGGTGCCGCCGCTCAAGTTCGCGGAGGATGCCTGCCGGGTGCTGGAGGTCGGGGTGCGCGGCGGCATGCCGATCCTGTTGCTGGCGGCGGGACAGGCCGGCGCGACCAGCCCGGCGGCGCTGGCCGGCGCCCTGGTGCAGGAAGTGGCGGAGGTGCTGGCCGGTCTCGTCTATGTCAACGCGATCAGGCCCGGCGCGCCGGCGATCTTCGGCACCTGGCCCTTCGTTTCCGATCTGCGCACCGGCGCCATGTCCGGTGGCAGCGGGGAGCAGGCGCTGCTGATGGCGGGTTGCGCGCAGATGGCGCATTTCTATGACTTGACCGGCGGGGTCTGCGCCGGAATGGCGGATTCCAAGATCCCGGACGCCCAGGCCGGCTATGAGAAAGGCTACAACCATGCCCTGGTCGGCAATTCTCCTGCCAACCTGATCTACGAGGCGGCCGGCATGCACGCCAGCCTGCTTGGCGCCTGCATGGAAAGCGTGATCATCGACAATGAATCCATCGGCGCCACCCTGCGCACCATCCGCGGCATCGAGGTGACCGAGGACAGCCTTTCGGTCGAGGCGATCCGCGACGCCTGCATTCACGGCCCCGGACACTTTCTCGGCCATCCCCAGACCCTGGAGCTGATGGAAAGCGAGTATGTCTATCCGGTGGTCGGCGACCGCGACAGCCCGAAGGAATGGGTCGAACGCGGCTCAACCTCGATCGTCCAGAAGGCCCGGCGGGAAAAGGAACGGCTTTTGGCCTCGCATTTCCCGGACCATGTCGCCGTTGAGACAGACGACCGGATCCGCCAACGATTGGATATCAGGCTGCCCCGGGAGCAGATGCGGCCCCGGGCCTGAAAGCGGAGCGCCGACATGAAGTCTCACGCCCGGGTGGTTGTTATCGGCGGCGGGATCGCCGGCTGCAGCGCGCTGTATCATCTGACCCGGCTCGGCTGGACCGACGTGGTCCTGCTCGAAATGGACGAGCTCACCTCCGGATCGACCTGGCACGCCGCCGGCAATTGTCCGACTTTTGCCACCAGCTGGAACGTCATCAAGTACCACCGCTACAGCAACAAGCTCTATGCGCGGCTGGCCGAGGATGTCGGCTATCCGATCAACTACCACATCACCGGCTCGGTGCGGCTGGCGCATACCAAGGCCAGGATGGACGAGTTCCGGCACATCACCGGCATGGCAAGACATCAGGGGCTCGAATTCGAGGTGCTCTCGCCGGCGGAGATCCGCGAGCGCCATCCCTTCGCCGAATTGCATGACCTGGGGGGAGGGCTCTGGGATCCCTATGACGGCGACATCGATCCGAGCCAGGTCACCCAGGCCTTCGCCAAGGGCGCCCGGGACGCCGGCGCCGAGATTTACCGTTTCACAAGGGTCACCGGCCTCGAACAGCAGGCCGACAAGAGCTGGAAGGTCATCACCGACAAGGGCGCGATCGGCTGCGAGATCGTGGTCAATGCCGGCGGGTATCGTGGCGGCGAGATCGGCGCCATGGCCGGCCAGTACCTGCCGATCGTCTCCATGTCGCACCAGTACCTCGTGACCGAGACCATCCCGAAACTGGAAGCGCGGGAGACACCGGTCCCGCTGCTGCGCGACCCGGACGACAGCTATTACCTGCGTCAGGAGAGGGGCGGCCTGATCCTCGGGCCGTACGAATGGCAGGCGACGCCACACTGGCTGGACGGCATTCCGGAGAGTTTCGCCCATCAGCTCTATCCCGACGATCTCGACCGGCTGGAATGGTATATCGAGAGCGCTTGCGCGCGGGTGCCGATCCTCGGCTCGGTCGGCGTGCAGAAGGTGATCAACGGGCCTATCCCCTATACCCCTGACGGGCTGCCGCTGATCGGACCGGCCCACGGCCTTGCCAACTTCTTCCAGTGCTGTGCCTTCAGTTTCGGCATTTCCCAGGGAGGCGGCGCCGGCAAGACGGTCGCCGAATACATCGTGCAGGGCGAGCCTGAATGGGACATGTGGCCGCTGGATCCACGCCGCTACACCGACTATGCCACCAAGAGCTATGTGACGGCCCGGGCGATCGAGCTTTACCAGAACGAATACGCGATCGTTTACCCGGTTCAGGAATGGCCGGCCGGGCGGCCCGCCAAGACCACGCCGCTGTACGAGAAGCTGAAGACCAAGGGCGCGATGTTCGGCGCCCGGGGCGGCTGGGAGAGGGCCACCTGGTTCCCGAAAAGGCCCGAGGATGCCCGCGAGGCGCCGAGCTTCCGCCGTGCCCATTGGTTCGGGACCGTGGGCGACGAATGCCGCGCGGTCCGCGAGCGGGTGGGTATTCTCGATCTCGGCGGTTTCTCGAAGTTCGAACTGTCCGGCACCGGCGCCGAGGCCTGGCTGGACGGCGTGATCTGCGGCCGTCTTCCCAGCCAAGGCAGGGTGACGCTGGCCTATGCGCTGAACCGATCCGGCGGCATCGTCGCGGAATTCACGGTGACGCGCCTCGCCAGTGACCGGTTCCTGCTGATCAGCGCGGCGGCGGCCCTGTGGCATGACGGGGATTGGCTGCGCGCCCAAATGCCGGACGATGGGTCCGTGCGCCTTGAGGATGTCACCGCGCGCACCGGCACCCTGATCCTCGCCGGGCCGAATGCCCGGGACCTCCTTTCCGCGGTGACCGAAACCAACCTCTCGAACAATGCCTTTCCCTGGCTGAGCGCCCGGGAGATCGAGATCTTCATGGCCCGGATGCTTGCCCTTCGCGTCAATTATGTCGGCGAGCTCGGCTGGGAGCTGCATGTGCCGGTGGAATACATGGTCCATGTCTACGACCGGCTCTGGGCGGAGGGCGAGGCGCACGGCATCGCGGATTTCGGCGCCTATGCGATGGACTCGCTCCGGCTCGAGAAATGCTATCGGGCCAGGAAGGTCGACCTGACCCACGAATACACCCCAGCGATGGCCGGCCTCGGCCGTTTCGTCGATTTGAACAAGGGGCCGTTCGTCGGCCGCGACGCGTTGCTGGAGGAACGGAAAACCGGCCCCGCCGAACGTCTGGTCCCGCTGATCGTCGACGCGGCCGATGCCGATGCCCCGCCCTGCGCCTCGGTCTTCAAGGACGGCCAGATCGTCGGGCTTGTGACATCCGGCGGCTACGGGCATGTTTTGGAAAAGAGTATCGCTCTCGCCTATATGCACCCCGATCACGCCGCACCCGGCACCGAGGTCGAGGTCGGCATCCTCGGAACCCGCGTCAAGGCGCGGGTCGCCGTCGAACCGCTCTATGATCCGGCCAACGAGCGGCTGCGGGGATAACGTCCAGCGCCGGAAGGGAGACACGACGGATGATCGAGCTCCGCTCCACCCTCACCTGCCCCGAATGCGGTCATCCGGAAACCGAAACCATGCCGACGGACGCCTGTCAGTATTTCTATGATTGCAAAGGCTGCGGGACGGTCCTGAAGCCGAAGCCCGGCGACTGCTGCGTCTTCTGCTCCTATGGAACGGTGCCCTGCCCGCCCATCCAATCAGGCGAGGACTGTTGCGCCTGAGCCCGAATGCAACCATGTCTCCCGTAGCAACGGAAGGAGACCGGACATGGCTCAACCACCGGCAAGGAAGGCTCGAGCGGTCGGCATCAACCATATCGGCCTCGAGGTCGGCGATATTGACGAGGCGCTCGCCTTCTACGGCGACATTTTCGAGTTTTCGCTTCGCGGCCGCTCCGATACCCAGGCCTTCATCGATATGGGCGATCAGTTCATCAATTTCTCCACGGCCCGGCGGCAAAGTGCGGACGATGACCGGCATTTCGGCTTTGTCGTCGACGATCCGGACGCCGCGCGCGCGGCGCTCGCCGCCAAGGGGGTCGAGGTGATCGGACCCCGCAACAACAACTTTTATGATCCCTGGGGTAATCGGATCGAGATCGTTGGTTATCGCGGCATTCAATTCTCCAAGTCCGGCCCGGTGTTGAATGGCATGGGCCTCGGCGATCTGAAGAAAACCGACGCCGCCCTGAAGGAGTTGGCCGACAAGGGGCTCGCCTAGGCCGCTCTGTTCGTTGGCCTCGCCATCCGGTATGCTTGCCGCCTGTTTCGCCGGAAGGATCTCCGATGGCCCTCGCGACAACCGATGAAAGCGCCCGTGCGCCCGTCATAGACGGATTGGCGCCAAACGACCGCAAGCTCAAGAACCGCCGGGCCATCGCCGATCCGGCGGCACTCGCCGAGCGGGTCGAGGAGATCTGGCAGGAAACCGACGATCACATCGCCTTCCGGGCGGCGCTGCTGGTCCTGCTGCGCCAGGCTCTTGACGAGGGCAGGGAGGAAATCAAGGAACGGTTTCTGCGCCGCAATGACGGCGCCGAGGCGGTGCTGGCCCAGGCCTATCTGATGGACAGCATTATCCGCACCATTCACGAGGCGGTCACCACTAAGCTCTACCGCGCGCCGAACCCGACCCAGGCCGAACAGATCGCGGTGCTCGCCGTCGGCGGCTATGGACGCGGCGAATTGGCGCCGTATTCCGACATCGATCTGTTGTTCCTGCTGCCTTACAAGCAGATGCCGCTGGTCGAACAGGTGGTCGAGGCGATCCTCTATCTGCTGTGGGACTTGCGGTTGAAGGTCGGACACTCGACCCGTTCGATCGATGAATGCATGCGCCAAGCCAAGGCGGATATGACGATCCGCACCGCAATGCTGGAGACGCGGTTCATTTGCGGCGAACAAAGCCTGATGACCGATATGGTCGCCTGCTTCCAAAAGGAGATCGTCGCCGGGACGGCGTTGGAATTCGTCGAGGCAAAGCTTCAGGAATCCGACGATCGCCACAAGAAGCTCGGCGACTCGCGCTACGTGATCGAGCCGAACGTCAAGGAAGGCAAGGGGGGCCTGCGGGACCTGCACAAGCTGTTCTGGATCGGCAAGTACGTCTATCAGGTCGACGAGGTCAGCGCGCTTGTCGACAAGGACGTCCTGTCCCTCGCCGAGGCCCGGCGTTTCGCCAAGGCCCAGAAACAGCTTTGGACGGTTCGGTGCCACCTGCACTATCTGGCGGGACGGGCCGAGGAGCGTCTGACCGTCGATCTGCAACGCGAGATCGCCGCCCGGCTCGGCTACACCGACCATGTCGGAAGCGCCGCGGTCGAACGCTTCATGAAGCATTATTATCTGACCGCCAAGGATGTCGGGGACCTGACCCGGATCTTCTGCGCGGCGATCGAAGACGAGCATCAGCGCCGCCCGCGGCTGCGCCTGTCCAATCTCTGGAACCGGAATCGCCAGTACGGGGATTTCAAGGTCGACGGCAACCGGCTGAACGCGATCGACGATACGATCTTCAAGAAGGACCCGGTCAATCTGATCCGGATGTTCCACGTCGCCCAAGCGAACAATCTCGAGTTTCACCCGCACATCCTGCGGCTGGTGACGCAGAACCTGAAGCGCATCGACGCCAAGCTGCGAAACGATCCCGAAGCCAACCGCCTTTTCCTGGAAATCCTGACCTCGGAAAAGGGTCCGGAGCGGACCCTGCGGCGGATGAACGAGGCCCAGGTTTTCGGCCGCTTCGTCCCGGATTTCGGCCGGGTCGTCGCCCAGATGCAATACGACATGTACCACGTCTATACGGTGGATGAGCACACGATCATCATGCTCGGCATCCTGTTCCGCATCGAGCAGGGAGAGCTTTCGGAGATCGCGCCGGTCGCCTCGGAGGTCGTCCACAAGGTGATCTCGCGGCGCGAGCTCTACGTCGCCGTCCTGCTGCATGACATCGCCAAGGGCCGCGGTGGCGATCACTCGATCCTCGGCGAAAAGGTCGCGCGCCGGCTTTGCCCGCGTTTCGGCATGACCAAGGAAGAAACCGAGACGGTCGCCTGGCTGGTGCGCTGGCATCTGCTGATGAGCTATGCCGCCTTCAAGCGCGACGTGAATGATCCGAAGACCATCGACGACTTCACCAACATCGTCCAGTCGCCGGAACGCCTGCGTCTGTTGCTGGTACTGACCGTCGCCGATATCCGCGCGGTCGGACCGAATGTCTGGAACGGCTGGAAGGCGGCCCTGCTGCGGGATCTGTTCTGGCGCGCCGAGGAGGTTCTCTCCGGCCAGACGCTTGACGCCGGACAAACCGCCGCCTCACGGGTCCAGGCCGTGCAGGAGGATCTGCGCTGTCATCTGAAAGACTGGGACGACAAGACCTTCGCCGAGCATGTTGCACGCGGGTATCCCTCCTATTGGCTGACCCACGATGTGGAAACTCTGGCCCGGCACGCGCGCCTTGTCCGCGCCGCGGCGGAGGCCGAAAAGCCGCTCAGCGTCGAAACCCGGGTCGACACCTTCCGCGAGGTCACCGAGGTCACCGTGCATACGGCCGACCATCCCGGCCTGTTCTCGCGCATCGCCGGCGCCATGGCCGCGGTCGGCGCCAATATCGTCGATGCCCGGATCACCACGATGAGCAACGGCATGGCGCTGGACACGTTCTGGATTCAGGACAGCAAGCGCAACGCGTTCGACGGTCCGAGCCTGCAAGGCAAGCTCGAGAGTGCGATCGAACGCGCCCTTACCGGCAAGCTCAAGCTGCAACAGGCGATCGAAAAGCGGCCGGCCACGCTTCCTAAGCGGGCCAGAGGCATGACCGTCGCGCCACGCGTCCTGGTCGACAACAAGGCCAGCACGACGCATACCGTGGTCGAGGTGAACGGCACCGACCGACCCGGGCTGTTGCATCGGCTGACCCGCAAGCTCGCGCGCGAGAACCTGCAGATCTCAGCCGCCAAGATCTCGACCTATGGCGAGAGCATCGTGGACGTCTTCTATGTGAAGGACCTGTTCGGCTTGAAAATCCACAATGACCGCAAACTCGACGCCATCCGCAAGGCCATGCTCGAGGAACTGGAACCAGAGACGAAGCCGGCCCGCAAGGCCGCGCAACGGGTGGCGGCGGAATAGACCGAAAACGCCACAATAAGGCCGACAGGCCGCCACAAATGACCGGCTTGCTTCCCGTGAGCTCCCGAATCACCTAAACGCTGGATATGTCGATATTGCGCGCCGTCGCCACTGTCGGTGGCTTCACGATGATCAGCCGGGTGACCGGCTTCGTGCGCGACATATTGATCGCGGCGCTGCTCGGCGCCGGCCCGGTGGCCGACGCATTCTTCGTCGCCTTCAAGCTGCCGAATTTCTTTCGGCGCCTGACCGCCGAGGGCTCCTTCACCGTCGCCTTCGTTCCGATCTTCGCCGGCCTCCTGGAAAGCGACGGTAAGACGATCGCCATGCGTTTTGCCGAGGAAGCCTTTGCGATGATGGCGGCGATCCTGCTGACCTTCTGTGTCGCGGTGATCCTTTTCATGCCCGAGGTCATGACCATCCTGGCTCCCGGCTTCGTAGATACGCCGGAGCGCTTCGATCTCGCGGTGGAACTAACCCGGCTGACATTCGTCTATCTGCCGCTGATCTCGCTCGTCGCACTGCTCGGCGGCGTGCTCAACAGCATCGGCAAGTTTGCCGCCATGGCCTCGGCGCCGATCCTGCTCAACCTGATCCTGATTTCCTCGCTTGCGGTTTTCGCCGACGCCATGCGCACGCCGGGGCATGTGCTCGCCTGGGGTGTGGCCGCGGCGGGGATCGCCCAGTTCCTGTGGCTTCTGGAGGCGTGCCGTCGGTCCGAGGTGCTGCCACGCTGGCGGTGGCCGCGCTGGACGCCGGGGGTAGCGAACCTGTTCCGCCTGATGCTGCCGGCGATGCTCGGCGCCGCCGTGGTGCAGATCAACCTGCTTGTGGATGTGGTCCTGGCCTCCACCCTGCCGACCGGATCGGTGTCGTTTCTCTACTACGCGGACCGGGTGAACCAATTGCCGCTTGGCGTTGTCGGGGTGGCGATCGGCACGGCCCTGCTGCCGAGCCTGTCCCGGCAGATCCGAGCCGGAAAGGATGCCGAGGCGCGCGACAGCCAGAACCGGGCACTCGAGCTCGCCATGCTGCTCACCCTGCCCGCCGCCGCCGGGCTGATGGTCCTGGCGGACCCGATCATCAGTGTCCTGTTTCAGCGCGGCGCATTCGGCGCCGAGGCGTCCGGCCAAACCGCGCTGGCGCTTGTCGCCTATGCCGCCGGTCTCCCCGCCTTCGTCCTGATAAAAGTGTTTCAGCCCGGGTTCTTTGCCCGCCGCGATACCAGCACGCCGGTGAAAATCGCCGCGTTCGCCGTGATCCTGAATCTGACCCTGAACCTGATCCTGATGCGGTATTTCGCCCATGTCGGGCTGGCGATGGCGACCACGGTCTCCGCCTGGGTGAACACTGCCATCCTGGCGCTTCTGCTGAATCGACGAGGGTTCTACAGCGTCGACAACCGGGCCCTGTCGAGGATCGCGCGGACCTTCGCCGCAACGGTGGTCATGGCGCTGGGCCTGATCTGGGTGCTGGACATGATGCGCGGCCTGCTGTCCGGCGGCCCGGTTCAGATCGCCGCCGCTTTCGCGCTTCTGGTTATCGGCGGCGCGGCGGTCTATGCGATGACGGCGATCCTGTTCGGGGCCCTGCGTTTCGAGGAGATCCGCGATGCGTTGCGCCGGCGCGCCGGGCGCTCCTGAAGATCCCGCCGCCGCAGACCCCTTGACCGGAACCCGCGCCGCCGCGATAAGTCCGGCGCATCGCCAATCCAAAGAGGACCGCACCAATGAACCGGATCTTCTCGGGCATTCAGCCCTCGGGAAACCTGCAGCTCGGAAACTATCTCGGCGCGATCCGCAACTGGGCGCGGATGCAGAAGGGCTATGAGTGCATCTTCTGCGTGGTGGATCTGCACGCCATCACCCTGCAGCAGGAGCCAGAGGCCCTGCGGCGGGCGACCCGCGAGGTGGCGGCGGGCGTTATCGCCGGCGGCGTCGACCCCGACCACTGCATCATCTTCAATCAAAGTCAGGTGCCCGAGCACGCGGAACTGACCTGGATCTTCAATTGCGTCGCCCGCATGGGCTGGCTGAACCGGATGACCCAGTTCAAGGACAAGGCGGGCAAGGACCGAGACGGCGCCTTCGTCGGGCTCTACACCTACCCGGTGCTTCAGGCCGCCGACATCCTGGCGTACAAGGCGACCGACGTGCCGGTCGGCGAGGACCAGAAACAGCATATCGAATTGTCACGCGACATCGCCCAGGCGTTCAACTCGATGTTCAACGTCGATTTCTTCCCGCTGCCGGAGCCGCGCATCCAGGCCGAAGCCGCCCGGATCATGAGCCTGCGCGACGGAACCAAGAAGATGAGCAAGTCGGACCCGTCCGATTACTCCCGCATCAACATGACCGACGGGCCCGACGAAATCGCCCAGAAGATCCGGCGCGCCAAGACCGATCCGCATCCACTGCCGGACACAGTGACGGGTCTGGAGGGCCGGCCCGAGGCCGCCAATCTGGTGACCATCTACGCGGCGCTTTCCGACCGCACGGTCGAAAGCGTGATCGGCGAGTTCGCGGGCAAGGGTTTCGGCGACTTCAAGGGTGCGCTCTCGGAACTGGCCGTCTCGACCCTGGGGCCGATCGGCGACGAGATGAAACGCCTGATGGCGGCGCCCGACGAGGTCGACGCGATCCTTCGGCGGGGCGCCGAGAAAGCCCGGGCCATCGCCGAGCCGATCGTGAAGGAAGCCCAGGACATCGTGGGTTTCCTGAGGCCGTGATCCGGTGGCCGTTCGGCTCGCTTTCCTGATCACCGAGGATTGGTATTTCCGCCAGCACTTCCTGGCGTTGGCGGTGGCGGCGCGCGACGCGGGCTACGAGGTTCACGTGCTGTGCCGGGGCGGCGAGCGCGGACCGGACGCCGCCGCCGCGATCCGGGATGCCGGCATCACCCGGCACCAGATCGATTTTGCTCGGTCCGGTCTCAATCCATTCCAGGATCTGGCGACCCGGCGGCAGCTTACCGACGCCTACCGGTCCCTCAGCCCAGACATCGTGCATCACATCGCCCTGAAGCCGATCATCCATGGTCAAGCGGCGGCGCGGGCGACGGGTATCGGCGCCCGGGTGAACTTCCTGCCGGGATTCGGGCATGTGTTCACGTCGACGGGCCTGAAGGCCCGGCTGCTGCGCCCCCTGGTCTCGACGGCGCTCGGGGCCGCTCTCAAGGGAGAGACCCGCGGTGTGGCGGTCATGAACCGCGATGACCAGGGCGACATCGCCGCCCTGGCGCGCATCGACCCATCCTCGGTGACCCTGCTTCCCGGAACCGGTATCGACACCGGGACATTGGTCCCATCGCCAGAACCCGACGGACCGCCCGTTGTCACCTATGTCGGCCGTTTTTTGCGCGACAAGGGTTTGCACGATCTGGTCGAGGCGGGCCGCCTGCTGACCAGGCGGGGGATACCGATAACCGTCAGGTTGGTCGGCGCTCCCGACCCGGGCAATCCCGCGACCATCGGCGCGCGCGAATTGGCGTCCTGGGACCGCGAGACCTTCATCGAGCTCCGTCCATGGACGGACGACATATCCGCGGTCTGGCGGGACTCGCATCTGGCGGTTCTGCCGTCCTATCGCGAGGGCTTCGGCATGAGCCTCGCCGAGGCGGCGGCCTGCGGGCGGGCCTTGATCGCGACCGACGTTCCGGGATGCCGGGATGTGGTTCTCGACCGCCGCACCGGGCTGCTTGTACCCCCTCGCAACCCCGTGGCCCTCGCCGGCGCGATCGAGACCCTGGCCTATGAGACCGGTCTGCGCCGGCAGTTTGCCGAGGCCGCACGCCGGGATGCGCTGGAGCGGTTCTCCGTCGGGCATATCACTCGGACGGTTCTCGGCCTATATGAGGCCGCGGCTCGGTCCTCTTGATCATCACCCGGTTTACTGCCACATATGCGGCAACAATTTCCATCGGGCCAGCGGCCAGGTTAAGGAGCAAGACATGTTCATCCAGACCGAGGACACCCCCAATCCGGCGACCATGAAGTTCCTCCCCGGCCGTGACGTTCTTCCGAACGGCAGTGTCGATTACCGGAGCGAGGCCGAGGCCGGCAAATCCCCGCTCGCCCAGGCCCTTTTCAATGTGGACGGCGTTGTCGGCGTGTTCCTGGCGGATGACTTCATCACCGTGGCGAAGCGTGACGACAAGGACTGGCACCTGATGAAGCCCGGAATTCTCGGGGTGATCATGGAGCATTTCACCGCCGGCCGGCCGGTCATCCTGTCGGACGAACCCGACGGCGCCGGCGACGGGATCGACGAGGATGACGACGAGGTCGTCTCCCAGATCAAGGAATTGCTATACACCCGCGTGCGGCCCGCGGTCGCGCAGGATGGCGGCGACATCGTTTTCGAGGGATTCGACAACGGAGTCGTGACACTGCAGATGCGCGGCGCCTGCGCCGGATGCCCGAGTTCCACGGCGACCTTGAAAATGGGAATCGAAAACATGCTGCGTCATTACATTCCCGAAGTGCGCGAGGTGCGTGCCTCGGGAATGCTCTGAAAGCATCCCCCGTCCATCGCCGAAAAGTCGGCCCCGGCGGGCTGTTCATGAGGAAACATGGGGCAGACACCAGGGAATTCAGGATCTCTCGGACGTGTCGAACGTATTCTCCTCGGATTCCTGGCGGCGGTTTTTCTTGCGACACTGATCGGCGCTCTTGTTTCGCCGAAGGGAACGTTTCGCCTCATCGCCGACCGCAGCCACTCGGACTCCGCGGATGATCCGTCGGACTTTCTCGGATCAGGCCTCAGGGTCGCGATCGCGCATGTAAAAAGCTCCGACGCGCTGCGGCGCCTGCTGAAGGAATCCAGGTTCGATCCGGAGGCGATTCGTGTCGGTCAGGCACCCGTGCCGGCTCTGTTTCTGGCGTCCTTGCCGGCGGACCTTGAAAGCATCGAGTCGGTCCAGGAGCGCAAGGACCTGTTTCTCGGGATCGTGTTGCCGCTTATCCTGAACCACAATTCGGTGATCCTCGAACAACGCGCGAAACTGACACGAATAAAAGATCAGGCGCCGGATAAACTTGATTCCTCGGAGCGGAATTGGCTGCTGCGTCTGGCGCGGCACTACAAGGTCATTGATTCCGAGGCCAGCTTCAAGGACCTCGGCGCCCGTGAACTTGACGCCCTGTTCAGGCGGGTGGACGCCGTACCGGTTTCACTGGCTCTCGCCCAGTCGGCCGCGGAGAGTGGCTGGGGGACCTCACGCTTCGCGCTCCGCGGCAATGCATTGTTCGGGCAATGGACCTGGGACGAAGACGCCGGCCTGGTGCCCGGCGACCGAGAGGAAGGACGCACGCACGCGGTCCGCGCCTTCAAGCGGCTCGCGAATTCAGTGCGGGCCTATGTTCATAATCTCAATGTCAGCCAGCACTATCATGAATTCCGGACCGCCCGGGCCGATTTGCGGCGCGACGGTTCGCCGGATGGAACATGGGGACATGTCCTCATCGGACATCTCGAAAAGTATTCCGAGGAAGGAAGCGCCTATATCGAGAAGATCCGCTCGATCATCCGAGTCAACGGGTTCGGCGACTTCGAAACCGCTCATATCGCCGCGGCCAAGGGCGAACCTCGCGGCCAAACGCAACCGGGAAGCTGATCGGGCGCGCGCCCGTGGTTCTGGCCCCGCGTTTCTAGCGGAGCACCACGAACTGCATCCCGAACCAGCGCCAGCGGTCCTCGGGTCCGGGCATGGTGCAATTGATGCGCGACCGTCCCGGAGGGAAAGGTTCCTGGAAGCGGACCTCGACACGTCGTTCAAGCCGCTCAAGACGAACCTCGCCCTCGCTCGACGCGAAACAGGCAAGCCCTTCCAGGTTCGATATCTCCGGTGCGACGGTAAAGCCGAAGGCCGGCGGATTGTCGCCAAGCACCGGATTGACGGGCAAGACATCGGTCACCGGCAAAGGAAGGGCATTTGCGATCAGCCGAAACCGGTCAATGCCGCCAAACCGTTCATTGAGGGCAAAGCGCGGAAGCGCGAAATCGTCGAGCACCGTATGCATCACGCCGGAATGCTGTCCGAACGCCGCCTTGAACCCGCGGTCGATGACCAGATCACGGCTGTTCAGATCGAACTCACCGAAGGGATACGCGAACAAGGTCGGACGCTCGTTAAGCTCGGCAACAAAACGCGCGTTCGAAGCGTCCAATTCCTGTTTGACCGCTTCAGGGGCAAGGGCAGGCAGATGCGGGTGTGTTTTGGTCTGGCTACCGATCGTCACGCCGGCCTTGGCGAGTTCGCGGATCTGATCCCATGTCATGAACCCCTGCAGGGCGCGGTCCACGGCATCGGTTGCCACGAACAGGGTAAACGGGAAATTCGCGGCCTTCAGACGCGGCCAAGCCTGCTCGTAGACCGAGGCATAGGCATCGTCGATGGTGATTCCGATCGTCCGATCCGGCAGGGCCTCACCTCGGGCAACCTTGTCGACGATCTCGGAAACCGGCATGACCTTGTAGCGCTGGTTCTTCAATTCTTCCAGATGCGCTTCAAACTGGTCAATCCGGATATTGGTCGACGAGTATTCCGACTCACCGAATCGATAGTACATGAGGATCACGGCGGACGAATCTTGCGCGGCGGCGGCACACGCGCCGACCATGGCCCCAACCGAGGACGCCCCCAACAGAACGAGCCCGGCGAGGATGCGTCCGGCACCGGTCCATCGAGTCACAACTTTCCGCGCACCGGCCAAGTACGGATGCATTAGTCTCGCCATGCCAAAATCCACGATAAGGGACACAGTTACCTTAATTGAAGTATACAGCTTGCATGCCGAAACGTTCCATAGCCATGAATAATCCGCCGCCTTGGTCGATCCGGGCCGTTGCCCTTGGCTGTTTCGCCGGTGCGACATGCTGATCCTCGGAATCGACAGTTCGAGCGCGGCCTGCTCGGTTGCGATAACAAACGGTACCGGCGTCTTGTGTGCGGCCCGCCGGAAGATGACTCGCGGACACGCGGCGGCGCTAGCGCCGATGATTTCCGAGGTGCTGAATGATCAGAAGCTGTCCGCGCGCGCGTTGGACGCGGTGGCGGTTTCGACGGGTCCGGGGTCCTTCACAGGTCTGAGAATTGCGCTGGCCGCGGCTAAAGGGCTTGCGCTCGCGGCGGATCGGCCGCTGATCGGAATTTCCTGCTTCGATGCGGTCGCCCGACAGGCACGCGACGCAGGCGCCTCTCTTGAATTCGACATGCTGCTTCTCACCCTCGCCAGCAAGCGCCAGGAAGTATTCGTTCAAGCTCTTGATCCCGAAGGCAAGGAGATCATTCCGGGCCAGGCGCTCACGCCTCTGGAAATCGAAGGCCGTGTAGCCGCAGTCCTGCATGACGGCGCTCGGATTTTAATTTCCGGAGACGCGGCCGAAATTGTCGTTCCGTTTTTCGCAGGCCCGAACGCGCAAGGCCGTGTCCGGATCGAAGTCGGAGCGGCGGACCCAACGGATGCGGCAGCCGTTGCGTCCCTGGCATTCGAGCGCCTGTCCCGCGGGTATTGCCACGAAAATTCATACACAACCGGCTTGGCCCCGCTTTACATGCGGCCGCCGGCCACGACCGCCACATCATGAACCGGCGTCGAGCCGGTGTTTCAATTCGGCCTATTGTGCGTGACGGCGTCCGAACCGCCCGGCAGATCGCCTCCCTGCAGGATCATGAGGCAGGAATGACGTGGAGCGAATCCGGCATTCGCGACATGTTGCGAACGGGCGCAATACAAGGCTTCATCGCGTACCGACAAATCCCGGGCGCGCCACTGACGCTGCTGGGGTTTATATTGTTCAGAATCATGGCGGACGAAAGCGAAATACTTTCCCTCGCCGTTCGGCGCGATTTTAGGAGAATCGGCATCGCAAGCGAACTGCTGAAGCGGACTCTCATTTTTTTGAAGTCAAGACGAGTGAGCAGTACTTTCCTCGAAGTGAGCGAAGCGAATCGGGCCGCTATCCACTTCTACAAATATACCGGATTCGAGAAAATAGGGACCCGTCACAACTATTATGCGACGGCGGAACGAAAAAATTACAACGCATTGGTGCTACGCTTGAGCATTATGTCCGCAAGTTCCAGTCACATCCGCAAGTTGAAACAGTCGAAAATTACCCGTAACAGTTTGACATTCAAAGGCGCGATAATTCGCCAATGCAGTGATTTAATGGAAGGAAAATACAGACTCAGGATAGATCGAATGATTTGGGCTGACGTGTTGTCCAAAAATTTTACGCATAGATAAAGGCGTGTATCCCCTTGCCATACGTAACTCGCATCCCCATGTAGAGGGCATAGGAGGAACATCCGATGCCCAAGCCGACCACCATCCAGCAGTTTTTCAAGCAGTTCCCCGACGACGATGCGTGCCTAAAGCATCTGTTCGAGGTTCGGTTCGGCCAGGGCCACCCCTGCAATCGGTGCAAGCGCGAAGCCAAGTGGCATCCGATCGCCGCTGAGCGTGCGTTCTCTTGCCAATGGTGTGGCAATCACCTGCATCCGACCGTAGGGACCATCTTTAAGAAGTCCCGAACCTCGCTACAGCTATGGTTTTACTCGATTTTTTTGTTCACCCAGACCCGCCACGGCGTTTCCGCGAAGGAACTCCAACGCCAGTTGGGCGTGACGTACAAAACCGCCTATCGCATGGGCATGCTGATCCGCAAACACATGGACGCGATCGACGGCGAAGCCCCGCTCGGCGGTACTGGCACCACCGTTGAAATCGACGAAACGATGGTTGGCGGCTATCGCCCCGGAAAGCGTGGTCGCGGCGCGGAAGGCAAAACCATCGTGTTCGGTATGATGCAGCACGAAGGCGACGTGATGACCAAGGTTGTCCCGAATGTTCGCCGCGCCACCCTGCACCCGATCATCACCGAGAACGTCGAGCCCGGCTCAACGATCCACACCGACGAATTGAAGTCCTATCGCGGTCTCGACAAGCACGGTTACTAGCATGACACGGTGAACCATGCTGACGGTCAGTACGTGAGTGACAGTGGCGCAACCGTGAACAGCATCGAAGCCTATTGGCGGCTCCTAAAGGCCAGCATCTCCAGCACCCATATCAGCGTTTCGCCCAAGCACCTGGAGCGCTATGCCAAGGAGTTCGAATACAGGTTCAATCGTCGGAAGCGGCCCGAGACGATGCTTTCCGAGTTGTTGACTTCTTTTGATCGACCGGACGCTTGAGGGCTTTGTCGAACTTCTCAAGGTCTCCTGGAGCGTCGTTTTCGTGCTCCTTGATGAAATTGTCGAGCTTTCCTTCTTTGATAGCGTCTTTGAGCGTTGTCATTTCGAGCCCCCGAAGAGACCGACAATTATTTCAATAGCTTGAACCCAAATCTGCCACGTTACCAAAAGGACACCTACCACGCCCAGAGCGGTAAAAAAAAATGTGCCATTTGATAGCGCCGGCGGCTGATTTAGCGTCTTGCGCTGCTGCTTTTGCCTCCCTCGCTTGGTCGGCTAAACCGTCCATCTTCACACCAGAGATCGATGCAAAATTTGCCACCTGATCACCGATCCGGTCCAATTTTCCATCGATTCCCACTAAGCGCGCTTCAAGGCGGGCTTCCACAGTAGCCAGTTTGGCATCGAATTCTTCTCGTGTAGGGTCTGCCACAGTTTTCTCCCCCGCGGTGTCCTTCGGCGCATTGGCATCAACGACATCAAAATGCGGAGACGCTTCAATCGGAGCTATAGTTGAATCTTGGTGATGGAGGATGAGGGTGGCGTACCCTGGCGAT
>JAYOEU010000069.1:0-20305 GCA_038116915.1 Alphaproteobacteria bacterium
TTACCCGTGCCGGTGAGATTGTCGGAAGAAGTCGTTCCGGTGATTGATGCCATTGGTATTTCCAATCCTGTGACTCAAGGGTGCGGAGTGCACGTTTGGTTGCGCGGAGAAATCTACTGATTTTCCCGGGGCGCGCAACCTATCTTACGCAAAAATCGTAACATGGTGTGATTTGGCCATTTTTTTGACGAAATTTCACGTGTTTGGGCCGATTGCGAGCATCGTCACGCGGCATTTTGCGAATCAGTATTACCGGCCCGCCGGCAAATATCCAATTTCGCGGCTTTCGTTACATCATTGCGCCGCCTTCATCCGTTGAGGCTCCGGGCGTTTCTCGCGCATCGTGACGAATTCCTCCGCCGCTGTCGGGTGGATTCCGATCGTCGCATCGAAATCGGCTTTGGTCGCCTTCAATTTGACCGCGATCCCGATCCCTTGAATGATCTCAGCCGCATCGACGCCAACCATGTGCGCGCCTACCACCCGCTGGCTTGCGCGATCGACGATAAGCTTCTGCATGCCGCGTTCGGTGTTTTCGGTCAGGGTGAATTTCATCGGCCTGAAACCCGCGACGTAAACATCGATCTCGCCGTATTTCTCACGGGCCTCGTGTTCCGGCAGACCGACCGAACCGATCGGCGGCTGGCTGAACACGGCGCTGGGCACGTCCTCGTGGTCCGGCGACATCGGATTGTTGTTGTAGACCGTCTCGGCGAAGCAGCGTCCCTCGGCGATCGCGACAGGCGTAAGGTTGATCCGGTCGGTCACGTCGCCGACCGCATAGATGCTCGGCACGCTCGACTGGCTCCATTCGTTGACCTTTACCGCCCCGTTGTCCGCGAGTTCAACACCGGCTTCCTCGAGTCCCAGCCCCTTGGTATTCGGCGCCCGGCCGGTGGCGTACATGATCTGGTCCGCTTCGATCACCTCCGAGTTGTTCAGATGGACCCGCACGCCAGAGGCAGTCTTCTCAATGCGCACAGGAAGGGTATTGGCGATGATATTGATGCCCTTCTTGGTCATTTCGGCGCTGAGAGTGTCGCGCACATCCTCGTCGAACCCGCGCAACACCTTGTCGGCCCGGAAAACCAGATCGACCTCGGACCCGAAACCATTGAAGATCCCAGCGAATTCCACTGCGATATAGCCGGAGCCGACGACGACGATACGACCCGGGCGGGTCCGCAATTCGAGCGCCTCGTTCGAGGTGATCGCGTGTTCGATCCCAGGCACAGGCGGCATTGTCGGCCATCCGCCGACCGCGATCAGGATCCGTTCCGCCGTCAGACGCTTGTCGCCGACCGCGACGGTGTGCGCGTCAACCACGGTCCCGCGCCCGTGATATCGCTCTACCTTGGCGTTTTCCAGAAGCTTCACATAGATGCCGTGCAGCCGGTCCAGTTCCCGGTTCTTGGCGTCAATCATTGCCGCCCAGTCGTGACTTACCCCTTTGACCGACCAGCCATAACCCGCCGCATCCTCGACCTCCTCGGGGAAATGGCTCCCGTAAACCAGGAGCTTCTTGGGGACACAGCCGCGCAGCACGCAGGTCCCGCCCTCGCGCAATTCCTCGATTGTCGCAACCCTAGCGCCATAGGCACCGGCCAGCCGGGATGCCCTGACGCCGCCGGAGCCGACGCCGATGGTCACTAGGTCATAGTCGTACTTCGTCATTCTTCGGCTCCTCGACAGTCCCGTGGATGGATGGCGCCCTACCGGCACTTCCGACTGCAACAACATGGTCTTGGAAACGGCTAGGGCAAGATATCCCAGAACACAAAGCCGTCACATCGACATTGGGCAATCCGCGCCATCACGCGTTCAGACCGCTCGACGGATTGTCGCCACGAAACCGCCGACCATGATCTGCGCCGCACCCGCCAGTCTTTAGCGCCACAGCAATCCGCGCGGGCCGCGCGCAAGCGCCCCACCCTTGGCGCCGAGCCATGCATATCCCGCCAGGATCGGAAACTCTGTGACATGCATGGCAGCGAGCATGAACAGATAGTGCCAGATACCGGTTTCCCCCGGCGTGATGAACTGAGGCAGCAATGCCCCGAAAAACAGGATCGACTTGGGATTGGCGAGCTGTTTCACCAAGCCTTGCACGAACCCGTGCTCCGAAACCGGAACCGGACGCGGCGCCGTTCCGCCGGCGACCCGCCTCGCGTTCCTGAGGGTTCGTATTCCCATCCAGACAAGATAGGCGGCTCCGGCCCATTTGATGCAGGTGAACAGAATCGCCGAGGTCGCGAGGATCACCCCCAGCCCGGCCACCGACAATGCGAAATAGACCGAATTGCCGGCAAGAATGCCGAGCGATGCCGCGAGACGGGCGCGAAATCCCCGGGCCATCCCTTGCGAGGACACCAGAAGCACCGCCGGCCCAGGCGTCAGCGACATCATGACATGAGCGCTGATGAAGGCCACGAACAGTTCGACCGACATGCCTCCTCCAGCGGTGGCGTATGGTTGGCTAAGCGCCCAGTCCGCCCATCAGGATGTATTTCAGCTCGGTATATTCGTCCATGCCGTATTTGGAGCCCTCGCGGCCGAGGCCGGATTCCTTGGTCCCGCCGAACGGCGCAACTTCGGTGGAGAGAACACCTTCGTTCACCGCGACCATGCCGTACTCGAGAGCTTCGGCAACCCGCCAGACCCGCCCGAGATCATTGGCGTAGAAGTAGGATGCGAGACCGAACTCCGTGTCATTGGCCATTTCAATCACATCCGCCTCGTCCTTGAACCGGAACAGCGGCGCCACCGGGCCGAATGTCTCTTCCTTGAAGATCGCCATATCACGGGTGGCATTGGTGAGCACGGTCGGAGTGAAGAACAGCTCCCCGGCCGCATGCCGGGTTCCGCCGGTCGCCACCGCCGCGCCCTTCGCGACCGCGTCCTGAACGTGTTCCTCGACCTTGTCGACGGCGGAGGCCTCGACCATCGGCCCGATAACGATGCCCTGATCGAAACCGTTGCCGATCGGCATCGCCGCCGTCGCGGCGGCGAACTTCTTGGCGAACTCGTCGTAGATGCCGTCCTGCACGAAGATCCGGTTCGCGCAAACACAGGTCTGACCAGCATTGCGGAACTTGCAGGCTAAGGCCCCTTCGACCGCCGCGTCGATATTCGCGTCGTCGAAAATGATCAGCGGCGCGTTGCCGCCGAGCTCAAGTGAAACCTTTTTCACGGTGCTGGCGCATTGCTGCATCAGCATCTTTCCGATCCCGGTCGACCCTGTGAAGGTCACCTTCCGAACGATCGGGCTTTCGGTCATCTCCGTGCCGATTTCGCCCGACTTGGACCCGGTGACGACGTTGAACACCCCCGCGGGAATGCCCGCGCGGGCCGCGAGCTCGCCCATGGCCAATGCCGAGAACGGAGTGAGTTTCGCCGGCTTGATGACGATGGGGCAGCCGGCCGCCAATGCCGGAGCCGCCTTACGGGTGATCATCGCGTTCGGGAAGTTCCAGGGTGTGATGGCGGCGACCACGCCAACCGGCTGGCGGATCACGACGATGCGGGTGCCCGCCTTGGTCTCGGGGATGACATCGCCGTAGTTGCGCTTGGCTTCCTCGGAAAACCAGTCAATGAAGGAAGCGCCGTACATGACCTCTCCTGCCGCCTCGGCAAGCGGCTTGCCCTGCTCGGCTGTCATGATTGCGGCGAGATCGTCCTTGTGCACCATCATCAGATCGTACCAGCGGCGCAGAATGTTGCCCCGCTCCTTGGCCGTCTTGGCGCGCCAGGCAGGCCAGGCGGCACTCGCGGCCTCGATCGCGGCCCGGGTCTCCGCGCCTCCCATGTCGGGCACGGTGCCAATGGTTTTCCCGGTCGCGGGATCGGATACCGGCACGGTTCCTCCGCTATCGGCATCGATCCATTTTCCGTTGACATACGCTTGCTGACGCAACAGGGCGGGATCGGACAGGCGGCTGGCGAGGTTCATGGGTAGCTCCTGTGATTGACGCGGCGAATATCGGAAAAGGGGCCGCGAGTTTGCAATTCGAGCGAGCGTTGATGGTATCGCCACGAGGCAGCCATGGGAAGGGAAAGCCGACCCGCTCTAAACAAATTCCCTAAATTCAGAGGCTTAAAAATGAATTTACACAATCAGCGTCGTGCCGTCGACGCATGAGCCGTCAACCGCGTGGCGCTTGGTCACGCCAATAGGGCTCTCTAAGCAGACGCTTTTTCAGTTTTCCCGAGGCTTCTCGCGGCATGTCCTGACGGAAGGTCACGCGCTTCGGGCATTTGTAGGCGGCGATGCGCTCGCGACACCAATTGATGAGCTCCGCCTCCGTTGCGCCGGCTCCCGGCGCCAGTTGGACCACCGCCATGACCTGCTCGCCCCATTCGGTGTCCGGCACCCCGAAAACCGCGCAATCGGCGACTTCGGAATGCGCCGACAGCGCCGCCTCCACTTCCGCGGGATAGATGTTGGCGCCGCCCGATATGATCATGTCGATCTTGCGATCTGACAGGAACACATATCCCTCCTCGTCAATCCAGCCGGCATCGCCGACGGTAAAGCGCCCGTCCGGAAGCCGGCTCTCCGCCGTCTTGTCCGCCGCGTTGTGGTAGGTCGGCGGCGGGACCCCGTCGCGCCGGAAGTAAAACGTTCCGACCTCGCCCGGCGGCAGATCCTCCCCATTCTCGCCGACGACCGTGATTTCGATTTCCGGCGGGCAGCGTCCGACGGTGCCCGGCTTGCGCAGCCAGTCCGCGCTGGTGGCGATCACCGGGCCGGCCCCCTCGCTGGAGGCGAAGTATTCGATGATCACCGGCCCGAACCAGTCGATCATGCCCCGCTTAACCCATGCCGGACAGGGTGCCGCTCCGTGGAAGACCTGGGTCAGCGACGAGATATCGTAGGCACCTCGAACCTCTTCGCTCAGGCGCAGCAGGCGGATCATCTGGGTCGGCACGATATGCGTGGTGTTGATCCCATGGCTCTGGACATCACGCAAAAATCCTTCCGGATCGAATCTCGGTTGCACGACAACCGTCTGCCCATGCGCCAGAGCGAACATGATGCAGGCGTACGGGGCCGCGTGATAGATCGGGGTCGCGACCAGATGGTTGCCCGGTCCGTCGAAGCCCCATGTCGCCGCCCCCGCATGCCAGCGCGCCAGGGCCTCGGCCGTCGAGATCTGATGGGTCGGCCGCCACACTCCTTTCGGCCGTCCGGTCGTGCCGGAGGTATAGAACATCGGCCCGCCGGCCAGCGTGTTGGCTGGTTCGTCCAGCGGCTGGGCGTCGCGCCAATCCTCGAACGTATCGGCAAAGATCAGCACCGGCGCAACCCCCGCCTCTTCGGCCGCCGGCTGCATTTTTGCCACGTTATCCCGGTCCGCGAAGGCCATGCGGGCGCCACTGTCGGTGAGAATATACGCGACTTCCGGAACCGTGAGATGCCAGTTGATCGGCACCAACATGACCCCGGCGCGCAGACATCCCGCCATGACCTCGACGAATTGCGGCACGTTCCCGGCCATCACCGCGATCCGGTCACCAGGCCCGAGCCCGGCGGCCGTCAATCCGTTGGCGACCCGCAGAACGCGGGTCTCGAATTCCGCCCAATCGATGGAACCGCCGGGCCAGACCAGCGCCGGCTCCCTTTCGTGACCAGCAGTGCGCGGAAAAAACGGCGTCGGCGCCATATGCACTCTCCAGAGGTTCGGAGTTTCCGTTGCCAGACGCCTTCCGGCATGCGAATTGACCCGCCATGGTGATGGTCCGCGCGCGAAAACTCCAGATACGATGCGGCAATCCGGTGGGCTAGCCGGCAGACATCAGGATTTTCCCAACAAACGTCGGGATTATCAATGAATCGCGTGACGCGGCTCCTGTGCATCCTCCTCGCCACTTGTTGCACCCTCGGCCCGGCGCAAGCGTCGCACCGGACGATCCATCTGGTCGATATCGGCTGGCATGTCGGGATTGTTCTGGCGGTCGACGAAACGCTCCGCCGCGCGATGCCGGAACTCGCGGCTTTTCCCGATGCGGATTTCATCGAGATCGGCTGGGGGGACGCGGATTTCTACCCCGCCAAGGCGCCGGGCGTCTTCACGGCGCTGCAAGCGGCACTCCTGCCGACGGCGGCGGTCATCCATCTGCACGGCTTTTCGGGCAGCGTGACCGATCGTTTCGCGCGCTCGGATGTCCTAGCGTTCCGCCTTTCGCCCCGGGAATTCGCCGGTTTGCTCGCGCATATCAATGCAGGTTTCGATCGCGGCGGCGGGAGTGAAGGCATGGCGCTCGGCGAAGGGCTGTACGGCGCATCGAGCCGATTTTACAATGCTAAGGGAAAGTTTCATCTCGCACGCACCTGCAACAGTTGGGCCGCCGAAGCGCTGGCGTCGGCGGGCGTCGATATCAAGCCAGGAACCATCATTACATCAGGAGGCCTGATGGCCGCGGCGCGCAAAGCCCTCGCCAAACGGCCCGCGCCCCCCTGACGCTTCGCGGCCTTTATCCGGCGCCCGTTCTCCCGCTAATATCCATGGGCCTTAACGCGCGGGGACAGGTTCATGGAAAGCAATCCGGATTGCATCTTCTGCAAAATCGTCGCCGGGGACATCCCGAGCCTGAAGCTTCTTGAAACCGAAAAGATTCTGGCCTTCATGGACATCAATCCCTTCAATGACGGCCATTGTCTGGTTATCCCGAAAGCCCATTCGGAAAACCTCTTCGCCGCGTCAGAGGAGGATCTGGCCGCCTGCATCAAAGCGGTGAAATCAGTGGCGACGGCGGTCGAGACCGCACTCTCGCCCGCCGGAATCAACATCATGCAGGCCAATGGCGCCGCCGCCGGCCAGTCGGTGTTCCACTATCACATGCACATTTTCCCCCGGGCCCCCAACGACGGGGCGAGCTTCAACTGGGGTTACAAGCCCGGTGACATGGACCGCCTCAAGGAAATTCAGCGCAAGATCCTGGCGGCATTGGCCTGAGGATTTGGAAACAGGCAAGCAACTTGCCGGGAAGTTTTGAAACGAACCGCCGGGAGGTACAGGCATGAAGCTCGGACTATCGATCGGTTATTCCGGCGCCCGGATGGATCTGCCGGTGGAGCGCGTCAAGCGCGCCGAAAAGCTGGGATATGACTCGGTCTGGACGGCCGAGGCCTACGGGTCGGACGCGATCACGCCGCTCGCCTATCTGGCGGCGGTGACCTCGCGGATAAAGCTCGGCACCGGGATCATCCAGGTCTCGGCCCGCAGTCCGGCAAATGCCGCGATGTGCGCCGGCACGGTCGATGCCATGGCCGGCGGCGGCCGTTTCATCGCCGGCCTCGGGGTTTCGGGGCCTCAGATCGTCGAAGGCTGGTACGGCCAGCCCTGGGGGAAGCCCTATTACTGGCTGAAGGACTATACTGAAATCATGCGCAAGGTCTGGCGCCGCGAGGAGGGGCTGAGCCATGACGGCAAGCAGATTCAGCTTCCGAGCACCGCCGAGGGGGCGATGGGCGTCGGCAAGCCGCTGAAATCGATCCTGCACATGAATCCGGACATTCCGATCTATTTCGGCGCCGGCAACGAGGCGACGGTCCGGCTCTGCGGGGAAATCGCCGACGGCTGGCTGCCGCTCGGCCTGGTTCCTGGCACGTTCGAGGAATACCGGCCATGGCTCGAGGAAGGCTTCAAGCGCGCGGGCAACGGCAAGGGCTTCGATACCTTCGAGATCCAGGCCAGCGTCTTCGTTGATATCGACGATGACGTGCAAGCCGCGCTCGACCGCCTGAAACCTCGCGAGGCGCTCTATATCGGCGGCATGGGGCACCGGGATAAGAATTACCACAAGGACATGATGGTCCGGCGCGGCTACGGCGACGCGGCGGAGCGGATCCAGGAACTCTACCTCGCCGGGCACAAGGATGAAGCGGCAGCGGCGGTTCCAGACGAATGGGTGGACGCGAAATCCCTCTGCGGTCCGCCGGCGCGCATTCGCCAGCGTTACGCGCCTTGGGAGACCTGCGGCGCAACCAGCGTGACCGTTCGCACTTCCCAGGACCCCGCGGTCGATCTGATGGCGGAAGTCGCCCGGCTCAACCGGCCGAGGGAATAATCCGACATTGACAACGCTACGGTACAAGGTCACCGACCAGGAGCGGCACTTGATGAGACAGGTTTATATCTAACGCCACCGTCTCGTTTAAATTCATCGTTGTCGCTGGAACGGACCAGGTAATCATTGCTTGAGAGCACATGCCGGAGCCCATGCTGGAAGAAACACGTTACGCACCGATCGCGGCGACGTGCGGACTTGCAAGCGCCCCCGGGCGGGATCGCCCAACGGTCGAGGCGTGTGTCAATCTGGTGCCGAAAGCGAGCGCCGAAGAATATCTGCGTCCCCTCGGCCGGAACGCTGTGCGCCCGACGTTCCTCAATGTATTCCTTCCGCTACTGGGCGAATCCCGGCAAAAAGCTGAAATTCGAGTTCCTGCCCGCCGTGTCCTGAGCTTGGGAATGGCAGGTTATGCATGATCCCGCCTTTGGGTTGTTCTTTTCTCCGACCACAATAGGCTCCAGCTGCAAATACGTCTCGAGCGTGGTATTCGTCAAATAGATCGGAGCCGGGGTCGGCATCAGCTTGTTGAATGGAACACCACCCGTGTTTCCGGCCGCGCCCCATTGAACGCCAATCAGCATGTAATTCTTCCACACCGAATTGCCCAACAGCGCCGAAAATTTAGCAGTAACCGCCTTCGCACTCGGATAGATGTCGAAACATCTCGCGACTTGAGTTCCAAATTTCCGGCCAAGTAGTCCTTTCGTCATGTATTTATCCGCATATGGCTCTTTCGACGACCATTTGTATCCATTCCCACCCGGTGGAATGAGCGGAGGCTCATTGATCGGGCATCCTCCACCTGCACTTACAGCACAAGTTTGATTGAAAAACGAATAGGTGGTTGGATCCAATATGTTATGAACCGGTTCACAGGATGGGGGCGGAGAAAGCGATTTGTCCGCCAAGGCGCTATTAATTGGCGAAATTGGTGCGTTCTTGGCGGTCGGGGCGTTCTTCACATGCTCGAAACTCGCCCATGCCCACAAATTTGCAAAAGTCGTCGGGTTAGAGAATTTCTGCATTATGTGAATGCCAACAAAACCAACCGTGGCATCAATGCAAAGGCCTTTTTCATCATGCGTGGATGAGGCCGGAACAACGACTTGAGCTCGGGTCGTATAGAAGTCCTTGGCTTCCTCAGGATTACTTAGTATTCGCCAAGCCGTTTTGATTTCGATCGAACCATATTGGCTTTTGACACCGGTGGGGAAATCGTAGGGCTCGCCTCCGGAAGCCGCCTTCGCCATCGCTTGTCCAGCTTTCGTCCTCAATCCGTTTTGCGCTAGAAAATCAACCTCGACGTCATTGAGGCGTCGGTCGTAAAGAACGAAGTTCCCGTTTCGGTCGATCAGTGGGTATGGCGTGAAAGCCTCTTTGAAGCTCGATAGTTCCATTTTGGATGTTCGGTACAAGCGCAACGTACCCGGCGGCGGAGTTTCGCATTCCTGAAGCGCGGCCGAGACGGCTGGAGCGCTGAAAACGTCCTCGGGAGTCTTGAACGTGCTCCAGACGCGAGGGGATGTCGTGTCATTGACAATGGTGCGACCGAGGGATGGCAGACCGTTCCCGTCCACGGGCCAGTTTAGCGCCACGAAACTCTGCCACCCAAAAAAATCAACATAGGTCTGATTGAAGGAACCGGTCCCACCAGCCGTTGTATCCGGTATGTAGCCGAGCGACGGTAGAGCGTTGTTCATATCGGTTGGCAGCGTTGCACAAAGTTTATTCTGCCCATCCGCACACAAAGTTTGCGTCGCATCGCCCAGGCTCGTCGCTGAAACGGCCTGCGAAAACAATGCCATGCCGGCTATCATCACGGACGATACAATATACCCGGTCCGAAACATCGACCACTCTCCCTGGCTCATGCATTTGACAGTCACAGCATATTATTTGCATAAAATTTTTTGAAAACAAGCAACATAATTTCACATGAATTTTTTCATATAACATCTTTCAATATGCGGTGATATAAAGGGTTATTCTGGAATTTATATTGATATTCCGGAACCTCGTGACCTTTCTGAAATTCGGCCACGCGCCCTCGTCCGCCCGTATCGAAATCCAGGTATTGCTACCGCCAATCCAGGCCGTGAATTCGCTGCCGGCAATCGATCTATAACGCGGCGAATCGACCGGTCGACAAGTTCAAGGCGCAAAGCTCGACCGCAATTGCGCGGCCCAGACGCCGCCAATTTCGCTGATCACCCAGAGCGAGCGATGGTTCGCGAGCACACTGTCATCGGCGCGGAAACGGGTGAAGCGGACGTCGAGGTGCACCTTGTCCCTTGAGGCCATCAACACGTCGACGGAATCCCACCGCGTGTGATGCCAGTCGCCTCCGGCCCGTTTGTGAAAGTCGGCGAGATAGGTTGCGGGGTTCTCCCACACTCGCATGACGCCGCCCGACAATCGGTAATGCGGGAAATGCATGGTTGCGGCGAGAGCGTCGGGATCCTGCGCGTTGAGAGCCGAGAGATGCGCCGCCATCACGCCACGGGCGAAGCCGATCTGCTCGGCCCATTGGTCTTCCGCTCCTGTTTCGCTCGAATGGGTCATCAGGCGGGCCAGAGTATTTCGGTGCGATCCGGCAACGCCGCGACTCTTACCAGCTACGGCCCGTATTCTTTGCTGAATAGAAAACCGCCGAGCCGGAACCCTTGGCTTTACCGGTCGGACGTTCCGTCTGATTGTGCTCCACGGCCAGATTTTCGGCCCGGTCCGAACAGGCGGCTTTTTCGTTCGGCGACAGGTCGTTGAAATGCGGCCTCAGATCAAACTCATTGAAGTCGCCATTCATGGTTTTGCCGAGTTCCTCCTTGCGGTCGCCGTCATTCTCGTCGACGACGTCGAACATGGCCTTGGCCAAGATACGAACAGCTGGATCCATCGCCCACCCCCGCTCGGTGGTTGTGTCGGCATAGCGTGATGCGGAATCTTGACCCGAATCGGGTGAAATTTCAAGAGTCAAATTTTTCAACGGATTGCAAGGTGAGAATTTAACGAATTTTTAAAGCAATATTCGTAGCTGATTGATCCATCCCCATAATTCTCCGTTCGATTGATCTCCAGGCCAACACAGTGTTATCCGCCGCGTCAAACACGGCAACGCGCACCCGCTCTCCCATAATCGATAGCGGGAGCTTGGACATTTCGTCGGCGATGCGGGAACACCAAAGCGCCGCCATTTCAGAGCATGTCGAGCCTTACTCCGCCGCCTCGGATCGAACGCTCCAGGACAGAACGTATTCCTTGTTCTCCACCCCTTTCGGCAGCTCGCCCACTTCCAGAGCGTCACGGGTGTCCACCATCACCGCGTATTCATCCGTTTCGGGTTTCGGAGCCGAGAGCATGTTCTTCAGAGCCTTCGGATGCGGGCCATGGGTGAAGCCGCAGGGATGGAATGTCAGCATTCCGCGATCGATATTGTCACGGCTGAAGAAATCGCCCCGGTGATAGAACAGCACCTCGTCATAGTCGTCATTGTTGTGAAAGAACGGCACCTTCAACGCGCCCGGATCCTGCTCGAACGGCCGCGGACAGAAGGTGCAGACCACGAAGCGGCCGGCGAGAAACGTCGTGTGGGCACTGGGCGGCAGATGATAGCGATGACTGGTCAGCGGGCGAAAATCCTCGACATTGATCCGCACCGGCATCAGATCGCCATGCCAGCCGACCGCGTCCAGGGGGTTGTAGGGGTAGGTCACGGTGGAAATCCGGTCGCGGCGCTTGATCCGGACCTTCCAGATCTCCTCGGCGCCGTCCGGGGTCTGCTGCGCCCGGAACGCCTCGTCCATGGCCGGCGACACCAGCATTGCGGGATCGAAAAAGGCATGGTGCCCGACAAGCCCCTTGTCCGGCAGACGATAGCTCGAGTTCGTCGCCTCGATCATCAGCACGTCGGCGGAGCCCTCGAAATCGGTCCGCCACATGGTGCCCCTGGGCAGCATCACGTAGTCGCCCATGCGCACATCCAGGCGCCCGAAATCACAAAACAGCTGACCCGTTCCGTTGTGGATGAACAGCAGTTCGTCGCCGTCGCCGTTGCGCACCAGATGATCCATGGCGCCGCTGGTCCGCCACATGCGCATCTTGCAATGGGCATTGTGCAGAACCATAGCCGCGTCCCAGGGCGACAATGTATCGCCGTCGACCTTGTTCAGATCGAACGCGCGCGGGCGCAACGGACCTTCCCAGTCGCTCCAGCCGGTGGGCGGGCGGCGGTGATGCAACTGCGCCGAGGGGCCGAAGAACCCTTCCTTGCTCATCTCGCGTTCATAGGTGCCGGCGGGCATGTCCGCATGCGCCTGACGCGAGGCAACGCCCTCAACTTTGGAAATACCGATATAGCTGGCCATCGCGCGCCCTCCGACAATGCTTCAACCGCCGGCCACAGGGTGCCGCCGAACCCGTGCGAGGGCAAGCCGGCATTGCTAGTCGCGTCCGTCCGAGCCCTCGATCCTGTCAAAGCCGGGCGATAAAGCCTAGGGATCAACCGTCCGAGGGCCTTCGCCGCCGAGACGGGTCGCGAAGAAGCCCATCACCAGGGCGACGGCCGCCCCCTCCAGCACGAACCAATAGGGCGAGGCGATGGTTCCGCCCGGACCGAACACGGCGTCCAATACGTTCATCATTTCGCGGTAGGCGAAGAAGGTGAGAACGAAATTCATCCAGGCTCCGATGATCGGCGCGCGCGCCCACCATGGCATCGGCAGCATCAGCACCGGATGCCTTGTATAGACCCCGGCCATCCCGACCACCGCGCCAAGCGTGACGTACCACAGCAAAATTCCCCAACGCAGATGCCACGCGGCATCCGGATACAATGCCGGAAGCGTGAAGAAGCCGATCAAGCCAACGATCAGGCCGATGAACTTGCCGACCGCAATACGCGTCGTAAGAGAGGGTTTTCCAGTCATGGCAGCCTCCATCATGGAGGTCATGATGGCCCGTCCGTTTCCCCTCACCCTTGATCTGGATCAAGTGACCGCCGGCACCCGGCCATTGCGGCCAGAGGTCCCTCGGTGTGACAATATCGGTCCCGTTCCCTACGAAGCTCCCGGAGTGTCCGTCATGCGTTTCGGTTTCTACCTGCCCACCCGCGGGCCGCTCGCCAACCGGCGGGACATCAAGGCCTATATCCGGACCGCCGAGGAAGCGGGCTTTTCCTCCGTCGCCGTGGCGGATCACATCGTCGTGCCGACGGCGATCGAGTCGACCTATCCCTACACGCTCGACGGCGGCTTTCTCTCCAAGGGTGACGCGATGGAACAGCTCTCGCTGATGGCTTTCGTCGCCGGCGCGAGCGAAAGCCTGCGGATCATTTCCAGCGTCATGATCGTCCCGCACCGCAATCCGGTTCTGGTCGCCAAGGCGATCGCGACGTCCGACATTCTGTCCGAGGGACGCATCACCGTCGGCGTCGGCGTCGGCTGGATGGCCGAGGAGTTCGCGGCGCTCCACGCGCCCGATTTCAAAAAGCGCGGCCGGGTGACCGATGAATATATCCGGATCTGGAAAACCCTCTGGACCGGCCAGGCCGTGCGGTACGACGGCGAGTTCTATAGCTTCGAGGAGCTCTATTGCCAGCCCGCGCCGGTGCAGAAGCCGCATCCGCCGATATGGATCGGCGGCCATTCCGACGCCGCGCTGCGCCGGGTCGCCCGGCTCGCCGATGGCTGGCATCCGGTCGGCGCGACCGCCGCCTCGCCGCTTCCGCCCTCCGAGATGCGCCAGAAGCTCGCCCAGTTGCGGGAATTGACCGAGGCCGAGGGCCGGGATTTCGACGCCCTGACGATCTCTTATAAGGCGCCGATCTATGATGGCGGCGTCCCGCCGAAAGGCGAAGCCCGCCGGCTGTTCACCGGCGGCATATCGGCGGCGCTGGACGATATCGCCGAGATGGCCGAACTCGGCATTGAGGAGCTGATCTTCGATTTCCGCGGCGAGACCATCGATGCCAGCCTCGCCGCGATGCGCGGCTTTGCCGAAGAGGTGATCTCCAAGACGTCTTGAGGAACCAATCCCAGCGTCGCGACAAAATTTGGAAACCCGCGGCAATAAAAAATGACGGTCGCCAGGGCGACGGAAAGAACCGCGCCAAACCGGCGTGATGAGACCTTCAATGGATTTCAGCCGATCGCCTGCTCCAGATCCGCGATCAGATCGTCGGCATGCTCGACCCCTACGGAAAAGCGCAGCAGGTCGCGCGGAACCGGCGTGCCCTTGCCTTCGATCGACGCGCGGTGTTCCACCAGGCTTTCGACCCCGCCGAGTGAGGTGGCCCGCTTGAAGACTTCCATCTTCGCGGCCGCCGCGATCGCCGCCGCCTCGCCGCCGGCGAACCGCATCGACAGCATGCCGCCGAAGCCGCCGCTCATCTGGCGCGCGGCGACATCGTGCGTCGGCGCGCTCGGCAAGCCCGGATACAGCACCTCGGAGATCCTCGGATGGCGCTCGAAACGCTCGGCGATGGCCATCGCGTTCTCGCAAGCCTGACGCACCCGCAGATGCAGGGTCCGCATCCCGCGCAACAGCAGCCACGCCTCCATCGGGCCCAAGACCTTGCCGTGATAGGCCCGGATGGCCTTCATTTCCGCCCACCAATCGTCATCGCGGGCCGCGATCAGGGCACCGGCTAGAACGTCGCTGTGGCCGTTCAGATACTTGGTGGCGGAATGCATCACCAGATCGGCGCCATGCTCGATCGGGCGGGTCAGGATCGGCGTCGCCACCGTCGAGTCAACGCAGAGCTTGGCGTCCGCCCCGTGCGCGATCGCCGCCACGGCCGCGATGTCCACGCAATCGAAGGTGGGGTTCGCCGGGGTTTCGATCCAGACCAGCTTGGTCTCTCCAGGCCTCACGACCGCCCGCAACCGGTCGAGATCGTTTGGGCCGATAAGGTCTACCTTCAGCCCCCATTGCTCGGCGAACCTGGCTAACCAGGCTTTAACCCCCCAATACATCACCGATTGGGCGACGACGTGATCGCCGCTCTTCAGGGTCATGAAGGGGACCGTGGCCGCCGACATCCCGGACGCCAGAACCATGGCCGCGGCGCCGCCTTCCAGACTCGCCAGCAAGGCCTCGGCCTGGGCATAAGTGGGGTTGTCGCTGCGCGAGTAGCTGTAACCCTTGCGGTATTCGTTATCCGGATCGCGCTGATAGGTCGTCGCCCCGTGGATCGGCGGCACCAACGCGCCGGTCGCCTCGTCAATCCAACCCAGCGCCTGGGCAAGTAGTGTCTCCGGGCGCTTCGCCCTGTTGCTGGTCATTTGACGTTCCTCGTGATGGTTCACCCATAGTTTCAGAGTTCACCAACCGGACAAGAAAAAAGATCTATCGCGCAAGAAATCCCGGCTCGCGGACGTGTCGCCATATTGTCATGCGCCAAAAAAATCGCCGCGGCGTCGTCCCTGTCGGGGCAACAACCGCGGCGTCAAGAATGCCGGGTTTTCGCGCTCGCGCGGTACGAGTGGGGAGGCGTCGACCGCGTATCCGCTGGGTGGGTCATCCAGCGGCCAAGGCGTTAGAGGGGCATGCCTTTCGTTTTCTTGCGTGATCGCCCGGCGGGGCATCGAATTGCACCGGCGGCGCGCCTGCGTCGAACGCAGCGCGCCTATCTTTACCCTGCGAGTTTAGCAACCACTCCGTCCCCTATAATCGTTGAAATTTGAATATCATTCATTCCCATACCGAACTAATCTATCCGCAGGCAAAGAACCGCCCGGGGCCCGCCATGGATACGCTTACCGCGATGAAGGTCTATTGCTCGGTGGTGGAGAATGACAGTCTCGCCGGCGCGGCCCGAAGTCTTAACATTTCCCCGTCGGTGGTCAGCAAGCAGCTCTCCGCCCTGGAGGACCGACTGGGCGTGCGCCTGCTCAACCGGACGACCAGACGGGTCAGCGTGACCGAGGTCGGGACCGCCTACTATGACCGCTGCAAGCGGATTATCGCCGATGTCGACGAGGCGGAGATCGCGGTCTCGCGCACCCATACGGAGCCTCGGGGCCTGTTGCGCATCACCGCGCCCTCAACCTTCGCGCATCGTCATGTCACCCCGCACCTGCCCAACTTCGTGGACCGCTATCCGGAGGTCGAGGTTCAGGTTCAGGTCAATGACCGGATCGTCGATCTGGTGGATGACGGGATCGATCTCGCGATCCGCATTGCCCAGCTCAAGGATTCGAGCCTGATCGCGCGGCGTCTGGCGCCGAACCACCGCTCCATCGTCGCGACGCCGGACTACCTGAAGACCTGGGGCATTCCGGAACGGCCCGAGGATCTGCTGGAGCATGCCCTGATCACCTGGCCGCCGGGCAACCCCATCAACGACTGGCATTTCGTCGTGGACGGCGAGGAGCGGATGATCCGCACCAAGGGAACGATCTCCATGAACAACGGGGACTCGATCCTGTCCACCGTGCTCGCCGGCGGCGGCCTTGCAATGATGAACGCCTTCATGACCGGCGAGTATGTGCAGAACGGACGCCTGCTCCCGGTCTTGGTGGACTATGTGCGCGAGGACGTGCCGATCTATGCGGTCTATCCGTCCAGCCGGCATCTGTCTCCCAAGGTGCGGGCCTTTGTCGATTTCCTGGTCGAGACCTATGGCCCGCGGCCCTATTGGCTGGGCCGTTGACCTGGGCCGCTCCGGTCAATCCCCGACATAGGCAACCGCCTCGATTTCCACCTTCATCCGCGGGTCCACCAGACCGGTGACCTCGACCAGCGAGGATGCCGGCTTGTGTTCGCCGAAATATTCGGCGCGCAGGGGATTGATCAGCGGGCGCTCGTTGATGTCGGTCATGAACACCAGGACCTTGACCACCTGATCCGGGCGCCCGCCCGCATGGCGAAGCGCCTTGTCCAGCGACGCCATCGCCAGACGGAACTGCTCGACCGTGCTCTCCGGAATCGACTTGTCGTCCGCGACACCGGTCATGCCGGACAGATAGATCGTGTCCCCCGCCTTCACGACGTGACAGAAGTGGCTGACCGGCTCCCGCATTCCCGGGACCATGAAGCGTTCGATGGGCATCTCGGCATCTCCAGAGTGGTGCATCTGGCGACAGGGTCGGTGGTGACGGCGCTCCGGTCAATCGCCGATATAGGCCACCGCCTCGATCTCGACCTTCATGCGGGGATCGACCAGCGAGGAAACCTCGACCAGCGTGGACGCGGGACGATGTTCGCCGAAATAGGCGATCCGCGCCGGATTGATTGATGCCCGCTCGGTGATGTCGGTCATGAAGACCTGGACCTTCACCACCTGATCGGGACGGCCGCCGGCATGGCGCAGGCAGCGGTCGATGGTATCCAGCGCGATCTTGAACTGGGCCGCGGTATTCTCCGGGATCGATCCGTCCGCCGCGACACCGACCATGCCGGAAAGCCAGATATGGTCTCCCGCCTTGACCACGTGGCAATAATGACTGACCGGTTCCATTTCACCTGGAACCATGTAGCGTTCGATGGGCATGACTTATCCTCCGTCCTGGTTTCAAGCACCCTTCGGTAGGGCCTGGGAGCGCCGCGTCTAAATCCGCACATCATGCCGGGGGGCGTTCCAGCCCTTCGCCTGCTCCACGGTCCGCTCCAGATCCTCTTCCAGCATCAGCCGGTTTTCGATCAAGCTTCTGGCCGCCGCCTTGATCGCCCGGACATAGCCCTCGGCATCACCATAGCGGGCCTCGATCGAGCGGCGCGGATCTCCGGTCGCGCGCCGCACGGCATCGGTTTCCGGCAGCGGGACCGTGGAGCCGCTGAACTCGTGCATCGCGCCTTCCCCGAACGGGCGGGCGCGCAGGTTCCAGCCGGTATAGGTGGCCAACGGCGCCTCGACCATCGGCGCGCGGATGCCGGCGATATCATTGCCGTCCGCGTCGACCGCGGGAACCAGAACCTGATAGCCCTCGGCATCGCGGAGATCTGGCGGAATCACCGTCAGCAAACCGTCTCGCGCGCGCGGTCCGTAGTCGAAGAGCGGCATCCGGTTCGGCTCGCGGGGTAGCGCATGCGCCGGGATGGCCGGGAACTGCTTTCGCCATTCCTCCATCGTAACCAGCGTGCCGTCGGACCGGCGGGGATAGCGGCTGTCCGGCGGCGGGGTGCCGTCGGTCGCCCAGCGGTCGAGATTGTCCAGCATCGCGCGGAATAGCATCGAGGTCCGGACGACGTTCTGCAGGTTCTGGCAGACGCCGCGCTTCGGCGCGCCCATGTTCGGATCGCCCACATGCTGGGCGCTGGACCAGAAATAGATCCGCACGCTCTCCGGGGGTTCGAGGTCATTGCCCCGGCTGTCGGTATGGGCAAGCGAACCGCGCCGCTGCCAGTACTCGGTCCCGGTTTGGGAGTGCATGATCAGCGGATCGGTCCGCGGCCGCTTGCAGATCGCATCAATCTCGCCGGTCAGATGATCCGTGCTCTCGGAATAGGCGAAGGGGAAACTGTCGGCGATGTTGTCGTGATCCTCGTATTGCTGGCCGCCCGGCACGACGGCATTGGCGAAACGGTGGTTCAGCCACATCTTTCCGGCGCCCGCCACATGGCTCAGAACCCCGTCGAAAACCCGCCGCCCGCTTTCATCGGCGTTGAAACCCCGCCAGATCGCATCGCGGATGCAGCGTCCGGTCTGGGAGCGGCCGAAGCAGTAGGCTTTCTCGATGCCGTGTGCGGCAAGCGGGTTCGCCGCTGACCTGTCATACTTCAGAAAGCTGGCGAGATCCCGGACCACCAGGTGCCCCAGCCCCATGACCAGCGGATCCTTGCCGGTATAGATCAGCTCATAGATCCAACCCGGCTCGAAGCCTGCGGGGATGTGAATATGGCTGTCCGAGGCGACCACCGCCGTCTCGGCCCCCTGGAAATCCATGCCGAGTCCGCCTTCCGTGCGCGCGAAACTCCAGGCGTCCGCCGCGATCTCCTCGCGTGGATCGCCCGGATAGCGGCGGCGGGTAAGCCGTGCCTTGGAGGTATCGCGGGAGACCGTTGGGTGGCTGCGGGTCGCGATCCAGCCACTCAGGGGAAAGGTCGTCTGCCCAAGCCCGGTGGCGATGAACTCGGAGCGCACCAACCCGGTGACCGGATCGTCTTCGGTTCCCGCAACCGGCAAGCACAAGGTCATCCGCCCGCTTCCCGGCAACAGGTCGCCCTGCCAGGCCCCCCAGACGACGGTGTAGCCGCGACGAAACAGATAGCCGTTCCCCGCATGCGCCGGTGCGATCGGGTCGTTCGTGGCGGGGGCGTCATTGAAATATTGCACCAACCGCTTGTTGCCGCGGTTGCCATAGTCGAACACCATCCGGCCGTTGCCCCGGCCCGGATCGACCGGCCGCAGGATGCAGATCTCGCTCGCGCACTCGACCATCCCGTCGGCATTGACCGGCGCCTTGTCGAGATCGGTGATCCCGGCCTGGGCAGGCGCGCCGGGATCGACCTGGAACAGCGCCCATCCATCGAGCCGCTCATAGGGACCGGTGTCGCCGAAATCCATCCCATCCGCGAAAATCCTGCGGTTGGTGATCTCGATCGAAATCCTGTTTGCCATTCACGGTCTCCGTCGCGCGATTCGGTCCGGGTATTCTAGCACCGTTGACGTGCCGCGAAGCGAGCGAAGCCAATCACGTGGCCGATCCTGGAAATTCGACAGGGGCCGCGTCAGCGAGATACAAGGGAGGCGGAGTTTTACCTGCGCGTTCCGGACGGTGACTTTAAATCAAATGGATACGAACCCCGCCGATCTGAGTTTGGCCCGAGCCGCAAGGGCGCTGGCGTCGGGCGCCTTGACCTCGCGGGCGCTGGTCGAGGCATGCCTCACGCGCATCGAGGCCCGCAACCCGGAACTGAAGGCGTTCATCCATGTCGCCGAGGCAGCCTCCCTCGCCGAAGCCGAACGCAGCGACGCCCGCCGCCGCGACGGCGGGCCGATGTCACCGCTCGACGGGGTGCCGATCGCGCTCAAGGACAATATCGACGTTGTCGGCCAGCCCACGACCAACGGGCTCGGAGCCTCCTCGATGCCGGACCGCGACGCCGGCGTCGTCACTCTGCTGCGGGAACGCGGACTGATCCTGATCGGCAAGACCAACATGCACGAGGGCGCGTTGGGCGCAACGACCGACAATCCGCATCATGGCCGCGCCGACAACCCGGCGGCTCCCGGCCACACGCCCGGCGGCAGCAGCGGCGGGTCCGGCACGGCGGTCGCGGCCCGCCTATGCCCGGG
>JAYOEU010000070.1:0-20198 GCA_038116915.1 Alphaproteobacteria bacterium
GTGACGACGAGCACGGCTGGTCGTCCAACGGAGTGTTCAATTTCGAAGGCGGTTGTTACGCAAAGGTTATCAATCTTTCCGCTGAGGCGGAGCCCGAGATCTATGCGACCACGCACCGTTTCGGAACGGTTCTGGAGAATGTGGTTTTTGATCCCGTCACAAGGGCGCTCGACCTGTTCGACGGCAGTCTCACGGAGAATACGCGTGCCTGCTATCCGCTGGACTTCATCGACAATGCCAGCACCACGGGCTTGGCGGCCCATCCCAAGAATATCGTGATGCTGACGGCGGACGCCTTCGGCGTGCTGCCGCCGATCGCCAGACTTTCTCCGGAACAGGCGATGTATCATTTTCTTTCCGGTTACACCGCCAAAGTCGCGGGAACGGAAAAAGGCCTCGGCAGCGAGCCGGAAGCAACCTTCTCGACCTGCTTCGGCGCGCCCTTCATGCCGCGTCACCCCGCTGTCTATGGAGAGATGCTGCGGGAACGGATCGCAAAGCATCAGGCCACGTGCTGGCTGGTCAATACCGGCTGGTCCGGTGGCCGTGCCGGCGATGGGGGAGCGCGTATGAAGATCGCCTATACGCGAGCGATGGTCAGCGCCGCGCTCGACGGCCGGCTGACCGCCGCGCCGGTGCGCTTGGACGAGAAATTCGGCTTGAGCGTCCCGGAAAATTGCCCCGACGTACCCGCCGATATTCTGCGTCCGCGCACGACCTGGGCCGACAAATCCGGGTATGACACGACGGCCGCCGAGCTTTGCGGTCGTTTCGCGGAGAATTTCAAGCAGTTCGAAACCCATGTCGGTGACTCCGTCCGGGCCGCGGGGATACGCGCGGCGGCATAGGCGGCGCGGATCATGGGATTCCGTCAGGCGGCTTGAGGTTCGCCGGCCATGCCGACGCTGGAGACGCTAGCGGTTTTCACCGTGGCGGCCCTGGTGATGAATTTCTCGCCCGGCCCGTCGAATTTCTATGTTCTCTCCCGATCGGTTGGCCAGGGTGTGGCCGCCGGGATTCTGGCGGCCGCGGGACTGGCGATCGGAAGCTTGGTTCATGTTTTTGCGGCGGCGCTGGGCTTGTCGTTGCTATTTGAGGCCGCGCCGACGCTGTATTTCCTCTTCAAGTTCCTCGGCGCCGGGTATCTGATCTACCTCGGTATCAGAATGTTTCGGGCAAAGGTTGAGATGGAGATCTCCCCCGTTGCACAGAAACGTTCCGGCGCGCGTATCCTGCGTGAAAGCATGCTGGTTGAGATCCTGAATCCGAAAACCGCTCTGTTTTTCGTTGCGTTTCTGCCGCAATTCGTTGACCCGTCCCTGCCCGTCGCTCCACAGTTCCTAGTGCTTGGCTTCATTGTGACGATGACGGCGATCCCTTGTGATCTCGTTGTCGCGGTAGGGGCCGGCAAGGCGGCCGGGTGGTTGCGTGACAATGTCGGGTTTCAGCGCCTGCAGAACAGGATGTCAGGCGGAATTCTTATCGCCCTCGGCGGCTATGTCGCGCTCGAAGGGCGCTTCGACTGAACGACCAGCACGATGGGGAACGGCGCGATATGCGGGTTCTGGTGGTTGGAGGTGGGCCGGCCGGTCTGTATTTCGCCGGACTGTTGAAACGCTCGAACCCGAGTCATGAAATAACGATTCTGGAACGAAACCCGCGCGGCGCCACATACGGGTTCGGCGTCGTTTTTGCCGAAGCGGCTCTCGGGTATCTGAGTGATGCCGACAGAAAATCCTATGCGCGCATCACCGCCTGCTTGGAAACCTGGCAGGACCTCACCATGGTCCACGGTGATGAGCGTATCCTGATCGACGGTAACGGATTCTCCGGGATCGCCCGGCTGGAGCTTCTGCGTTTACTCACCGAGTTTTGCGAGGAGGCGGGAGTCTTCCCGCGTTACGGCGTCGAGGCCAGTGCGACGGATCTTGCAGGCTTCGACCTGGTCGTCGGCGCCGATGGGATCAACTCGCTTGTTCAATCAATGAAACGCGAGGATTTTCGGCGGCATTCCGATACCCTGACCAACTGGTTCATCTGGTACGGCACGAGCAAGGTTTTCGACACTCTCACGCTGACCTTCAGGCAGAACCATGACGGGCACTTCGTCGCGCATCACTATCGCTACAGTGCCGGCATGAGCACGTTCATCGTCGAATGTGATCGCGAGACTCACGCTGCGGCAAGTCTATCGACGATGAACGACGCGGAAAGCCGGGCCTATTGCGAACGGCTTTTCGCCGCCGATCTCGGAGGGCACCAACTCATCTCGAACAATTCGACTTGGCGGCAGTTTCCGGTCACCCGGGTCGAAAACTGGAGCGCCGGGAACCGGGTGCTTATCGGCGACGCCCTGCGCAGCGTGCATTTTTCCATCGGGTCCGGGACCAGGCTCGCGCTGGAGGATGCGATCGCGCTCTGGCGGGCGGTTCAGGAATTTCCGAATGATGTGGAGGCGGCGCTCACGGCTTTCGAGGCGGCAAGACGTCCGGTGGTCGAAAAACTGCTCGGCGCGGCGGCGGGAAGTTATTCATGGTACGAGAACATCGCGAAAAACATGAGGCTGGCTCCGCTGGATCTTGCCTATGACTACATGACCCGCAGTGGCAGGGTCGACGATGCGCGGCTACGGCGCATCGCGCCACGCTTCATGCGCGCGTATGATCAATCCAGGACGCGTGATGGTTCCGGAATCTGACAGGGGAGTTTGAAAAGGCTCATGTACGATTTGCTTTCAGGTCTCCGGGTCATCGAAGGATCCGCTTTCGTCGCCGCGCCATTGGGCGGAATGACGCTGGCCCAGCTTGGCGCCGAGGTTATCCGGTTCGATCCGGTCGGCGGCGGCATGGACCATCGGCGCTGGCCACTTGATGACCAGGGCCGCAGCCTCTATTGGGCGGGTCTCAACAAAGGCAAGAAATCCATTGCGGTGAACACCCGCGCGGAGGAGGGGCGCGAGCTGATACGCGCGCTGATCTGCGAGCCGGGACCGGACCGGGGTCTCTTTCTCACCAATCATCCGCCTGGTGGGCCGTTCGGCTATGAGGCGTTGAAGGCGCGGCGCGACGACCTGATCATGCTCAATGTCCTGGGCAGTCATGATGGATCCCCCGCGGTCGACTACACGATCAATTGCGCGCTCGGATTTCCCTTTGCCACCGGACCACGCGGCAATGACCGGCCGGTCAATCACTTGCTCCCCGCCTGGGACCTCGTAACCGGGAGCATGGCGGCCACCGGGATTCTCGCGGCGGAACGGAAAAGATCACGCCAGGGTGGCGGGCAACTGATCAATCTTGCGTTGTCCGACATCGGCATTTGGGTCGCGAGCGCGATGGGGCACATTGCCGAAGCGGAACTTCTGGATCGCAACCGGGTGGCGGACGGCAACCATATCTATGGTGCCTTCGGCCATGACTTCGCCACCGCCGACGGGCATAGGGTCATGCTGACGGCTCTCACCAAGGCCCAATGGCAGCGCCTTAAGAAAGCGGTGGATATCGAAGAGGCGGTTTCGCGGATCGAGGCGGAAAAGTCGCTCGACCTGGACGATGAAGGCGACCGCTATAAGGCGCGTGACGATATCGTGCCGCTGATCGCGCCGTGGGTGGCGGCACGGGATATCGATGCGGTTCGCGCGGCATTGGACGGTGCCGGGGTGCTTTGGGGACCCTACCGGACCTTTACCGAATTGGTGCGCGACGATCCCCGATGCTCGACTGCCAATCCAATGATGAACCGGATCAGCCAGCCCGGCATCGGCGACTATATCGCCGCCGGTTTGCCGTTGCGGTTTTCGGATATGGAGGCTTTGCCGGTGGCGCCGGCACCCATCCTTGGCGCCGATACCGATGCCGTGCTTGCAAGCGCGCTGGGCCTTCCGGATCATGCCATCGCTGACCTGCACGACCGCGGTATTGTCGGTGGGCCCGTGGTCTAGCGGCGCCAGGTTCCGCCCAACCCCTGATCGTCGAGCCAATGCGCAAAGCGCTCAGGTTGATAGCGTTCGACGGCCCATTCGGCGAACGGCATCCCGTCATGGTCCGTTTTGAAATAGCGGGGAAAATGACGGATCCAGCGCTGATAGCGTTTCGGCAAATGCAGATAGGGAAGCAGCGCTATGTGCCGCTGCGCCATCGTGAGGCCGTCCACGCCGTCCCGAAGCAATAGATAAATCGCGGCCGCCAGCGCCGTGCGGTCGGCGCCGCCCGAACACTTGATCAACATCGGGCGCGGGGCGGTCCTATAAGCCTCGAGCAGACCAGTCAGCATCTCTTTTTTTGGCAGGCGGCGGGAATGCAGCGGGCAATCCCTATACCCGATCCCCAAGGTGTCGCACGCGGCGCGTTCGGGGAGATACCAGGTCGATTTCGGATTTTCGCCGCGCAGATTGATGACCGTCGCGATACCGTGGGCTCTCAGGAGCGTTTCGACATGCGCGCCGTACATTTGCGCCGAGCGGTACAGGTCTTCGTCTACCCTGTGCCAGTTATAGGCGCGGGCGAGAACGAAGTGCCACGGCGACAGGACGCTATTCCTATGCCGGCATCCAGGTCGCCGGGTCGGCCGGGACCTGGTCGCGGGAGGCGGAGTTTTTCACCTGATGTTCGCCGCCTTCTTCCGCCGGCGGGAACCAGACCCAGGGAATGCCCTTCTCCCCGGCGTATTTGAGCTGAGCGTTCAGCTTCCGGTCTTCGTGATACTGTTCCACCTTGAAGCCGCGCGAGCGCAGGGTTTGCGCGGTCTCTCGGACCAGCGCGTAGGGCGCGCCCCTGGTATGGGCGACCAGAATATCCGTCGGTGCCTTGCGTCCCGCCTGAATGCGGCCCTCGCGCATCAGCTTGGCGAAGATGCGGGTGAGACCAATCGAGATACCGATGCCGGGCAGACGCTTGCTGGCCAGATCTCCAACAAGATTATCGTATCTGCCGCCTCCGCAAACCGTCGGAAATTCCGGAAAGTCGGCGAATTTCGCCTCATAGACGGTACCGGTATAGTAGGCGAGGCCGCGGGCGATGGAAAGATCCGCGACGAAGGTTCCCTTCGGAAACCGCTCGAGTTGCCGCATCACGAAATGCAGTTCCTCAAGTCCTTGGTCCAGCAGTTCCGATGTCACGCCGAGCGCGCGGACCCGTTCCACGACCGAGGCATCCTCTCCCCTGATTTCCGCCAGGCCGAGAACCTTCTCGATGGTCGACGCGTTCAATCCGAGTTCGTCGGTCAGCATCGCGCCCACGCCCTTGGGGCCGATCTTGTCGAGCTTGTCGATGATGCGGATCGCGTTGCCGGCGTCACTGATGCCAAGACCCGAATAATACCCTTCGAGCACCTTGCGGTTGTTGATCTTGGTAACCAGCGGCCCAGCGCCGATCGCCTCGATCGCCTCATGCATGATCACCGGGATTTCGGCGTCGAAATGTAGGGGAATCTCGCGGGTATCGACCACATCGACATCACATTGCAGAAATTCTCGGAAGCGGCCGTCCTGGGGGCGCTCCCCGCGCCAGGCCTTCTGAATCTGATAGCGTTTGAACGGGAAGGTCAGTTCGTTCAGATTCGCCGCGACATAACGCGCCATGGGCACGGTCATGTCGTAGTGCAGCGCGTAGGTGGGTTCCGCCTTGTCCGACGGATCGGCCATGAGCCGTCCGATCGTGTAGATCTCCTTGTCGGTGTCACCCTGTTTCAGCAACACCTCGACGGGCTCGACCGTCCGCGGCTCAATCGATGCGAAGCCGTAGCTCTCGAAAACCGCCCTCAGTTTGTCGATCCATTCGAGCTCCACCATCCGGTATTCCGGAAGCAGTTCCGGAAAGCCGCTGATCGGGCGGAGCTTTTCCTTTAACGTCATGCGTGATGACATGGGCTTTACCTTCGGTCACGCGTCATTTTTGAGAGCGGGAGCAGCGCACCCGCCTGACCACTACATCATGCCGATCGCATGCTGATACAGTTGCAGAAGCTCTTCCTGCTCCTGACGGTCCTCGCGATCCAATTTCCTCAAGCGAATGATCTGGCGCATGATCTTCACATCGAAGCCGTTGCCCTTGGCTTCCGCAAAGACTTCCCGGATGTCGGCCGCCAGCGCCGCCTTTTCCTCTTCGAGGCGCTCAATGCGTTCAATGTAGGAACGCAACTGATCGCCCGCGATGCCGCCAACTTCGGCCATGACCCACCCTCTTCCTTCAATGATCGGCCCGGACAATAGTCGCCCTCCGGGTTGCCCGCAAGTGGTTGACGGATAGGAACAAAATATGAACAATTGTTGATGCGACTTGTGGCCCAGGTGCTGAAAGCTTGTGGGCGCGCCTAACGGGCGGCTTGCATGGCCTTGTCGAAGTGCCGAACCGCGGTTTCGAACTTGTCGCGGCAGCCGGTATTGCAAAACCCGACGACCTTTCCGTCATAGGAGGTGAGGGAATCCGCCTGAACGGGTTTGCCCGACCAGGGACAGGTCTCGTTGATGCAATCGGAAAGGCTGAGGTTCGCCATTGCCGTCTCCTTTGGATTGGCGCGATTTGCTGGCAGAATGCAACGCGCCCGACCCCGAGGTCCAATCGAATCCAACCGGACGAGTCTGCCGTGATGTTCCCATGCTCGAAATGCTGATCCAGTGGGCCTATCCGGCGGCTATCATCCTTGGCGCAATGGCCGCGCTGGGAGCGTTAAGCTCCGGCAAGGGGAGCGATTGGCACCGGCGGGCGGGACGCCTCTGCTTCTGGGCGATGCTGATCGCGGCGGCATGCGCAATCTGGAACGCGCTTGGCGCCAACGCCTATCTCACCCTGCTCCTCGGTTTGCTCGGCGGCTATCTGATGATCTCCGGATATCGGGCCTTGTATCTGAAGCGCCCGGTGCCGCGGGCCACATTCGGTCCGACCCGCGCCGGTGCCTTGGACAAGGGTCTCGCGCAGCTGCTGCTGGTCACCTGCTGCGCGGTCAGCGCCTGGGGAATGATGATGTTTCCCAGCTGGATGAAGGGTCTTGACGATTTCCGGGTCGAGCCGATGCTGATGATCGTCCTCGGGCTTGCCGGCGCGATGCTGGCTCTCCGCGATCTCAGTCGTTTCAGGAACCTCGGCGAGGATCCTCACAAATGGCTGTCGATTCACGTAACGCGGATGCTATCCGGGCTTACTTTCGCGGCGGTCGTGGCGGGTCTCACCTTTCTCGATACACTGCCGGAAGCCGCGCGTTGGATGATCCCGGCGGGTATTGGAGCGTCCGCGACATTCCTGGCGGCGCGGCTGGTGGCTCGCCATGTGGGTGCCGGAGGCGACCCCCGGTCGGTTTATGACGTAAGGATCGCCGAACCGGAACGGGACTCGCAGGGTCTTTAGGGTGCCGTGTCACCCATCTTGCAGATCAGTTTCCACTGCGCATCGCTGACCGGCACGACCGAGAGCCTGGATTGGCGCACCAGGCCGAAATCCGCCAACTTCTCCTCGGCCTTGATGTCGGCGAGGGTCACCGGACGCTTGAAGGGCCGAACCGCCTTGACGTCGACCATCCCGAACCGGCCCGACGCGTCGGTGTGATCGGGATGATACTCGGCGCAAACCTTCACGATGCCAACGATCTGCTTCTCGTTGACGGAGTGATAGAAGAACCCGAGATCGCCGATCTTCATCGCCTTCATGTTGTTCGAGGCCTGATAATTGCGCACCCCGTCCCAGCCCTCACCTTCCTCGCCTTTCTTGACCTGATCGTCCCAGGACCAGGTTCCGGGTTCGGACTTGAACAGCCAGTAAGCCATCGAAGAAATCTCCACAGTCAGGATGCGGTTCGCGGATCATGCCCGCCGCGCCGCGATGCGTGCTGTGACCTTAGCGCACTTCGCGAGCCGGCGAATATCCCGTGGGGGTTCTATCTGTCCATCTCCCGGCGCAGCGGGCGGCCCATCAGGCCATCGATTGCGGCGTGAAGATCGGTGCCTTGGTTGAGCACCGCATCCACCGCCTGACAGATCGGAAGATCCGCGCCCAGGGGAGTGGCGCGCGTCACGATGGCCTCTGCCGTGAAGCGGCCCTCGACGACCCCGCCCATATCCTGAAGGACCTTATCCATCGCTTCACCCCGGCCAAGCGCCTCGCCAAATCGGAAATTGCGCGACTGCCGGCTGGCGCAGGTCATCGCCAGATCGCCGAGACCCGCCAATCCCGCCAGTGTTTCCGCCCGTCCGCCAAGAGCGATCGCCAAACGCGTTGCCTCGGCAAGTCCCCTGGTGATAAGCGCGGCGCGGGTGTTTTCGCCCATGCCGATCCCCGCCGCGATCCCACAGGCAATGGCGAGAACGTTCTTGATCGCGCCCCCGACCTCCGCGCCGATGACGTCGTCCGACAGGTAGGGACGAAAACTCGGCGTGCCGATTGCCTTGGCAATGCTGATCCCGAGCGCTGGATCGTCGGTTGCGAGTGTCACCGCTGTCGGCAGGCCACGTGCTGCTTCCGATGCGAAGGTCGGTCCGGAAAGGCAGCCTCGAGGGTGCCTTGGCAAAACCTCCGCGATCACCTCGGTCATCAGGAGACCGGTATCGATCTCCAGTCCCTTGGCACAACAGATCAGGGGCACATGATCCGAAACATGACCGGCAATTTCATCGCATATCCGGCGGATCGCTTGTGCCGGAACGACAAGCAGGATCGCATCAGCCGCCGAGCATCCGGCGAGATCCGCCGTTGCGCGCAGCCTGTCGTCGAGCGGTATTCCGCGAAGATATTTCGGATTTTCCCGATCCCGGTTGATGGCCTCGGCGATCGCCGTATCGCGGGCCCATAGCACCGCCTCCGTCCCCGCCTTGGCCACGATATGCGCGAGAGCGGTGCCCCAGGCCCCGCCGCCGATGATTCCTATACGTCGGATACTCATGCCTTCACCCCGGCGCCGATCGCCTTGTCGGCGGTCGGGTCAAGGGGCCAACGCGGGCGCGGCGCGAAATCCAAACCGTCGACATCTCCGATCTTGAGCCGTTCCACGCCCGCCCAGGCGATCATCGCCGCGTTGTCGGTGCAGAGCGCTGGCGGGGGTGCGACGAACCGCATTTGCCGAACCTCGGCAAGGCCTTGCAGCGCCGTGCGGAGCGTCTGGTTGGCGGCGACGCCACCGGCGGTGACGAAGGGATGGCCGGTGCCGTGGTCGCGCTGAAAGATTTCCATGGCGTGGGCACAGCGATCCACGATGCTATCGGCCACCGCCGCCTGGAAGGAGGCTGAAAGATCCTTGATGGATTGTGCGTCGATCTCACCGAAGTCCTCAATCTTGCGACGCACCGCCGTCTTGAGGCCTGAAAACGAGAAGTCGCATCCGGCCCGGCCCATCATCGGGCGCGGCAGATCGAAGCGGCCCGGATCGCCGCCGCGCGCGGCCTTCTCCAATGCCGGCCCCCCCGGATAGCCGAGCCCCAGCATCTTCGCCGTCTTGTCGAAGGCCTCGCCCACAGCGTCATCGATCGTTGTCCCGAGCCGGCGATATTGGCCGACCCCCAGCACCGTCAGCAACTGGCAGTGCCCTCCGGACACCAGGAGCAGAAGAAAGGGAAAGTCTATCCCATCCGTCAGCCGCGCGGTCAGGGCATGACCTTCGAGGTGATTGACGGCGATAAAAGGGATATCGGCGGCCAAGGCGATCCCCTTGGCCAGGGTCGCGCCGACCAGCACGCCGCCGATCAGCCCCGGACCACCGGTTGCCGCCACCGCGTCGAGATCCGAGAAATTCAGACCGGCTTCGACCATGGCGCTTTGTACCACGCCGTCGAGCGACTCGACATGCGCGCGCGCCGCTATTTCCGGAACGACACCGCCAAACGGGCGATGATCGTCGAATTGCGAGAAGATGATGCTGGAGCGGATCACACGGTCGCCGGTGACGATTGCGGCGGCGGTCTCGTCGCAGCTTGACTCGATGCCGAGGACGATGGGCGGGGCCGTGCCGGCGGTCATGGCGGTATTCGTCCTTTTCTTGCTCTCGCACCCGGTCTACACAGGCAAACCATGGATGACCAGAACAAAGGCGCGGCTTTGATCCGCATCGGTACCCGAGGCTCCAAGCTTGCACTGGCGCAGGCCGAGGAGCTGCGTGACCGTCTGACGCGGGCGCATGAGGACCTGAGGACACCGGGCGCGATCGAGATCGTGGTGATCACAACCACTGGCGACGCGGTTCGCGACCGAGCGCTGGCCGATATTGGCGGCAAGGGCCTGTTCATGAAGGAGATCGAGGAGGCCCTGGTTGCGGGTCGTGTCGATCTGGCGCTTCATTCAATGAAGGATGTGGAGACTTTCCTGACGCCAGGCACCGAGATCGCCTGTGTGCTGCCCCGGGAGGATCCGCGGGACGCCTTTCTTTCCCCCTTGGCGGAACATCCGGATGCATTGCCGCACGGAGCGGTGGTGGGGACCTCTTCGGTTCGGCGCGCGGCCCTGGTGAAAAACCGGCGGCCGGATCTGCGGACGGTTCTCTATCGCGGCAATGTCGACACGCGGCTCGCCAAGCTGGAAGCGGGGGAGGTGGACGCCACGTTGCTTGCGATGGCGGGGCTGAACCGTCTCGGGCTTGGCGGACGCGCGACGCGGATATTGGAGCTTGATGAGATGCCGCCCGCGGTCGCTCAAGGCGCGATCGGCGCGCAGTGCCGCATTGCCAATAGTGAAGCCGATGTTCGTTTGCGGAATTGGCTCGCGGCGGTCAATCACAGGGCAAGTGACATTTGCATCACCGCCGAACGGGCGATGCTGGCGGCCCTTGACGGATCCTGCCGCACACCGATCGCCGGGCATGCCGTCCTCGGCGATGCGGGAGAGGTGTCGCTGACCGGTCATGTTGTCTCGACGGATGGCGCCCGGCTGCACCGGGCGAGCGGGACAGGGACGGCGACGGACGCCGAGGCGCTTGGCCGCGATGTTGGCGAGCGCCTGTTGGCGCTGGCGGGCCCGGATCTGGCGCGTTAGTCCATGCGACTCCTGCTCACGCGGCCGCAATCGGAATCCGAGGCTTTGGCCGGGATCTTGCGGAAGCGCGGTATCGAGGCATGCATTTCTCCGGTCATGGAAATCGTGCGGCTTGCTTTGGATCTGCCGCCGGACCGGTCATTTCAGGCGGTCCTCCTGACCAGCGGCAACGCCGTCGACAGCTTGATCGGAGCGGAAATGTCATTCGATACCCCGATTTTCTGTGTCGGTGATGCGACCGCGCGCCGCCTGACTGGCACCGCCTTTTCCGATATCCGTTCCGCGGCTGGAGATTCGGCGGATTTGCTGGCGCTGCTTCGGCGGGAACTCAAGCCGCGAGACGGGCCCATTCTTTACCTCTCGGGCATGATGATCGCCGCGGATATTGCCGCGGCGCTTTCCGAAGCCGGTTTTGAGGTTGAGCGCCGGGTGGTCTATCGCGCGCAAGCGATCCCGAGTGCCGGAGAAGCGGTCGTCGCGGAGCTTGCGGCGGGCAATATCGACGGTGTTCTGTTGTTTTCACCCCGTTCCGCGCGGCTTTTCCTCGATCAATTGCGGCACGCGAAACTGGAGCTTATGACCAAGGAGATGACCGCCTATTGCATCAGTCAGGCGACGGCGGAAGTCGCCGGGGGGCTCGCTTGGCGGAAGACCGCGGTTGCGAGCCGGCCCAACCAGGATGAACTTTTGGCCTTGCTGTCCAATTGATGGCACAACGCCGCGATATGCTGTTATTGTCGAGATCGTCTTAACCCAGCGAGCACTGCCATGTCGGCGAACGACGAGACCAAATCGGACGCCAAGAAATCGCCAGCCGAGGATGCGAAGGCGAGTTCGGGGCCGACGATCGAACATGAAGACCCCGCCCCGGCGAAAGTGTCACCATTTGTTCGAAAACTTAAGTTTTACGGTATCTTACTGGCGATTGTGGTCGTCGCGCTCGTAGCCGCCGCCGGAAGCTATCCGTATTGGAGGGCCAAGGCGGCGCCGGTAGTGGCGAAAGTCGGGTTTGATCTCGAAAATCTGGAAAAGCGGCTGCGGATCCCACGCTGGGCGATTACCCATGGTCGTGAAGCTCCAAAAGCCGAGACCGAAGCGAAAGCCAGTGCGCCGGCTGCCCCGACTAAACCCAATCCCGACCCGAAACCTGCTCCTCCGGAACCGACCGCGGCGGTGAAAGCCGAGGCGCCGCCATCCGTTCCGGATAAAGTCGTTTCAAGTGCTGAAACCGAGGCCTTGTCCGAGCGGATATCATCCGTGCAATCGCGGATTTCCGCCCTGGAAGACCGGTTGGGTGCGCTGGAAAATGCAAATGCACAAGCCGGCTCCAAGGACAGTGGCGCGGGTCCAGCCGCGACAGCGCAGATCCCCTCGGACTTGCCCGGTCAGCTCGAAGCCCTTGCGGCGCGTCTGGCGGCGCTTGAGGCAAGTAAACCGGCCGCCGGATCCGAAAAGCCATCGGCGCATGCGGCCGATAACAGTGCGCTGATCGGGACCGTTGTTGCGTTGGCTGAACGTGTCGCAGCCATGGAAGGGCGGCGGTCGGCAGGCGCGTCTGAGGTCGAGGCTTTGCGCAAGGATACGCTCTCGCTCGCCGAGCGCTTGAACGGGCTGAATGACACGGTCAAGCAAGTCGGCGCCACGATGGCAAAGAAAACCCCGGGACGTGACCGGGCGTCGTTGCTGTTGCTGAGTGTCGGCCAGTTGGCGGCGGCGACATCGGGATCTGGACCGTTTTCGGCGCAATTGCAGGCGGTGCGGGCGGCGACGGGCGACAAGGATGATCTGACGACACCCTTGGACCGCTTGGAGCCGATTGCAAAAGCCGGCGCGCCGACGGTTGTCGCATTGCGCGCGGCCTTCACACGGGCATCGGAGGCGGTTGTCCGCAGCCGCGATGTGGGTTCGGCCAAGGGCATTGTCGGTCAGACCCTGACCCGGGTCGCCTCCCTGGTTACGATCCGAAAAGTGGATGATCCGGGTTCGGCAACGGTCGACGGTGCGCTTGCCGCGGCCGACGCCGCGCTGGCGGCTGGTGACCTTGGAACTGCCGTTGCGGCCATGAAAACCCTTGAGGGTGCTCCTGGTGAGGCGATCGCCGATTGGCTGTCTCAGGCGCAGGCGCGGTTGACGGTGAATCAGTCGGTATCCGAACTGCAATCCGCGGCGGTCAAAGCCCTTGCGGCGGCGGGGTAACCGGTAATGTGGCGCGCGATCTTCTATTTCGTCCAAGTCGCGATCCTCGTCGCGCTGGCGGTATGGCTCAGCGACAATTCCGGAAAAGTCGAGATCAACTGGCTGGGCTATCGCATCGAGACCTATTTCGGGGTTCTGCTGCTTGCCGGTCTGATCGCCCTGGTGATTATTGGATTTTTGTATCGGACGCTTCGCGCGCTTCTCGGAGCGCCCGGAGAGTTCATGACCCGTCGGCAGTACCGGCGACGGGAAGATGGCTACCGGGCCCTGGCACTCGGCATGGCGGCGGCGTCGGCCGGAGACCGGGAGGAGGCGAGGCGTCTCGCCCGGCAGGCGGATTCCCTGCTTCGGGACCCGGACCTTACCCGCTTGCTGTCGGCCCAGGCCGCCACGTTGAATGGTGACCCGGTGGCGGCCCGGCGCTATCTCAACGCGCTTGTGGAAAACGATGAAACAGCCTTCGTCGGACTGACCGGGTTGATGCGCCAGGCGATCGCGGATGGTGATGACCAAGCCTTGCTCGGTCTGGCCGAGCGGGCGCACAAGATCCGTCCGGACTCGGCTTTTGTCGTCGACACGCTGTTTGCCCTGCAAACCCGGGCGGCACGCTGGCAGGACGCCCAGACAACGCTATTTGACGCCGTGCGCCGTCGGGTGAAATCGGAGGCCGATGCGGTCGGCCATAGAGCCGCGATCTTCGCCGCCAAGGCCCTGGAAGCCGACGCAGCCGGGCGAGTTTCCGAAGCCTCGGAAATGGCGGATAAGGCTCTGTCCACCAAGGCGGATTTTGTCCCGGCCGGAGTGGTCCGCGCGCGGGCGCTGGAACGCGACGGCAAGGGGCGTCGCGCCATCCGGCTCCTGGAAGAGCTTTGGCGCCGCGCACCGCACCCGGAAGTGGCGGCGGCCTATCTCGAGCATTGGCCGCGTGAATCGCCGCTTGAGCGGCTGAAACGGCTACAGCATCTGACCGCGCAGAACACGGATGATTTGGAAAGCCGGCTTTCATTGGCGTTGGCGGCGCTGGAAGTGGAGCTTTGGGGCGAGGCGCGCCGCGTGCTGTCGGCTATTCCAGAATCGGAGATCACGGTCCGGGTCTGCCGCCTTATGGCGCGCCTGGAGCAGGACGAGCATGGCAATTCCGAGGCCGCCCGGACATGGTTGGACCGGGCCGATACCGCGACCCAGGACAAGAGCTGGACCTGCGGCTCCTGCGGTGCCGTTGCGGCGAATTGGTCTGCGATTTGCGGGAATTGCGGCACTTTCGACACGGTTTCCTGGAAACGCCCGCCTCGGGTTTCGATCCTGCCGAGCCTGCCGGCTTCCGATAGCGTGCTGGAAGAGGGAGCGACGGATAGCCGGCTGGAAGTCGAGCCCGCCGGAGGTGACGACGACGCTGTTCCTTCGGAAGCTGCACGCTAGGCATCGTAGCGCCAAGTTCGCACCGCGAATCCGAATGACTCGATAGATAAAATTGAATATAATGCGGGTGCTTGTTCAAACAGGCGCCTCGCCCGAAGCGGCGGGACCGGCATCCAGAAAGGAGGCCAAGCATGATCGGGATTGACGCATTCGACGCGCGGGCCAGTGTCTCCGCTCTGTTGCGCGCGAACCGGGTTGCGACGCCAGAGCAGCCGCCAGCTTCAACTGACAAATCCTCTGTCACCAAGACGGTTGGAACCGATTCCGGGCCGTCATTTCGGGTGGCATCCGCCCCTGGATCGCCGGTTTTCGCAATCGACCTGACCGCAATCGGGACCAGACGAGACGAGGTCTCGGACGCCTTGTCCGAGCGCTTCAAGGAATTGCTGGAGATCTTTCACGGCAAAGGCAGGGCCGCCGACGCCGTGGAAACCGCTCTGTCTTCCGCGTCGGATCTGATCGGCAGCGCGATCGAAAAAGGCGACGTGACCGGGTTCGAGTTGCGGGTCGCCAGTATCGTGCGAAGTTTCGGAGGCGACGGTGAGGCCGCTTTCGGCAGCGTTACGGGTTTCGCGATCGAGGTCGGATTGGTTCGGGGCGGGCGGGTCAACGCCGAGGATGTGCAACTCGTCGGATTGGCTGGCGAAAAGCTCGACTTGTCCGCCGAACAGCGGCGCACCGGCATTTCGGACGGCGTGTTCGCGATCCGGGACAAAGCGCCCTTCGAAGCGGAATTGAACGGCATCCGCGGTCAGAACAAGGCGCAGCTTGAGGCGTTGCGCAATGCGCTCGATCGGCTGACGTTGGTCCGCGATGCGTTGAACGCCTATCGCAAGGGCGATACCCGGGCACTGGAGCAGGTGGAGAAGTTCTTCCGGTCCGGAACCCTGGATGCCGGCGCCGTCCGGGCGATTTTCGAGGTGCGCGGCAGCAGCGGCCAGACCATCGTGCCGGGCTCGGGCGTCTTCACCCTCAGTTGAGCGCCTGAACGATTTCCTCGCACATTTTCTTGGCGTCGGCGAAGAGCATCATAGTGTTGTCGCGGAAAAACAGCTCGTTATCCACGCCGGCATAGCCCGAAGCCATTGAGCGCTTCACGAACAGAACGGTTTGGGCGTTTTCCACGTCCAGGATCGGCATGCCATAAATTGGGCTGGTCGGATCGGTCTTGGCCGCCGGGTTGGTCACGTCGTTGGCGCCGATGACGAAGGCGACGTCCGTCTGATTGAAATCCCGGTTGATCTCTTCCAATTCAAGAACCTGTTCGTACGGCACATTCGCTTCGGCAAGTAGAACATTCATGTGGCCCGGCATGCGGCCGGCGACGGGATGAATGGCGTAGCGGACCTTGACCCCCCGATCCTTCAGGATGTCGCACATCTCCCGCAGGGCATGCTGTGCCTGGGCCACCGCCATGCCGTAGCCGGGTACGATGATGACCGAGGAGGCATTCTCCATGATGAAGGCCGCATCTTCGGCGCTGCCGGACTTGATCGACTTGTCGCCCTGTGTGCGTGCCGCCGCCCCTTCGGTTTCGCCGCCGAACCCGCCGAGAATCACGCTGAAGAACGAACGGTTCATGCCCTTGCACATGATGTAGGACAGGATCGCGCCGGACGAGCCGACAAGAGCGCCGGTGACGATCAACAGACTGTTGCCCAGGGTGAAGCCGATCCCGCAGGCGGCCCAGCCGGAATATGAGTTCAGCATGGAGATCACGACGGGCATGTCGGCGCCGCCGATCGGTACGATAATCAGCACGCCGATCAGCAGAGAGAGCACCAGAATCAGCCAGAAACCGAACTCGGTCTGATCGCGTACCGTCCAGACGATCAGGACGACCAGCAGAATTCCCAGAAGGGCGTTCAGCGGGTGCTGCCCCTTGAACACCAGGGGGGAGCCGGTGATCAGTCCTTGCAGTTTGCCGAAGGCGATGATCGATCCGGTGAAGGTGATGGCGCCGATCGCTAGCCCAATGGTCATCTCGATCAGGCTGCCCGGGCGGATCGCGAGGAACTGCCCGATACCGTATGCTTCCGGCCGGTAAAAAGCGGCGGCGGCGACGAAACAGGCGGCCAGACCGACCAGACTATGGAACGCCGCGACAAGTTGCGGCAGCGCCGTCATCTCGATTTTCCAGGCGATGAAGGCGCCGATCGCACCACCGATCACGATTCCGGCGATGATCACCTCATAGCTCAGTACGCTCGGCAGGGCGAGAGTGGTGCCGATCGCGATCACCATGCCGGCGATGCCGAACAGATTGCCCTGGCGCGACGTGTCGGGCGAACTCAGGCCCCGCAACGCCATGATGAAGCAGATGCTAGAAACCAGATAGAATATCGCGGATAGGTTCTCGGTCATCGGTCGCGGTCCAGCCTCAGCGTTTCTTCTTGAACATCGACAGCATCCGCTGGGTGACGATGAAGCCGCCGAAAATGTTCACCGAGGCCAGCACGACCGCGCAAAATCCCATGACCTGGGAGAAATTCGCTTCCGCCGGGCCGGCGGCGATCAGGGCGCCGACGATGATCACCGAGGAAATCGCATTGGTCACGCTCATCAACGGTGAATGCAGCGCCGGCGTGACCCGCCAAACCACGTAGTAGCCGACGAAACAGGCGAGCACCAGGACCGTCAGGCCGAAGATGAAGGGATCCACTCCCGTGGTCTCGACCGGGGCGCTCGACGTGACCGACCGGGCGGCTTCCTGGGCGAGACGGACCGACTCGGCGGCCAAACGCTCGGCTTCCTCGGCCAGTTGTCTGGCGCGGTCGAGCAATTGCTGGGAACTCATCGCGTCTTCTCTCCGGTTAACCTAGCCTGCCGCGACCTCGGCAGACGCTTGTTTCGAGCCACCCTGAGCATCCGAGATCGTCAGGATCGTGTCGTGCACGATCTTGCCGCCATTGGAAACCAGAGTTCCCTTGATGATTTCGTCTTCCATATTGACGGACAGCGCCGCGCCGCCGTCGGCGACAAGCAGATTCATGAAATTCAAGAGGTTCTTGGCATAGAGCGCCGAGGCATCGGTTGCGATGCGGCTCGGCATGTTGGCATGGCCGAGGATGATGACACCATGTTCGACCACGACCTCCCCGGCCTTCGAGAGCGGGCAGTTGCCGCCTTGCTCCACCGCGAGGTCAACGATGACCGAGCCGTGCTTCATCGTTTTGACCATGTCCTCGCTGACCAGCACCGGCGCGGGCCGTCCGGGGATCAGCGCGGTGCAGATCACGATATCCTGCTTGGCGATCGTCGAAGCAATCAGGGCCGCCTGCTTTTCCCGATAAGCCGGGCTCATCTCCTTGGCATAGCCGCCGGCGGTCTCGGCCTGTTTGAATTCCTCGTCCATGACCGCAACGAAGCTCGCGCCAAGGCTCTCGACTTGCTCCTTGGCGGCCGGACGGACATCGGTGGCGGAGACCACCGCACCCAGCCGCCGCGCCGTCGCGATTGCCTGCAGGCCCGCGACGCCGGCCCCCATTACCAGGCATTTCGCGGGCGGGACGGTGCCGGCGGCGGTCATCATCATCGGGAAGGCCCGACCGAAGGCGGCACCGGCTTCGACGACTGCCTTGTAGCCCGCGAGGTTGGATTGCGAGGAGAGCACGTCCATCGACTGAGCCCGGCTGATCCGGGGGACCAGTTCCATTGCGTAACAGGAAATGTTTTTGGCGGCGATCGCCTCGAACAGCGCGCGATCGCGATACGGCTCCATGAGACAAATCAGAGTCGCGCCGTCCTTCATCATCGCGACCTCGTCCGCTTCTCCCTTTACCGGCGCGCCAGGGCCGATGGGTTTGCGAACCTTCAAAACGATGTCGGCCTGACCCAGGACATCTCGCGCGGTATCGACCAGAGCCGCACCGGCGCCGGCATATCCGGCATCCGTCACGCCCGCGCGGGTGCCGGCGGATTTTTCGACCAACACCTCAAGACCCAGAGCCACGAATTTCTTTATAGTATCAGGCGTTGCGGCCACCCGGCTTTCGCTGGGGCGCCGCTCCCTGACAATCCCGATTTTCACGCGTCCCGCTCCCCGGAGTTGCCCACACCGTCGGCCCTAGGCCGACCAAGCCGCGAATGCGACGGAAAATGCCGGACACCGCGGCACAACGCAAGGCCGGACTGCCGATATGCGCGGATATGTGCCCGTTTAGCGGCGGGTATCGCCCGGGCCGGCATTCGTCAAGGAATTCTTGACCGTCGCCGCTGTTGTTCAACCAGTTGTAATTCGGCGTTTCTGAAGCCTTTGAGCCGGCGGAGCCCGTCCCGGCAGGCCTTGGGCTTGGCGACCGGGCTCCGACCGGCTTGCGGAACGGTCCCTTCATCGCATTCCGCCAGTGCACGCTCTATCAAGGCATTCCAATCGGCGACGATTCGGTCCAGCTGGGCGGCAAAGTAGGCGTCCCGCGCCGCCGGGGATTCGAAGGCGTTCCGACGAAGGGTGACCTTGATCTCCCGAGGGAAATCACCGCCCGGGCCGATCTGTCTGCCGCGGACGGGAGCATTGGACGGGGTTATCTGTTCGCCCTCGAGCGCCCGCATCAGTATCGGTTGCTTTTTCCCGGGAAGAATCGAGATCTGTTCGGTCCAATACCCATCGGCAAAGCAGCGGATCGCTATCGGAGCCATGAACCGGTGCATCGGAACCAACCGGGGGGTCGTAATCGTGATGGAATAGCCCGCCTTTCCCGTGACGTTGCAGCGCACGCCGTCGGGATCCGAGACGATCAGCGAGTCGAATGGGACCTGGGGTGCAACCGGCGGCCGATCAGGGAGCGCGCGCGGTTGATCGCTGGCGCATCCGGTCAGCATCATGGCGACGAGAAGCGCGGGGAGCGCCGGTTTCAGCTTCACGTTTCGGGTCACGCCGTTTCTCATCAATCCTTGTTGGTTCCGCTCCATGGCTACGCAATTTGCATGCCGGGATCAGTTCCTGGTGTCGATCCAGATGGTGACGGGTCCGTCATTTACCAAATGAACCGCCATGTCGGCGCCGAACTCACCGGTTTCAACCGGAAGTTCGAATGCCTTCAACGCGTTGATGAAATTGTCCATCAGCGGTATCGCGGTTTCCGGCCGTGCCGCGGAAATGAAGCTCGGTCGATTGCCTTTGCGCGTATCGGCGGCGAGTGTGAATTGACTGACGACGAGTATCGAGCCGCCGATATCTGTGACTGCGCGGTTCATCTTGCCCTCGTTGTCTTCGAAAATTCGCAGCTTGGCGATTTGGCCGGCCAGATGTTCGGCGTCCCCGGGTTCGTCTTCGTTCACGGCGCAGAACAGAACCAACAGGCCGCGCTCAATGGCGCCGACAGTGCGGCTCCCCACGTCCACTCTGGCTTGCGAGACCCGTTGAATCAGTGCTCTCATGTTATGTCCCGACTGGAGTCCTGAAAATATGGTATCCGGTGTTTGCGAGTGGCGCTCTCTGCGCTAACCTGCCTTGCGCCAAATCCCGTCCTGTCCGCGTGGAGGCCTGTGATGCGCCGCACGATAACACGGTTGTTTGGATCATTGTTTGTCGTGTTTCTCTGCTTCGCGGCGACGCCGGAGGCGCGGGCGCAGACCGCGGCCGGCGGTACCCCGTCGCCCGCGGATGAGGATTTCTCCGATGCGACTGCCAAGCCG
>JAYOEU010000071.1:0-19739 GCA_038116915.1 Alphaproteobacteria bacterium
TCCGCATGCTCGGCTCGGGCGGATAGATGTAGGTATTGCGGACCATGAACTCCTTCAGGATGTCGTTCTGAATGGTCCCGGAAAGCTTCGCCCGCTCCACGCCCTGTTCCTCGGCGGCGACGATATAAAGCGCCAGCACCGGCAGCACCGCGCCGTTCATGGTCATCGACACACTCATCTGGTCGAGCGGGATGCCGTCGAACAACTGGCGCATGTCGTAGATCGAGTCGATGGCGACACCCGCCATCCCCACATCGCCGGCGACGCGGGGATGATCGGAATCGTAGCCCCGATGGGTCGCCAGATCGAAAGCCACCGACAGCCCCTTCTGCCCCGCCGCCAGATTGCGCCGGTAGAAGGCGTTGGACTCCTCCGCCGTCGAGAATCCGGCATATTGCCGGATCGTCCAGGGCCGGGTCGCGTACATGGTCGGATAGGGCCCGCGCACATAAGGGGCGATCCCGGGCCAGCCGTCCATGAAGTCGAGCCCCTCGGTATCCTCGGCGGTATAGATCGGCTTGACGTCGATGCCCTCGGGCGTTGCCCAGGCCCGCTGGTCTTCGTCAAGCGCGCTGATCGCCTTCGCCCACCCGCCGTCGTCGGGAGCCGCATTGGACTCTCTGTCCAGGGATATCGTGGTGAAATCAGGTATCGCGCTCATGGCTCGATCATCCCTATCTTGCCGGCGATGATCTTCAAGCTCGCCAGCATGTCGTCACCGGCATGAATGAACCGGTCGATCCCGGCCGCGCGGTAAGCTGCTTCCCTGTCGCCCGGCCGCCCGGCAAGGATCACGAGACCGGCCCCCGCCTGCTTCAGTGCCCGGGCGCAGGCCTCGGCCTCCGTCTCGTAAAGGGTATCAGAAGAGCAGATCACCGCAAGATCGGCGCCCGAGTCACGGAACGCAGCGGCGACGGTCTCCACACTTGCCGCCACTTCGCGAGCCGCGATACCGCCCGCCGCAAGATAGCTTTTCGAGAAGACCGCCCGCGCCGTGTAGTCAGCGGGCGTCCCGATCTCGGCGAGAATGGCGACGGGCCGGCGGCCCGTCTTCGCGCGCTGGGCGTCGCTCGCATCCCGCAAATCCTCGAACGCCTCGCCAAGACGGTGCCGGCCCAGCGGCGGCGCCGAGGCCGGCGCTCCGGCCAGAACCTTGGACAGCGCGGCGAGGCTGGCGCCCTTCGAAGCGGCCTCGATCATGCCGTCGACATCGAAACCGCCGGGAACCGGAACCGCGTCGCCGGCCCGCGCCTGCTCGACCAGGCGGCGCAAGGCCTCCGGATCCGTAGCGGCCACCGGACTCGGCGCCTCGTCCAGATCCGGAAAGCTGGAGACGCCGGTCAGCTCATCCCGGCGGCGGGCGAGATTACGCTCCCGCTCAGCCCAGGAGGCCGCGACCATGTCCGCTATCCGGCCGGAACCCAAGGCGCCGGCCATGCCGCCGGCGGCCTCGATATCCTGCAGGATCTTCCAGGCCCGTCGCGCAAATTCCTCCGACAGCCGCTCCACATAAAAGGAACCGCCCGCCGGATCGGCGACCTTGGCGAGCGAGGATTCGCGCACCAGGATGGTCTGGATATTGCGGGCGACCCGGCGGGCCAAGGCATCAGCTGCCCCGATCGCGTCGGTATGCGCGCGCACGGTGACGCTATCGGCGCCTCCGACCCCGGCGGCAAAGCAGGCGCAGGTGGCGCGCAACTGATTGACCCAGACGTCCCGGCGGCTCAAATCGCGTGACGCGGTGACCGCGCAGAGCGCCATCTCCCCGGTTTCGCCAACGCCGCCGCACGCCTCGACGATCCGGGTCCAGAGCCGCCGGGCGGCGCGCAGCTTGGCAATAACCTGAAAAACCTCGGTTCCGGCCGACAGGGTGAAACCGATCTGTCGGCAGGCGTCGTCGACGGACATGCCCGCTCCCGTCATCGCCCTCAGATAGGCCAGCGCCGTCGCCATCGCGAAGGCCAGATCCTGGGTTTCGGTTGCGCCGGCATCGTGATGAAGGCTGGTATCGATCCAGACCGCCCGCATGCCCGGCGCGTTCCTGTGGGTCCAAGCCGCCAGCGCCGCCACGGCGTCCAAATAGCTCGCCAGCGGTCCGGGAAGCGCACCGATTTCGGCAAGCGCACCCAACGGATCGGCCCCGAATGTTCCCGACAGACGACCGGCATCGACGCCTCGCGCCTTGGCGACCGCCATCAGAATGGCGGCGGCGGACAGGAAGGCGCTCCCCGGCTGCACGGTGATCGATGTACCGGAAAGGTCGACCCCGGCAAGCGTATTCTCAAGATCGGCCTCGCGGCGGATCACCACTCCGTCGGCGCCCGGCTCCCCGCTGCCGCTCCGCGCGCCGGCATCCAGACGCAACGCCACCGAGGAAGCGCCGCCGGCGAGGTCGGCCTTGATGTCGGCATTCGCCGCTGCGGGCTCCGGACGAACATGAAGCTGGCGGATGTCCCAGCCGGTGCTGTTCCGTGCAAGCGATGGGATCCGCCGGCCGGCCGGTGCCGTGACGTCCTCGGCCCGATAGAGCGCGTCGACGGTCACGCCTTCATAGGTTGATTTACGCAGCGCCTTGTCGATCGGGCGGCCCTTCAGCGCCTTTTCGACCAGGGCTGTCCACTCCTCGCGGTCCGCGGCCTCGAAGCCGCCCGCAAGCGGAATAATCGGCGTTTCAGATGCGTTTTCCATGGCCGGAAGTCCTAATCTCGCGGTCCCGGAAAGGCAAGAGACGCCGGAGCCCGCCGGCTATTCAGCGAGTAGCGGCTCAACCCGTCGCTGAGACGGCAGAAAACCGATGCCGGCAAGCACGATAAGGCCCATGACCGTAAGGATCAGGAACAGTTGGCCGAAACCACCGGCGCCGTGAATGTAGGCGATCGCCGGTATCGCCGCCGTCGAGGCTCCGAAAGTGATCAGATAGATGAACGCATAGATCCTGGAACGCAGATGCGCCGGCGCGTTGCGCCCGATCAGAGTGTCGGCAATCGGCAGGCTCGCATAGACCAGCAGCATCATCGCGGCGCCCGCGACCATGACCTCGAGGCCCTGCGCGCTGATCACCCAGAACATCGCCGCCGCCTCGGCCGCGATGACGATCAGGAAAACCGTCTTGATGGCGAAGCGATCAATCAGACCGCCGACCACCAGCTGGCCGATCCCGGCGACGATATAGACACCGAAGGCCAGGAACCCGACGACGGCCGTGCTGCCCGCGAGCTCGCCAAGGCGCTCGTCGAACAGCTTCGGCAGCGCCACGATCGAGGCGTTGAAGGTGAAACCCGTCAGAACCGTCATCAGGGAAATGATGACGATAACCCGCTTCCAGTCGACCGGCGGCGGCGCGGCGGGCCGGGAGGGGTCGGCATCCACCATGTCGATATCCTCGGGCCGGGTCGCCCGCAGCCAGAGGGCGCCGAAGACCAGCGATATCACGCCAGGAACATAGAATGCCGCCTGCCAGCCGAACCGGTCGGCCAGCACGCCGGCGACCACGGCGGAAAAAGCAACGCCGATATTGCCCCAGACCCCGTTCATCGCCAGCCGTTTGCCGAGGCTCTCCGGCGCGCCGCCGGCAAGAATCGCGACTCCGACGGGATGGTAAATGGACGCGAAGATGCCGAGCGCCACCAATGCGCCGGCAATCTGCCAATAGGACTGGGCCACCGCGGTCAGGAGGCACGCGACGCCGGAACCGATGAAATAGACCGCCATCATGCCGCGCCGGCTCCAGCGGTCGGCGAGCCATCCGGCCGGCATCGAACCGACCCCGAAGGCGAGCCAGCTTCCGGTTGTCAGGATCAGCAGGGGGCCGTAATTCGTCGCCAATTCGCCTGCCGGCAGACCGAAGATCGGCGGGACCTCGCCGAATTTATCCGCGAACCCGCTTCCCGCGAGCGCCGCTACCGCCGGAAACAGCAGCATCAGCAGATGCACCAGGCCATGGCCGAAATTGATCAACAGCATGCGCGCAAGCGGCATCGTCAAAACCCTCCTGGACCAGGCGGACCGGTCTAGTCGTCTCCGGCGCCGATCGCCTCGGCACTTGACTGGCGCCGCCCCGGCAGGGCGGCAACCGTCGCGGTGATCACTGCGGCCGCGACCGCCGCGAAGGTGAACATGGTCGCGAAACCACCATACGCCTCATACATGAAGGAAATCGAGGGCACAGCCGCGGCTGAGACCGTGAAGGACAGCACGTATTTGACCGAATAGACCCGGCCGCGCCAGGAGTCGGGCGTATAACGCGCGATCAGCGTGTCGTTGATCGGAATCTGACCGAACACCAGGATCATGACGAAAACCGCGATCACCACCATCGTCCATCCGGACGCCGACACGGCGAGATAGAGGGCCACCGCCTGACCCGCCACCAGGGCGAGGAAGATCGGCTTGATGGCGTATTTGTCGATCGCCCGGCCCACCACCACCTGGGTGAAGGCGGCCGAGGCGTAGACCAGTGACGCGATGGCGCCGACCTCGGTCGCGGTCAGCGAAAACCCGGCCAGCCGGTCATCCAGCACCTTGGGCAGGGAAACCGTCATCGCATTGAAGATGAAACCGCCGATCGTCGTGGTGACCAGGACCACGCCAAGCACCCGTTTCCAGTCGATGGAAGGGGTGCCGCCCTTCTTCTTGGCCGCGCCGCCCTCGACGCTGGTCGCGCGGGTCACGTGCCTCCAGCCGAAGCCGAGAGCGACGGATATCACGCCGACCAGCAGAAAAGCCTCGCGCCAGCCGGCGAAGTCGGCGAAGACCCCGATCGACAGTGCCGAGGCCGCGACTCCCATATTACCCCAGACCCCGTTCACGCCGAGTCGCCGGCCCACCTCGCCGCCGCCCTGGGCAACCATGGCCAGGCCGACGGGGTGATAGATCGCCGCGAACATGCCGACCAGGGTCAAGGAGACGACGATGTGCCAGCGCTCCTGAGCGATGCCGGTCAGGATCATCGCGCAACCGATACCGATGAAGAACACGGTCAGCATGAACTCCCGGCTGAACCGGTCGGCGAGCCATCCCATGGGGAGCGAGAACACCCCGAACGCAATGAAACTGCCGGTCGCGAGCTTCAGCAGTTCGCCATAGCTGGCGCTGAACTCGGCCGCCGCCAGGGCCGCCACCGCCGGGAACATCAGCATGAACAGATGATCGACCGCATGGCCGATATTGAGGAAAAGGAAACGTGAATACGGCATGGCGACCTCACCCCTGAAAAGCCCGTCCGGAAGGATACAGTTGCACGGGCTTGGATTTCTGTCTCACGATATATCGACAGATGATACCGCGAAACAGACATACCCGCGTGGATTTCCGCGCCGCCGAGCGCCGGATGGTCTCGCCCCGCGACATTGTCGGCTTCACCGCCGACTATGAGGCCGGCGATTCCACTGGCATGCACAGCCACGCCCGCGCGCAATTGGTGCATGGGGAGTTCGGAGTCATGTCGGTCCGCACCCAGCGCGGGGCCTGGCTGGTGCCGCCTGGCTTCGCGGTCTGGGTGCCGGCGGCGATCGAACATCAGGTCAACGCGATCTCGGCGATCCGCATGGCGACGCTCTATGTCCAGCCGGGAGCTGCTCTGCCGGTCCCCGAGGATTGTGTCGTGGTATCGGTTCCAACCCTGGCGCGCGAATTGATTCTGCGGGCGGCGGCGTTCCCCGACAGCTATCCGGACGATGGGCCGGAGACCCGGCTGATCGGCGTGTTGCGCGACGAATTGGCGGGCCTGAAGCCGGCGCCCCTGCATTTGCCCCTTCCCGCCGACAAACGGGCCCGCGCGGTGAGCGACTGGCTGATCGACACCCCCGCCGATCAGAGGGAACTCGAGGAATGGGGCAATGCCGTCGGCGCCAGCAGCCGCACTTTGGCGCGGCTGTTCGTCACGGAAACCGGCCTCAGTTTCGGGCGCTGGCGGCAGAAGCGCCGGCTTCTGGCGGCGCTGGAACGGCTCGCCGCCGGCGCCCAGGTCACGACCGTGGCGCTCGATCTCGGCTACAAGAGCCCCAGCGCCTTCATCGCCATGTTCCGCCGTGAACTGGGAGAGACTCCGGGACGGTATCTGCGGGAGCAGCAATAGATCCGGACGCCTGCAACGCCCGGCGGGATCAGACCGTCCCCGCCTTCTTAAGATCGGCGATCTCGGCATCGTCCAGTCCGAGCACCTCGGCAAGCACCTCGTCCGTGTGCTGACCCAGCACCGGCGGCGCCATGCGGTATTGCGGCGGAGTCGCCGACATCTTCAGCGGATTGGCGATCAGCGGCACCTTGCCCGACCCGGCTTTCGGATGGTCCATTTCGATCCGCATCCCGCGGGCCCGGACCTGTTCGTTCTCGAAGACCTGTTCGATATTGTTCACCGGACTGCACGGCACCTTCGCCCCGGCGAGCAGCTTCAGCCACTCCTCCGTGGTCTTGCTTTCCATATAGGCGGGCATCGCCTCATAGAGCCGGCGCCGGTTCACGATGCGCAGCGGATTGGTCGCGAAATCCGGGTCGCCGGCCAGATCATCGGCCCCGGCGCAGCGGCACCAGTCCTGAAACTGGCGGTCATTGCCCACCGCCAGGATGACATAACCGTCGGAGGTCGCGAAAACCTTGTAGGGCACGATGTTCGGATGCTCGTTGCCGAGACGCGTCGGGATCTTCCCGGACACCAGATAGTTGGTGCCCTCGTTGATCAGCCAGGACACTTGGGTATCGAGAAGGCAGGTGTCGATATGCTGGCCCTCGCCGGTCGCGTCGCGGTGGCGCAGCGCCGCCAGGATAGCGGTCGAGGCGTACATCCCGGTCATCACGTCGGCGATCCCGACCCCAACCTTCATCGGCTCGCCTCCCGGAGTGCCGGTGATGCTCATGATCCCGCCGAGGCCTTGCGCCAGGAAGTCATAGCCGGTCCGCTCCGCATAAGGCCCGGTCTGGCCGAAGCCCGTCACCGAGCAATAGACCAGCGCCGGGAATTCATCTTTCAGATCGTCATAGCCGAGACCGAGCTTGGCTAGACTGCCGACTTTGAAATTCTCGATCAGGACGTCGCATTTGGCGATCATTCGCTTGGCCAGCGCCACGCCCTCGGCGCTTCTGAGATCGATGGTGATCGACCGCTTGTTACGGTTGGCCGAGAGATAATACGCGGACTCGGTCGTATCCCCGCCATTCGCGTCCTTCACATAGGGCGGCCCCCAACTGCGGGTGTCGTCGCCGATGCCTGGCCGTTCCACCTTGATCACATCAGCTCCGAGATCCCCCAGCAACTGGGTGCAGGTCGGACCCGCGAGAATCCGGGTCAGATCGAAGATACGGATTCCGGCGAGCGGCAGCGGCTTGGACATGGCGGAACTCCCTTGGGCTTCGATAGCCTTCTTACAGCGAGCTAGGGATATGAGAAAGAGCCGGCGGGGGCCTTTTCGGCACCTAGACAGGCAAGCCGGCGGCGTCGCGCACGATATGCACCGGCAACCGCTCCTCACGCCCCCGGATGCCGACGGTCTCAACCGGATAAGCCGCGAGATCGCTGTCAACGGCGGCCACGACATCGCCGGATATCACCAGTTGCGCGCCGTACTCCTTGGTCAGGGTCTCCAGCCGGCTGGCTGTATTGACGGTGTCGCCGACGGCGGTCAGGCCCCGGGTCTGACGATATCCGAGCTCCCCCACGATCGCCGGCCCGCCATGGATGCCGATCCCGATCCGCAACGGCTCGTCCAGATCGTTCTTCAGACTTTCGTTCAAGGTCTGGAGATTCTCCGCCATTTTCCTGGCCGCCACCAAGGCCTCGCGGCTACCGTCCTTGAACGTGCTGTCGACACCGAAGAGCGCCATGATCCCGTCTCCGATGAACTTGTCGATGCGCCCGCCGGCGGCTTCGATCGCTTCGCCCATCTCGGCGAAATACCGGTTCAGGACGAACACCACGTCATAGGGCAGCCGCTGTTCCGAGATCTGGGTGAAGCCGCGGATATCCGCGAACATCACCACGATGTCACGCTCCTGACCCTGGCTGTATGCGGCCCGGGCGCCGGAATCCTGGACCGAGGCCTGATGCGGCGGCAACAACGGCGTGATCTCGGTCCGCGAGGTCGGATAGGTCTGACAGGCAAGCCGGACATTCGGCGCCGCGCCGACGCGCTCCAGAACCTTGAGTTCGGCCTCGCTCGGCGGCGGCAGGTCGTCAAGGCCTTCACCGATGCGGACCCGGCAGGTCGAACACCGCCCCCTTCCGCCGCAGACGCTGGCATGGGGAATGCCGTTCTGGCGGCTGGCATCAAGAATGGAGGTTCCCGGCGCAACCAGCACCTGACGGCCGTCATGATAGCGGACCGTGACGCCCCGGCGGGTCTTGCGCAGAGACAGTCTAACTTGGCGCGCCGCAAACAGCAGGATGACCACGGCGATATAGCCGTAACCGACCTGGTCCATGATGCCCAGCACCCATTCGACATCGGCTTTCGGCGGATAGTCGATCCCGTCGATCGTCTCGCGCATCCAGCGCCGGCTGGTCGAAAGGCGGACGATATCGACACCGGCGGCAACGAACCCGGTGATCGAAAGAACCGGCACCAGCAGGGCAAGCCCGTACCAATAGGCGATATGACGCCGGTATCCTTCCTTGAAGCGAAGCCAGAGATGCAGACCGATACAGCCATGCGCCCATATCACCAGCAGCGCCGCCACCTGGGTCAGCGCCGCTCCGGGCTTGAAGACCCACAATGTCAGAAGCACCGAATAGTAGCTGTCATTGACACCGAAAAGCTCGTGCACGAACCGGGTGCCGATAACGTGATTGGAAATCAGATAGGGCGAAAGGAGACCGAGGGTGAGCTGCACCCTTTCCGGCCAGGTCATTTCCCTCAGAACCTCGCGCCAGATGATCGCTTGAGCCGCGGCAAGCATGTGAACGACCAGCGCTCCGTAGAGCAAGGCCGTCGCCGGAAGCGAGCGCCAGAAGCCGACAAAGATCTCCCGCGCGTCTTCCAGTGTTTCCAGCGACCACAGCCCGAAAGCGTGATTAACCAGGTGCGTGAAGACGTAGAACATCAGGATCAGGCCACTGCCCAGGCGAAGCTGGCGCAGGACGAAGGCGGCATCGGTTCCCGAGGATTCTCGGCCCGCGTTAACGTCGTCGGTCATTCCGCCTCATCCAGCCATGAACGGCGAAACTATACGTCCGAATGGGGTTCTTTGTCGTCACACTCTTGAAATCGCCCCAAAAAAGCTTACACCAACGATGCGCAACCTTGCGGGGCGGAATTGAACGGGCGCGATGACTGAAATTCTATCCATCCACGGCCTGACCAAGACCTTCGGCACCAAGACCGTGGTCGACAATGTCAGCTTCCGGGTCGGAACCGGTGAGGTGCTCGGTTTTCTCGGACCGAACGGGGCCGGAAAGTCCACGACCATGAAAATGATCGTCGGCTTTCTGACGCCGACGTCCGGCACCGCGATTGTGGCCGGGCATGATGTTTCGAAGGATCCGCTCGCGGTAAAGGCGGCGGTCGGCTATCTGCCCGAGGGCGCGCCGGCCTATCCGGACATGACCCCGCTGTCCTTCCTTGGCTTCATTGCGGGGGTGCGCGGCTTTGACGGCGCCGAAAGGCGGGCCCGGGTGGAGCGCGTCGTCGAGATGACCCGCATCGAGGAAGTGGCGCGCCAGCCGATCGAAACTCTGTCCAAAGGCTTCAAGCGCCGGGTCGGATTGGCGCAATCGTTGCTGCATGATCCCGAGGTGCTGATCCTGGACGAGCCCACGGACGGGCTCGACCCCAATCAGAAGCAGGTCGTCCGCGACCTGATCCGCGAAATGGGACGTAAGAAATGCATCGTCATTTCCACCCATATCCTGGAAGAGGTCGACGCAGTGTGCTCCCGGGCCATGATCATCGCCTCCGGCCGGGTCGTGGCCGATGCCTCGCCGGCCGAACTCAAGGCCCAGTCCGGGTCGGGCGATCTGGACGAGGTATTCCGCAAGGTGACAGCAGATGCGTAACGTCTCCCTGGTCTTCCGCCGAGAATTCGCGGCCTATTTCGCAACCCCGCTGGCCTATATCTTCATCGTCATCTTCCTCGCCCTGGCGGGCATCCTGACCTTCCGTCTCGGCGGGTTCCTGGGGCGGGAGCAAGCCGATCTGGTGCCGTTCTTCGAGTTCCACCCCTGGCTGTACCTGTTCCTGGTTCCGGCGCTGTCCATGCGGCTGTGGGCCGAGGAACGGCGGCTGGGAACGATCGAGCTATTCCTGACCCTGCCGATTTCGATGACCGAGGCGGTGGTCGGCAAATACCTTGCCGCATGGGCGTTTACCGCGACCGCGGTTGCCCTCACCTTCCCGATGTGGCTGACCGTCAACTATCTCGGCAACCCGGATAACGGCGTCATTCTGGCTTCCTATCTGGGCAGCCTGCTCATGGCGGGAGCGTACCTCGCGATCGGATCGATGATATCGGCGCTGACCAAGAATCAGGTGATCGCCTTCGTCGTGACCACCACCGCCTGTTTCATCCTCACACTCGCGGGCTCGCCGACGGTCCTGGAATTCTTTTCGAACTGGGCACCGGCCAATATCGTGCTGGCGATCGGAAACTTCGGCTTCCTGCCGCATTTCCAATCAATTCAGCGAGGGGTGATCGACCTCAGAGACCTGATTTTCTTCGGGTCCGTCATCATCGTCGCGTTGATTGCCAACGCAATCATCGTCGACTGGCGCAAGGCGTTCTGAGATGAGCGATACGGCAGCACAAACACCTACCTCTCAAACGCCGGCATCCCAAACGCCGGCATCGACGCGCGGCGAGGCGCGGCTCGCCGGCATCGCGCTCGCCCTGCTGGCGGTACTTTTCATCGCCATCAACGCGCTGTCGTCGGCCTGGTTCAGCTCCGGACGCCTGGATCTCACCCAGGACAAGCTGCACACGCTGTCCGGTTCCACCAAGACTCTGCTTTCCCAGGTGGAAGAACCGATAACCTTCCGGCTCTATATTTCCTCCGGCCTCGCTCAGGAGGTGCCGCATCTCGGCATCTTCGCCAACCGGGTGCGCGATCTGTTGTTGGAGTATGAGAACGTTTCGAACGGCAAGGTGCGCCTCGAAATTCTCGACCCGGTGCCGTTTTCCGATGTCGAGGATCGGGCGGTCGCGGCGGGGTTGCAAGGGATCCCCGTCGTATCGGGCGGCGACAACATGTATTTCGGCCTGGTCGGCACCAACACCACCGACGACGTCCAGACCATCCCCTTCATGCAGCCGGACCGCGAGGCTTTCATCGAGTATGACATCTCGCGCATGCTTTATGCGCTCTCGACGCCCAACCCCACCGTCGTCGGCATCGTCAGCGGCCTGCCCATCGACGGGACCATGCGGATCACCGCGACTGGACAGCAGGAGCCGGTGCCGCCCTATGTGGTGCGCGGACAGATCGGACAACTGTTTGAAACGAAATTTCTCGGCGCCCAGCTTGACGAGGTGCCGGCCGACGTCAACGTGCTGCTGGTGATCCATCCCAAAAAGGCCAGCCCCCGCACGCTGTTTGCAATCGATCAGTATCTGCTCGCCGGCGGCAAGGCGATGATCTTCGTCGATCCCTTTTCCGAAGCCGAGGGCATGGAAGGCCAAATGCTCGGCGCGGTCACGGACGGCAGTTCGTTACCGGACATGTTCGCGGCCTGGGGGATCGAATTCGATACCGGCAAAGTTGTCGGCGACAGACTGAGTGCGCGCAAGGTTTTGCCTGAAGCCGGCAATCGGCCGATTGAATATCTGCCGTGGCTGGAGCTGCGCGGCCCGGCTCTCGATTCAGCGTCGCCGATCACCTCCGGCATCGACGTGGTGGCGGTGGCCAGCGCCGGTTATCTGAAGACCAAGCCGGACGCGACGGTTAAGTTGCAGCCGCTCCTGTCCACGTCTCCGACGTCGACGCTGATTGAATCCAAGGATGTTCAGGGTTTCCGCAATCCCGAGCGGCTGCTGCGCAAATACCCGACCGGCAACCAGCAGTATGTTCTCGCCGGCAGGCTAACCGGCATGGTGAAGACCTCCTTCCCCGACGGCTTGCCCGTCATCAAGAAGGACGAGGACGAGCCGCCGGTGAAGACACCTCCCTGGACCCGGAAAATCCTCAAGGAAAGCGAAAAGCCGCTGGACGTGGTTCTGGTCGGCGACGCGGATCTGCTCGCCGATCGCTTCTGGGTGATCATGCGCGACTTCGGTGGACGGCCGACCCCGGTGCCGACCGCCAATAACGGCGAGTTCGTGCTGAACGCCATCGACGCGCTGGCCGGTTCAAGCACGTTGCTCGAACTGCGCGGTCGAGGCACGGCCAGCCGGCCATTTGTGGTCCTGCAGGATATTCAGCGTAAAGCCGCCCAGGAGTTTGAGGACAAGGAACGCGAGCTGCGCGAGACCCTGCAAAAGACGGAGCAACAGTTGCGGGCGCTTCGCCAGCGCAATCCCTCCGGCGCCGCCGGCGTGATTTCGGAGACCGACCGGCGCTCGATGGAAGTTTTCCAGCGCGACATTCTTAAGCTGCGGTCCGAGTTGCGGACGGTTCGGCGCTCCTTGAACCAGGACTTTGAGATTCTGGAGGCGCGGTTGTGGTTCCTGAATATCGCGCTCGTCCCCATTCTGATCGGACTTTTCGCCATCGCGCTCGGAATCTGGCGCGGCGTGCGGCGGCGCGAGCGTGCCCACGAAGCCTCGGCGGCCTGAGGAGACGGAGATGCTTACCAGACGTTCCGTTCTCATCCTCGCCGCCGTCACCGCGCTGGTTACCGCGGGTGCCGTCGCGGCGCAGTATGATCGTTGGTCGGAAACCATCCGCACAGTCACATCGGAGCCGGCATTCCCCGACATCGATGGAGTGCTTTCCTCGGCATCACGGATCAAAATCGTTCGTGCCGAGGACAATCCCGATGGATCCTTCTCCTTTTCCCTGAACGATAAGCGTTGGACCCTGGACGAGAAAGGCGGTTTTCCGGCCACCGAAAGCGTGATCCGGGGAATGCTGCTCGGCTTCGCGGATCTTATGCTTGTCGAAGCCAAGACCCGCGATCTGAAACGGTTCGATAAACTTCATCTGTCGGACACCGATCAGGCCGGCTCCAAGGCCTCGCGGGTGATATTGGAGGATGCCGGCGGCAAGGTCCTTCTGGATGCACTGTTCGGCAAGCGTGTGCCCAGCATTTCCGGCGGCAAGCCCTCGATCTATCTGCGCCGGCATGGTGAAAATCAGACCTGGCTGGCCACCGGGGAGATTGAAATTCGCGCCGAGGCCCTGGAATGGCTGCCCATCGATATGTTGTCGATCCCGCGGGAGCGGCTTGAGAGCGCGACCATCCGGGCGCCGGGCGCGGAGCCTTTCGAGTTGATCTACAACGATACCTTGAAGCGTTTTGAAATTCGCGACCTGCCGGAAACCCTGAAGGTTAGCTCCCAATACCGCCTTTTGCAGGTGGGGATCCTGCAGGAACGCCTGTTTTTCGCGGATGTCCGGCCGGCGGGAGATTTGACCCCGGACCCGGCCTTGGGCGGCACCGTCTGGCGAACCACTGATGGTCTGACGGTTACGTTGGATCTGGCCCACGATCCCAACGACGCAGACAAGAACAGAGTCTGGGCGCTGATCTCGGTCGACGTCGCCGGCGACGCCAAGGAGAACGTGGTCAAGGAAGGCAAGGCGATCACCGCGCGCACCAAGGGTTGGGCCTATTGGCTCGGCGAGGATGCGATGCGGAAGATATGGTCGAAGCGCGAGGAACTGACCGAGCCTAAATAGGCATTCTCAATCCTCGGCCCAGGAATAGGGCAGGTTCCTCTCCTGAGGCAGGCTCATTTGAGATCCGGCGCCGAGCAGAGCGATGAACAGCTTATGCTTGCGAGCCTCCGTGACGAGGTCTGCCAGCCTATCAAGCCCGTCGTCTTCCACAAAGGTCGCGGCCGAAACGACCAGACCATCGATCCCCGCCGACCTCACCGCCTCAAGCCCGCTGTAGGGGTGATCCGGATGAATCAATACCCCTTTGCAGAACCGGCGCAGCCCCTTGGCCAAGGCATCCATCCTGGGCGGCGCGCTGGTCCGGCCAGTGACCAGATTGCACACCAGACGGGTCCGGATGTTTTGCGGCAGGGACCCCAGCGCATCCATCAGATTGTCGAGATAAAGCGGATGCGACAGGGTTTCGAAGCGAACCGGCAAGAGCACCGCGTGATCCCGGCCGAGATCCAGGTTGCGGAGCGCGGAGGCGAGCTTCATGACCGCCGCGCAGTCTATCTCGGCACCATAGGGCGCCTTCAGGTGCGAGAATGTCAGAACCTTGCGGTTTCGACCGCCGGAGCCGGGCTTTATCCGCTCGACCTGAACCTCATAGCCGATAACCCTCAGATCGCCGGGGTTCACCACCGGGCGGACGTGCAACTGCAATTCCCGGTCAAGTTCCTTGGCGAGGTTCTTCTCCTTCATGACGAAGGCCTGATGCGCCAGTTTGACGACCCGGATCAAGTCGTCCACCGAGTCGATCATCGCGTCGCGCATGTAGTCGTCGAGCTCGTAGGCAAACCCCTTGGCCATGAACGGGCTTTGCGTGCCCGTCGCGCTAAGCACCTCGCTGACCGCGTCGGCGATCTCCTGGCTCTTCGCCTCCGCCTGGACAAGGTCGAAGTCGTCGAACAGGAAGATCAGCCCCTCGCCGTCCGCCTTCACCATCAGATCGGCCGGAGTCAGAAAGCCGCGCGCGGTTTCCTCGGCGATCTTTATCGCGGCATCCCGGCTCATGTGGGGACGCCCTTCGGCCGGCTCGAGCAACCGGCTGAGATCGAGAAGCTGGACGTTTCCGGCAATCAAATTCTGAGCCGTTTCGCGCTACTTGCTCACCGCCGCCCGGATGCGTTTGCGTTCAGCGGTCGCTTCTATATTTGCTCTCGGTTTTGCGGTACGCGTCGGCCCGCCATCGGATACCATGAGACGCTGGCCACCCCCGGCAAGCGCCGACTTCAGGACCAGTCCGGCGACAATGCCGACAATCGAGCCGGCCATGGCGGCGGCACATCGCAGAACCGTTGCCATGGCATCCTCGCCGCCCAGCATGACGGCGAAGCCGGAAAGCACGGCTCCGCAGCCGAGCGATCCCGCGATCGCGCGCGCGGTGCTGCGGTCCAGTCCCGTCCAGACGCCGGCGGCGATGATCGCCGCGACCGCCACAATGGCAATGAACATTCGGACTCCCCCGGCTCGAATTGCGCTACTTTAGTCATCCGGAGCATCCGGGCAAGATCATCGGACCGGCCGCGCTCCGATTGCCTTGGAACCGGAGACACGGACATGCATATCGTCGACCTTTCAACCCCGATCGTTGAAAATCACTTCCGGTGGCCGGTCGAGCGCAGAATGTTGCGCAATCATCCCGAGCACGGCGTCCAATCCACCTGGGCCGGATGGATCGCGCATGGCTTCACCCATATGGATTCACCCAGGCACGTGGTCGCGGACGGCTTCACCACCGATGCGATCACACCCGATATGGTGGTCGGCGAAGCCGCGGTGGTGGATGTCAGCCATGTGGCGCCGAAATCCCCGGTGACTGCCGAGATGGTGAGTGCAGCCGCGGGGCATGTCCGCAAGGGCGATATCGTGCTGCTGCGCGCCCGCTGGGATGAAAAGCAGTCGATCGATACCGAGGATTTCTGGCGCGAGGCTCCCTACGTGAGCTCCGAGGCGGCGGAATGGTTGCGCGACACCGGGATCAGAGCCATCGCCTTCGACTTCCCGCAGGACTATTGCATCCGCTTTTTCCTGACCGGGCAATCGCGCCCGCCGCTGCCGGAGCATCCGACCCACTACCACCTGTTGCGGAACGGAATTATCATGTTCGAGTATCTTCGGAACATGGGCGCGATCAAGGGAGAGCGGACTTTTTTCGTCGGTCTTCCCCTCAAGCTTCCCGACAGCGACGGCGCGCCGGCGCGAGCCATCGCCATCGACGGATTAAAGTCCGAATAGTGCGCTCCGCTCCGCCGCCCAGGTGACCGCGACGCAAAGCGCCAGCGCGGACAAGACCTGAACCGCCCGTGCGAACCACGGCTTTTCCCGAGCCCAGAAAAGCACCGGCGCCGCCACCGCGAGGACCGCAAGCTGTCCAATCTCGACGCCGATATTGAATCCGGCCAGCGTAAGCGCGGCCGACGCGCCGGCGAGGTCGAGCCCGGCCAATACCCCATAGAAACCGAGGCCGTGCGCCAGTCCGAAGAGAGCCGCGATACCGAAGCGCCGGCGCAGGCCGATACCAAGGATGTTCTCGACGGCCACATAGGCGATCGACAGCGCAATCCCGGTCTCGACGAGGCGGCCGGGCAGGTCGATCACGCCATACCAGGCAAGGGCGAGCGTCACGCTGTGAGCGATCGTGAAGGCGGTGACGATCCGCACCACCGGCCAGGCCCGGGGCACCGCCAGAACCAGCAGCAGCACGAAAAGGATATGGTCGAAGCCAAGCACGATATGCTCGACGCCAAGCGCGATCAGCCGGGTCAGCCGCGCGTGCCAGGATGGCGATGGCGGCTGGGCGATCGCGGTGGTGAACTCGGTGGTGCCCGCGTCGAACAGGAACTCCTGCTGCCCTCCCATCGGAAAGATCAGGCGTCCAAGGCTGCGGTGACGCGGATCGATATCGAAGAAGAAAATCAGGAACCGGATTGTCAGCCGGGTGGGCGGCGCCGGGCAAACCACATGCACCGTCACGACAAACGTCTCCGGCAATACCGCGCCGCTGGTCTCGAACCTGAGCGGACACGCGCCCGCCTCGGAGGAGATGAACAGTCGTCCGCTCAGATAATCCGTCAGTTCCTCGAGATGCGGCGCGAAATCCTCGGCGGTGAGCGGCGTTTTGAAATCGGTCTTCATCCCCGCCGCGACCGCGATGTCGTGTGGCGAGAAGGACAGCAAATAGGTGACTTTCGCCCCGTCGAACTCCACCAGGCCTTGGGTCAGATTGGTCTTGTGCGCAAATGCCGTGCCGGCGCCACCCAGGAGGGCCATGAGAACCAGAAACGCAAGGCCGAGGCCCCGGCACATCCTCATGGCAGCGCCGGAAGGTCCAGCAAGGGCGCGTGCTGCTGTGCGCCGTAGACGTCCGAATCCCCCGGCGCGCCGGACCCGACGGGCCGGCGGATCGAAAATTTGATCGCCCGCGCGAAGGGGTAATAGTCGAAGCCAAGCATCTCATTCTCGGAAACCCCGTAAAGCTCGGCGACCGCCTGGCGCGTCACCAGCCCGGCTGTCCGGACGGCGGTGAAATCGGCTTCGTTTGAGAACAGGATGTCGAAGGTAACGACGAACGGCCCCGCATTCTTCGATCGGATCACCTCGGCAATGTCGGCCAGCACCTTCATGCCGCGATCTCCAGGCGCCCCATGGTCTCGGGCTCGTCCACCTCCATCAGGTGATAAATGTTGAAGGAATAGACCGGCCCGCCCGGCATATCGGCAGGCGAGAACGGGAAGGCGACGTTCCCGGCCGTCGCCTTGCGTCCGTCGAAGCCGACATGCAGCAGGACGCTGCGGGCGCCGGCGCAGACGATCTCCGCCAGTTCCGGAGTTTGCGCAACCACGTCGATCAGCAGCCCCACCTCATGCGCCGGCACCCTGACCGGCTCCCAGGAGCCCATCACCCCATCCTTGCCGTAGCGGTGGAAATTGATCGAATAGGCAGACGGGTCGACCGAGCCCGCCTGGAACTCGGAAATCCGCTCGACCACCCGCGCCTGGATGTCGTCCAATTGGCGGATGAAGACCGGATCGCGCACGCCGCCGATGCAGATATGCCGATGGCCGTCGAGCCTGGCACCCTCGAGCTTGACCGTATAGGTATCGGCGGCGTGAAACGCGCTGCCGGTCACCCTGACGCGCCGGGGATCGATCTGGTCGAAGGCGACGCCGCGCAGATCCACCGTGCCACCCGGCCCCGCCAGCATCACCGGATCGGTCTTCTCGTAGAAGGTATGGGCGGAGACGGACGCGATCGTGCAGGACTTGGCCGGATCGGTGGGCTCGACGATGAAATGATCCTCGCGCAAGCGTCCGAGGATCAGGTCGGAGCCCGCCACCGGCCGCGCCGCCAGCGAACCGCATTCCAGGATCTTGCCCATATGCAGCGCCAGACCGCGCGGATAGCCGAGCAGCAACGGCAGGGCGGCGACATTGGCGACGTCCCAGGCCCGCCCGGCGATCAGAATGTCCGGCTTGCCCCGCAGCGCCGGGTAGTAGGACTCGCACCCGACCTGGGCGACGATCCGCACCGCCTCATCCACGTCGTCCGGCGACAGCGGCGCGAAGGTCTCGAAGGTCTGCACCCGCTGACCGGCGATCGCCTCACGCACGACGTCCTTGTCGAGCTCGGTGCGCAACACGGCGATGGAGCGCTTGAGACCCAGTTCCGCCAGCACCTCGCGGGTGATGCGCAGCAGGAAATCCACCTGCCCGTCCCCGCCGGCCCCGCCCGCCGAGCCGATCACCAGCGGCGCGCCCGCCTCGGCACCCGCCTTGATCAGCAACCGGAGGTCCCGCCGCGTCATCACTTCGGACACGAACGGCTTGCCGGAGCCGAGGTAATACGCCCCCGGATCGCTGGAGCCGGCATCGGCGGCAATCAGATCCACCCCCGCCGCCACCGCCGCGTCAATCGAGGCCTCGGGAAAGCCGTATCCCAGCATGCCGCAGGAGACGACGACGAACTCTCCATCGGATTTACGCTCGATCATGGGCGGGCCTTTCGCGGTGGAACCGGGGTTGGTGCAAGTGAGGCAGCAATTCCGTGATTGATCAACCGGGTTGCGCTCGGTGGAGGGAAGATAACCGCAGCTTGGGAGAACCGGCGTGCGCGGATGCCGTGCCCGATGCCGGAATTGCGGCCACCTCGTATCCCCGGCCCGCGCCGGGGACGACGCCTGAGGCTTGTCATCGTGACGGATGGGCAAGCAGGACCCAAAATCTCCGAAAATGCTCCGCCATCCCCTGCTTTCCAACGCTTCAGGCGTCGGCCCCGGCCTGCGCCGGGGATACGAGGCGGGGAGTGACGGCCGCCGAGAAAACCGGCCACCCCGGGCACTTGGGGTCTGGAGCTTGGCCCTGCCTTGCACCAGGGCGACGGTTTACTCTTGTGCGGGAGGGAGGCACGGCGAGGGATCGCTATCCGCATGCTGGCCAAATAAAATCCGTCGCCCTGGCGAAAGGCAGGGCCAAGCGACCGACCGAGCCCCACGGCCGTGTCATTCGTGGACATCGGCTCCAACATTCGTCATCCCGCCGAAAGGCGGGATCCATTCTTCCGGCCCCACCACACGGGGCGGCGGCTCGATCAAAGAGACCGACACTGTTCGGATCCACCTCCAGACAGAGATTTCAGCGGAATGGGTCCCGCCCTGCGGCGGGATGACGAAAGAGGCTTAGTGGACCACCCAAAACAGAAAACGGCCGCCCCGGTTTCCCGGAGCGGCCGCTTGCGATCCCCCGATCAAAGAGGGGAAACACTTACCCCCGGTGGGTGGTCACCACCGAGATGTCCACCGACGGGCGGAGATCCGCGCAGACCTTGAGAACCTGGTGGATATCGCTGTTGACGAACTTGTCGAACAGGCTCTCGTCCACCTTCTCGCCGGCGTCCATGGCGGCATAGGACTGCTGCTTCAGGTTGTAGTCGAAGCGGGCCGCCCATTTGCGGGCGCCGAGGCGGGCCGTGGTCGAGCAGTTGTCGACCATGTAGG
>JAYOEU010000072.1:0-19707 GCA_038116915.1 Alphaproteobacteria bacterium
AAGCTGACACGATCATGCTCTCCGCGAAGTATGCGCTGGGCCCGGGCATCACCGCCGCCGGTACGATCGGTCACACGAAGTATCAGTCGGATGACACGCTGCTCGCCGGCACTGACGCTGCTCAGGTCGAGGGCACCTATGTCGTCGTCGGCATGAAGTTGAACTTCTAGTCCATAAGGACTTGACGCTTCGGAAGAGGCCGCCTTCGGGCGGCCTCTTTTGCTTTTGGGAGGGTGGATTAAGTTGGATTCCGATTCCGGTACGGAACCTTTTCAGAGATAACCGAGGGATTTCATGACATCGCCATGATCCGTGCTCAGCCGATCGATTTGGACGCCGGTGAGATAATCCCGCCAGGCCCCGGCCTTACCTTCGCGAAAAAACCTTTCGCTATGCGGCGGGCGTTCGCTGAACCCGCTCCGTCTTTCCTGTTCCGACAACTCCTCGAAGGAGGAGAAATCGATGGCTCGGTTGAGTCTGGCCTGATCAAACGGCAGGCCTAAGGTCGTAACGATCTGTTGGAAGGCGTCCCTCGGCCGGGCGAGCAGATCCTCGTACCGCACCAGGATAATCGGGAAATCCCTGCAATCCCGCCAGGAGGCCACGTGATCGCTCCAGCGCCCAAGCAGGGTGAAGATCCGATGCTCGGTGTCGATGGTTGAATTGCCGGGATTGCCCATGGCGTCGATGGCCTCGTCGACCGACAGATCGAAATGGCCGGCATAGGAGGTTACGAGATCGAGCGGGTTCCGGGCGATGCAGATCGCGCCCTTGGTCACCGCCCGACTGATCAGGGTTACTCCCTGATAAATGCCGTTCTGATTGTGGGTCTTCACGAAATGATCGTGGGGCCGGGCTTGGGCGATCAATTCCTGGGCCTGGTCACGCAGCTTCACGGAATCGGTCTCGCTGATCTCGGCGATCGGCTTCCCGGCGGCCTGCTGGTAGAATCGCGGCCTGGTATCACTCAGTGAAAAGGCACCCAGTTCATTTATCGGCAATGGTTCCCGCCGATCCAGCACATAGTTCGCGAGGAACGCCCGCATCCAGGTATTGCCCGATTTGGGGTACGAGGCGATCCAAATGATCCTGCGCATCGTCACCGACCTGTTCCCTTCGCCATGCCAACGCCGCCTCTATAGCATGGCGATTGTTTCCGTGTTGAAACCATGGGCTTGTCCGGCCAACTGGGCTATAGGGTAGGGGAATTCCAACCGTCGGCGCTCCGGAGGCAGACGTGCCAGATTTTCAGTTCGCCGATCTTTTCAAAAAGATATCCCGCCGGGACTTTATCGAGACCTATCACGACAAGCAGGCCTATTACGAGGCCGGCGCTATCGGAAAAGTGGGGGAACTGTTTTCCTGGGCTCAATTAAATGATCTGTTCAATCGGCCCAAGCTGTGGAACGGCGAGATGATGGAACTGGCGATCAACGGCCAGGTCTTGCCGCCGCCGCAATATTCCAACCCGGGCATGGGCCGTCTCGGCGAGCGGGTGCTGCGGCCCGACCGGGAAAAGGTGAACCATTTTCTGCGTCAGGGCGCGACTCTGGTTCTCGACTATCTGGAAGGAATCCATCCGGAAATCCGGAACATTTCGACTTGTATCGAGCGATTGACCGGGACCTTGGTGTCCTGCAACGCCTATTGCTCCTGGCAAAGCGTGCAGGGCTATGCCTCGCATTTCGATACCATGTGCGTTTTTGCGATCCAGATCGAAGGTGAGAAGACCTGGAACATTTATGACGGCCGGGTGAACGAGCCGATGGCGATTCCCGGAGCCCGGCCCGGCGATTTCTCCCGAGAGCAGCACGATCGGCAAAAGGGCCGGGTCGCGCGGGAGATCGTCATGCGTCCGGGCGATGTGCTCTATTTGCCACGAGGCCTGTATCACGACGCTCTCGCGACCGATGCCGCGTCACTGCATCTCTCTTTCGGTGCGACCTATCTTGCTGGCTACACCGCGATCAGCTTGCTAATCGGCGAGTTGCAGCGCGAGGAATTTTTCCGCAAGCGCCTGCCACATTTCGATTCAAGCGCCGAGATTTCGCGCTATCTGACCGAGGTCGGCGAGGAAGTTGCAAGGCGCATGGCCGATCAGGGTTTCCAAGGCCGGGTGCGTGACCACATCCTGCGCAATCTAGGGGACAAAATCGCCGGAAATCGGCTACCCGACCGCCGTTCGGACCGCTACTATCTGGTGACGCGCCAGGAATTGCGCCTGGTGCGCCGCGGGTCATCTTGGCGATTGGAAGGCGGGCTCAAGCCCCTCGACGTGCCGACGGAACTCACGGATATCGTGCGTCTTGTCGCCGAGACCGAGTCGTTCTGGCTGTCGGAGCTTCCCGGCGCCACCGAGTTGCCGCAGTCCGCCCTCGGAGATCTGCTGACCGCGCTGGAACGCAACGACGTCGTCTTCCCGGTTGACGGCTGACAAGGGAGGAGTATCCGTGGCCGGCATTGTTTGGCTCGCCTCATACCCGAAATCGGGAAATACCTGGCTCCGGCTGTTCATGGAGAACCTATTCCGCAATGCTCAGCAGCCGGTGCCGATCAACGAGATCACCGTGGTTAAATACGGCGATGCCTCCTACTCCCTTTACGAGCAGGTTGCCGGCCGGCCCCTCAGAGGCGCAAATGACACCGAGCTCAACGAGTTGCGTGAACCCGTGCAGCGGTTTCTCGCCAGCCGGCCCGACACGAGTTTCGTTAAAACTCACAATGCCTTGATGCGCCATGACGGAACCCCGTTGATCTGTCTGGGGCACACGGCCGGCGCTATCTACCTGTTGCGCAATCCGTTCGATTTGACGGTTTCCTTTGCCGATCATTACCGGATCAGCCATGACGATGTGATCGAGGCGATGGCGTCCCCGTATCACCATACAAAGTCCACGCCGGCTGCGATTTTTCAGCTGCTCGGCGGATGGACGAATCACTATCGCTCGTGGTTCGGAGTCGAGAATTTCAATCCGTTGTTCATGCGGTACGAGGATATGAACCGCGATCCGGTGAAAACATTTGGACGCTTCATGCGCTATCTTGGCTTGCCGAAGAACCCGGAACGGCTGAAGCGGGCAATTCGCAACAGCGCTTTCAAGGAGCTTGAACGCCAGGAACGGGACGTGGGTTTCAAGGAGCGGGTGCATGAGGGCCAGAAGTTCTTCCGGGCCGGAAAAACCGGCGGTTACAGGGAGGTTCTGAGCGAACGGCAAATCGGCCGGATCATCGACGCTCATGGCGAGCTGCTGCTCGAACAGAAATATATCTCCAAGGACGGGCGTCCCCGGGTGTAATCCCGGGGCGCGAGGAGATGTTCCCCGATGAAACCGCTCGACCCCAACGCCGCCTTCCGATCCGCCGAAAAGGCGATAGCCAAGGGCGACTGGCTTGGTGCCAGGCGGGCCTATGGCCGGGTTTTGAAATCCCTGCCGCGGGATTGGCGCGGGTTTTACAGGGCGGGTCTCCTTGAGGCGCGCGGACAGAATTACCAGTTCGCCGAGAATGCATTGGCGCGGGCTCTCTCGCTCGCGCCGGACAACGCGGAGATCGCGGCCAATCTGGCGCAGATCCATCTGCTGACCGGAAATGCGTCCCGCGCCCTGGAATTGCTCCGACCAATCGCCGAAAAGGCGCCGACGGTTGCGGCGATCCATCACCGCATCGGCCTTGCCTGTCAGGAGCTCGGGCGGCTTGAAGAGGCCGAGCAAGCCTATCGCGAGGCGATGGATCTTGGCTCGCGTGATCCCGCGGTGCTGAACAATCGCGCGGTGGTTCTGCAGGCTCTTGGACGTGTGCTCGATGCGATCGTCCTGCTGGAGAGCCTGAGGAAATCCGGTTCGGCCGGGATCGAAACACTGAACAATCTCGGCAATCTTTACCGGATCGTGGGCAGGCACGGCGACTCGGCGGAGATATTTGCGCTGGCGCTGCGGCAGGCACCCCTGAATTCACATCTTCACCGGAATCTGGCCCTGTTGAACCGGGACGGCGGCGACGTCAAGACGGCCATCGCCGCCGCCCGGCGCGCGGCGGTCTCGCAGCCCGGGTCGATGGACGGCATGGTGATCATCGGCGAATTGCTGGAGCATAGAGCGGAGCTGTCGGAGGCCGAACAGTTGGTCCGCCGCGGCGCTATGGCGGCGCCCGACAATCCGGATGCGGCGGCCTTGCTGGCGCGAATAATGCGCCGCACCGGACGGGGCGAAGCCGCGCTCGCGTTTCTGCGGGGATCGCCCGCGATCGAGGAAGGCCGGGCGGGCGGGCACAAGCTGCTGTTCGAGGCAGCGCAGTCTGAACAGGCGCTGGGCCGACATGAACAGGCGTTCGAAACGCTCGTCGCCGCCAATCGCCGGCAGATTGCTGCAATGCCGGCGGGGCGCGCCGACCCGAAGCGGGTTTTCAGTCAAGTGCGCGCGCTCGGAACCATGGTCGATGCGCTCAACCCGGCGGACTTCGCGGCTCAAGAACGTTCGGAGACCGGCGAGGCACCGGTGTTTCTCGTTGGCTTTCCGCGTTCTGGAACCACCTTGCTAGATCAGGTTCTGGACAGTCATCCGTCGGTTGTGGTGCTTGAGGAGCGGCCGCTGGTCACGGGAATGATCGCGCGGTTAAGAGGCGCCGGATTCCGGTATCCCGAGGATTTGCTCCAGATGAAGGCGGCGGACTTGACGAAATTCCGTCAGGGGTATCTGGAGGATCGAAACCGATATGTGTCCGTTCCGAAAGGATCCGTGTTCGTGGATAAGATGCCGCTGAATATCGTGCACGCGGCACTGATCCAGCGGGTGTTTCCAGCGGCGAAGTTTCTTCTCGCTCTCCGCGATCCCCGGGATGTCTGCCTCAGTTGTTTCATGCAGTCTTTCGAGCTCAATGACTGGATGGCGGTTTTCACCGATATTGAGGACACGGCGCGCCTGTTCGACGAGGTATTCGAACTTTGGGGTCGGACGGCGGAGAAGCTTGATTTGGTCTATCATGCCGTACGCTACGAGCAGTTGATCGCCGACCTGAGGGGCACGGCATCGGCGGCGATCGGATTTCTCGGACTGGAATGGGACGATGCGATGGCGGCGTATCACGAACATGCAAGGAACCGGGGGCATCTCGCCACGCCAAGCCATTCCCAGGTCACCCAGCCGGTGTATTCTCATGCGGTTCAGCGTTGGAGGAGATACGGCGCCGCGATGGAGAAAACGGCGGAAATTCTAAAACCAAGCTGTATTGCACTTGGATATGGAGGCTGACATGGCGGAAGCGCGGAACCTTGAAAGCGCCGCGGACGATGCCGCGGAAGTCTCCGCGAACCTTGAGGAGATCAATGCCAAAATCGCCGGGGCGGCAAGCCGGGCCGGCCGGTCGGCGAACGACGTCTCCCTTGTCGCCGTAAGCAAGGTTCAGCCGTTTGCCAGGGTTGAGGCCGCGTGCCTCGCAGGTCACCGGCTGTTCGGCGAAAACCGGGTTCAGGAGGCGATGGAGCGTTGGCCGTCCCTGCGAGAGCGGTTCCCCGATCTGAAGCTGCATCTGATCGGACCGCTACAGACCAACAAGGCGGCGGACGCGGTTGCCTTCTTCGATGTCATCGAGACGGTCGACCGCCCGAAACTCGCCGCTGCTCTGCGACGGGAAATGGACCGGCAGGGCGTTCGAAGGTCCTGTTTCATTCAGGTCAACACCGGCGAGGAGCCGCAGAAGGCGGGCATTCTCCCCATGGAGGCCGACGCCTTCATCGCCAGCTGCCGGGATCAGCATGATCTCGACATCGTCGGATTGATGTGCATTCCGCCCCAGGACGAGGAGCCGGCCCTGCATTTCGCGCTGCTACGGGAAATTGCGCACCGAAACAACCTGTCCGGTTTGAGCATGGGCATGAGCGCCGATTATGAAACCGCAATCGAGTTTGGCGCCACCCATGTACGGGTGGGAACAGCGGTCTTCGGAGTCCGGGGGCCCCGGTAGGACGCCGTTTATTCGCCTTCAGTCATCGGGAGAACCGTCAGGCATGCGTCGCGGCCAAGCGCCGCCAGCAGGGTCCGAAGATCGTCGATGCGCAAGGCGACACACCCTTGTGTCGGGCCGTAGTCGGGCCTCGCGACATGCATGAAGATGGCGCTCCCCAATCCAGGAACCGGCGGATCATCATTGTATCCGAGCTCGACGACGATGTCGTAAAGATGATCCTCGCGCCAGAGCTCCTCATGGCTGCCAGAGTAGGGAAGTGATACCAAACGGTTATAGCGTTCGACGTCGCCAGGATCGTCAGACCAGCCCATGGTGGCTTCGATTGCGGTGACGGATTGCGCGGTCACCGGCGCGGCTACCCGGTCCGGGCGGTAAAACACCCTGCGCAGGGACCAGGTGCCAACCGGGGTGCAGCGATCCCCCTCGCGCTTGGCGGTCGTGACGCCGCCGGCGCCGATGGCGCAACGCAAGTCGAGATCAGCGAAAGTCAGCCGTGCATGGGTGGGATCCCTCGAGGCCTTCACGCGAATTGTCATCAGCCCCGCCCTTCGGTACCACCTCAGCTTTTAGGCATGGTTTCGTACTTTCCGAGAGCTTTCAACATCCATTCATGGACGTTGCTGTTGTCCGTTGGCACTGGAAGATGAGATGACGAAGCGGCGCTTGACCGGCTCGCCTGTTGTGCCTGGGAGCGGGCTATCAGCCGATCCAGGGCGTGTTCCGGCGCGGATTGAAGCGGTTCGGCGTACAGGCCGGTGGATCCCGTGTTCCCATGCGCCGATGCCGACGGCAGGGGTACGGGGTTTGGGCCGGCTCCGAACAACCCGGCCCTAAGCGTTGCGTCGGACGGAATGAAGCTGCCGGATATTCCAGGCGGTTTCGCGGCAAGTCGGGCAAAGAACGGGCTCGGCCCGGAACTTGCCGGCGAGAGCGTTGGCGCTTCGAGGGCGGCATTGGCGGTGGAAACGGGCGCTACGGGCCCCCGGTCTACGGGTATGGCCGGGAAAGCGGCGGCGGCCGGCGGCTCGGTAATCGGGTCAGCGGGCGCTGCCGCAAGTTGGGGTGTCTCTACAGAGGAGGGCGGTGTTCCTGTCCGGCCCCCCGGCGCATCGGAGTCGGTGAGCATGGCGATCGCGGTTTCACCTAAATCTGATCCTGTTTCCGCCTCCATGATGTTGTTTCCGAGCGCCGCGAGAACTCCGACCGGCCCGCCATACAGCGCGCCACCGATCGCTCGCGGAGCAGGGCCGATTTCGTCACCCGTGATGGCTCGGTAGATGGTGGAAACGATGGGAATATGCTGGAGGGGATTTATGACATCCAGAAAATCCTTGAAGCCGAATTCTGTCTGTGCAGCGCCTGAGCCGTTCGAACCCGGGCCGTCCAGTACCGCGATCTGATCCGGATCAACGTCGGCTTCCCCTGAGGGCATGTCGAATCGGAAGGGAGAAAGGTTTACCGGCTGGTTTGTTATTGAAGTGCTCATGACGAAATCCTCCGCCATTGAACAAGCAATTTGCGTACCAGTTTGGTTGAATTTTCCGAAGCCTCCCGATTCCGGTCGGAATACCGGCGGGAGATGTGCCGAACCCCTTAGAAGAGGTGCCCCGTCTTGTCGGCCTTGGTCCTGAGATATCCCGCGTTGTGGCGGTTTGACGGAAATATATGAGCAACGCGTTCGACCACGTGAACGCCGGATGCCGCAAGCTGGGTAACTTTGTCCGGGTTGTTCGTCATCAACCGGACGGACCGGATATCCAGTTGCCGCAGGATCTCGGCGGCTGGTTCATAGACCCTTTCATCCGCGTCGAAACCGAGTTGCTCGTTGGCGTCGACGGTATCCACCCCCAGATCCTGCAAGGCATAGGCGCGAAGTTTATTGATGAGACCGATGTCGCGCCCCTCCTGGGCCAGATAGATCAGAACCCCGCCGCCTTCGGCCGCGATCGCCTGGATCGCGCCGCGGAGCTGGTCGCCGCAATCGCACCTGAGACTTCCAAGCAGGTCGCCGGTCAGGCAGGCGGAATGCAGTCTGATCAGGACCGGTTCTTCAGTGTTCGGCTCACCGATGACGATGGCGACATGCTCCTCACCCCCGTCCAACGGCCTGAAGGCAACCAGTCTGGCATTTTCAGCGTCGCTTAGCGGAACCCGTGCGGCCGCAGCCTGAACCAGACGCCGCGCCCGCAATTTCGGGAACGCTTGAATATCCCGGGTTTCGACGAGCAGCAGTCCGATATCTCGGCTCCAGGTCGACAGCCGTTCCACGTCCATGACAGAGGCGCGCGCGAACAGGACGGCCGGCAACAAACGTGCGAACTTGACCAGGCGCACGGCCATGTGGGCGAGCCCGTTCTCTGGTTCCGGAATGACCGAAAGATCGAGAATTCCTTCTTCTAGACCTTGGTCCGATTCGGAGTCCGATATCGCCGTGGGGTCGGCAATTCGGCGCACGAGGTCCGCGTCCGTACCCATGGGCAGGATGATGCTCTGAACCATCGACGCGGCGGGTGAGGGCTTGAGCGCGGCGGCCCGGTTTCGGGTCAGGGCGACCGTCGGTTGCGAGCCGGTAAGCCGCATAAGCATGCGCAGGCTGTCATGCGTCGCCATTTCGGCGGCCTGAATCATAATCGCCGAATGCTTGTGCGTATCGCGAACGATCACCATGCCGCCCCGCCGCAAGTCGGAGATCGCGCGGTCGACGGAGATTTGTGCCGTCGATGGCGCCGTCGCCGTGGCGCCGGGTCGATGGGAAACTGGGTCGGGAGTGGCCATGCTGGTTATGAACATCATGGCGTCGTTCCGGTCAAGGACTCTTGCAAGCCCCTGTGCGCTACGACAGTCTTGCATTGGTCGGTTCCAAGCGGAGGCGAGCGCGTTATGGCTGAGACGATTGCGATTTTCGCGGGTTACGATCAGGCGGCGCTTGATCGTGAATACAACAATCGGTCCAAGGTCGCTGACTCGCCGGCCATCGCCGAGCGGTGGATGGCGCAGGGCCAGGAGGCTCGAAACTCCCTGTCCTGCACGCTTGATATTCCCTACGGAACCCATGAACGCCAAAAGTTCGACTTCTTTCCGAGTGGGCGTCCCGGCGCGCCGGTGCTGGCGTTCATCCATGGCGGCTATTGGCACAGCCGGGACAAGTCGCTCGCGCATTTCATTGCGCCGTTCTATGTCGCTGTGGGAATCAACTTCGCCAGCATCGGCTACCGTCTCTGTCCCGAAGTCGGTATCGGAGCCATCGTCGAGGATGTGCGCGCCGCGCTCGAAGCGATCCACCGGGACGCGGAAGCATTGGGCGCCGATCGCCAGCGCTTGTTCGTCGCCGGGCATTCCGCCGGCGGTCATCTGGCGGCCATGATGTGCGGTCCGGCGGGGATGGCGGCGGGAACCCTGAAGGGCGGTTGCTCGATCAGCGGTCTTCATGATCTGGAGCCGATCCGACTGTGTTACCTCAATGAAACGCTGGGCTTGAATGAGAACGAGGCGCGTGATCTCAGCCCTGTGGTCTTGGCGCGAAGCCTAAAGCCGGGCGCCGGGCCCGGTCTGCCACCGCTTTTGCTGACGGTCGGCGAAGACGAGGGGCCGGAATACGCCAGGCAGCGTGACGATCTGGAAGCGGCCTTGCGGGCCGCGCGGCAGCCGGTACAGGTGATCGGCAATCCCGGCGCCAATCACTTTACGGCGTGCGAAGCGTTTTGCGATCCGGCGCACCCGCTATCCGAAGCAATGCTGCGTCTGATTTTCGCGCCGGGGTTTTAACCGGACGCGGATAGCCGTTGGAAAAATGAATATCCCGGGGAGGCGCGAGATGGCCCGAGCCGAGTGGAACGGCGTGGTTCTGGCGGAATCAGACGAAGTGATCGAGATTGAGAACAGTCTCTATTTCCCGAGAGAAACCGTGCGGATGGATCTGCTGCATGTTTCGGACACTGCCACTCGGTGCCCTTGGAAGGGTCAGGCCACATACTACTCCCTGGCGGACGGCGAAGCGCGACTTGAGGATGCGGCGTGGAGCTATGAAAATCCTAAAGCTCGCGCTCGCGTGATCAAGGAATTCGTGGCTTTTTGGAAGCAGGTCAATATATCGAGGTAATGTTTCCGGTCTCGGTCAGGCGGGGCCGGTGTGAATTCGCGCCCGAAGTGCATTGGCGGAAAGACATTGGACGGAGATCAGATGACCATGACCAGCGGCAAAAAGGTCCTCCTCGTAGATGATGACGATGAGTTGCGGACCGCGCTCGGTGAACAGCTCGAGTTGCACGAGGAGTTCGCAACCGATATGGCGGCGACAGGCGCGCAGGGCCTCGAAAAAGCCAAATCGGGTCATTATGATATTTTGTTGCTTGACGTCGGCCTGCCGGACATGGACGGGCGGGATGTGTGCCGCCTCATGCGGCGGAACGGGGTGAAATCACCGATTATCATGCTCACCGCGCAGGACAGCGACGCCGACACCATTCTCGGTCTGGATGCCGGCGCCAACGACTACATCACCAAGCCCTTCAAGATAGCGGTTCTGCTGGCGCGCATGCGGGCGCATCTGCGGCAGCACGAGCAAAGTGACGACGCGGTCTTCACCATCGGCCCCTACAGTTTCAAACCAAGCGCCAAGCTTCTTGTCGACCAAGACCGGAACCGGAAAGTCCGGCTGACCGAGAAAGAAACGGCGATCCTGAAATATCTGTATCGGACGGGCGACAGAATGGTGAAACGGGAGACTTTGCTTGGCGAGGTCTGGGGATATAATGCCGGTGTGACGACCCATACCTTGGAGACCCATGTCTACAGATTGCGGCAAAAGATTGAGCGCGACCCCTCCAAGGCGGCAATTCTCGTGACCGATCCCGGTGGTTACCGATTGGTGCCGTGAGGCGTTGGTGCAACGAAATTCGGAACGTGGCCCCGAAAATGAAAAAAATTGCTGGTATTTCAGTGATTTTATTGCAATTTGTTTTTCTGTCGCTTGGCGGGGGTATGATGGCGTCGTGACCTTTGGGTCAAAAGACGCATGAAGGGGAGCAGGGATTGTCGGACGACCCCTCGTTCTATGTCAGGTTTTGGGGTGTGCGTGGAAGCATCGCGTGCCCTGGAATCGAATATTCGCGGTACGGAGGCAACACGTCGTGCCTTGAGGTCCGCTGTGGTTCGCGCCTGTTGATCTTTGATGCCGGGAGCGGACTTCGATTGCTCGGTCAGGATATCGACCGGTCCGGTCCAATCGATGCCGATCTGTTCTTTACGCATTCGCATCTGGACCATGTGGGGGGATTGCCGTTCTTCACATCGGCGTTCCGGCCCGGTAACAAGTTCCGGTTCTGGTCCGGGCACCTGCAGAACAACGACATGGCGATGCGCGATGTGATCGGGCGCCTGATGTCGTCGCCGCTGTTTCCGGTTCCGATCGAGGTCTTTCAGGCGGAGCTGGAGTTTTGCGACTTCAAGCCGGGCAGCAATATCGATATCGACCCCAAAATTCGCATCCGAACCGCGCCCCTGAACCATCCGCAAGGCGCCGTCGGCTACAGAATCGACTATGAAGGCAAGTCGATTTGTTATGTCTCGGATACCGAGCATTTTGAAGGCCGGCTGGATGAAAACATCATGCAGCTCGTTCAGGACGCCGATATCATGATTTATGATGCGACCTATACGGACGAGGAATATCCCCGGTATGCGGGATGGGGGCATTCGACCTGGCAAGAGGGCGTGAAGATCTGTGACGCGGCGAACGTCAAGCAGTTCGTGCTTTTCCATCACGACTCGGGCCACGATGACGCCAAGATGGATGCCATCGGTCGAGCGGCGGACGCAAAACGCCCCGGTACCGTTGTCGCCAGCGAAGGTATGATGCTCGTACCATAAAGTCGTACCTATAGGTAGTTCTGGTTGGCTTGTGAAACTACCAGCAAAAAGAATAGTTTATGGTCTAAGGACCGTTCTTGGACTCGGGCGGCGGGGCTATTTCATTCCATACCGGTATGCTGGGATGACCAGTCATGTCGACAATCACTACCCATGGTTGGAGTCGGCATTTTCGCGTCTTTGCGAAGCGGGCTTTGTCGAAGTTCTCAAGGATATCTCGGCCTTCGCGGATGACCTCCAGTCAATAACCGGCGGCCCACCCGCGCCGCGTTGGAACCAGGACTGGTTTCCGGGCTTGGATGCCGCGGCCGCGTACGCGCTGGTTCGCAAGGCTGGCCCGGCGCAAATCCTGGAAATCGGATCAGGACATTCCACGCGGTTCATAATGCGGGCCGTCCGAGATGGCGGTGCATCGACGAGGGTGACATGTATCGATCCCGCGCCTCGTGCCGATATTGCCGGGCTGGAACTGGATCTGCGCCGGGCGCCAATTCAGTTGGTGGACCCCGGATCTCTGCCGAATCTCGGACCCGGCGATATCCTGTTTGTCGATTCCAGCCATATTGCCATGCCCGGCAGCGACGTTGATTGGATTGTGAGCCGACTCGTATCCGGACTGCCGGCGGGCGTCCTGGTTCATTTCCACGATATTTTTTTGCCGGACCCCTATCCCGCGAGTTGGGAATGGCGAGGCTACAACGAGCAAACAGTCGTCGCGGCCCTGCTCGCCGGGCGGCGCGCCCAACCAGTCTTTTCCAGCCATTTCATCCGGATCTATCGTCCCGAACTTTTGGAAACCTCTGGGCTGCAATGGCTCATGTGCCCCGACGGCGCGATCGAGTCGAGCCTGTGGATGGTTACGCTCTAACGCGATCGAAACCAAAAGGCGGGGGTGAAATGGCCGGGATGAAAGGGCCCGCGTGAAATGGCTGGGGCGGCAGGGATCGAACCTGCGATCGCGGGATCAAAACCCGCTGCCTTACCACTTGGCTACGCCCCAAAATCGCGCGGACAATATCCGAAGAGATTCGCACGGGCAATAAGTCCTTGCAGGCGGAAGGCCTTAACATGATCGCCTGGCTTCGCGTATCATGATTCACGGAGGATGAGATGGTTGAGCCCGATCCGAAGTCGAACATCCCGTGGAGTGTGAAAGGCGTCTCCAAGGAGGCGCGGGAAGCCGTAAAAAAGGCCGCGGCCGAACAAGGCATTACCATGGGTGAATGGCTGACACAGGCAATCCGCGCCGGCGACGAGCCTCGGGGCTTCACCAACCCAGGCTCGGCTTCCTCTCTCGCGCCCGAGGACTCCGGGGAGCAACCCGAAATCGCCCGCCGTATTTCGACGGATGGCCGGAACCCCCACGACCCATTGCGTCAGGGAATTGCCGATAGAATCGCCGATAGCGAGAGGCGGATCCTGGCGGTGGTCGAGCCTCTGAAGGAAATCATTCACCAAATGGCCTCGAGAATTGACACTCTGGAGAGCCGGACCGCTGGCATGGTTCCTGATCAAAAGACGCCGCAGGTGGAAGCGCCGTCGACTTACCGTAAGTCCGGTTGGGACGAGTGAGCCTGTACGACTTGAATGGGTAGTTAAACCGGTCTTTCTTCTAATCTATTGAAAATGCGCTAGTAATCTGCGATTGAAAATTCGCACAAAATACCGTATATCTTTTGGTCAGACCGTGTCTTACCAATGTTCTTCGGTTGGGACACACCCATGTGACAGTGAAATCGGAATAAACATGGCCGTGAAATCTCCTTGGAGCGTTAAGGGCGTGTCGCAGGAAGATCGCGATCAAGCCAAGTCCGCCGCGCGCCGCGCCGGAGTGCCCGTTGGCGTTTGGTTGAGCCGCCAGATCCGTGCCCATGGCGCGCCTGCCCATGTGTCGGCGGAAGGTCCCGATTCTGAAGGCAATGCGGCCGATGCCGAGGAGCAGACAGACAATCACGGACCCGCAGGACGATTGGACGGGCAAGCCGCACGCGCGCCGAACCGGGGAATGGCGAACCGCGGTGGTCCGGACAGTAGGTTTACATTCGGGCCGGGGCAATGGAGCACGGCGACGGAGGCGATCGAATCCGGCCGAATTTCTCAACCGCCGCCGCAACCCTGGCCCGCGGCGCGGCCTCCGGTTGTGGCTGTGGCACCTCCTCCCCCGTCGGTTCAGCAGGCGCTATTGCCCGCGGCCGGACCCGGATCGATGATGCCGATGTACCAACAAGGGGTTCCAATGGCGTCGCATTGGACAATGCCGCCCATGGCTCATCCGATGTATGTAGGCCAGGCGGCGCAATCATCCGTGGACAAGGCCGATTCGGAAGCTATCAAGGCGTTCGAGGAAGAGCTCGAGACGCTGCGGGAAAAGCTGGCCGCTGTGGAGACGCAGACAAAAAGGCAAATCGAGGAAATCAACTCTCGTCTGGACCGGCTGGACGGATTGGCTAGGGATGTCGAGGCGCTGCGGGATGAGAGGGGCGAGGATCGTGAGCCCAACTATTCCACCGCGCCGGTCGAACGGGCCGTGATGCGGCTCTCGGAGCGGCTGCAACGGATCGAAGATGCGGTCCTCCCGCCTGATTCCGGCGGCAATTTCTTCTCCCGCCTTTTCCGGCGCGGATAGTTCCAAAGGTAGCGCTCAAGGGCAACGCCCGGCGCTTATTGAGATTTCTGCGGAAAATCGCTACACTACCTTCACTACTTCCGGTAAGCGCGAGGATATCCATTGGCTCGGACTGGGGCGGCCTGGAGTGTCAAGGGAATCGACGGGGACACTCGTGCGATCGCGCGGGCTCGGGCCGGAGAATCGGATTTGACAATCGGCGCCTGGGTAGATCAGGCGATTCTGGCCTATTCCTCTGCGCCGCCGCCGTCCAACAGTGATCGTCCAGTTGTATCGAGCGCCTCTCCAGCGCCTGGAGAGGGAGCATACGCGCCGCCGTTCCAGCCAGAGATCACGGCCGATCAGGATATCCTGGCATTGATCGATGAGGAACTTGACGCCTCTCGTGAGCGGCTTGACGTCGCTTTACGGCCGATCGGATATGCTCTGAAGGATCTGGCGTTGCGCCTTGTCGCTGCTGAAGCGGCGCAAAGGGGTAAACCGGAAAGCAGTGAGACCAAACCGACAATCCAAGGCCCTCCCGCCCCCCCTCTCGGTTCACTCGCTCCAGCCATCAACAATGCCGATATGCCGGCCTTGCCTTCACCTCGAGGCCACCCGCTTCCGCCGACACGGGATCTGCACCCCGCAATCCTCAATATCGACGCGCCGCCGATCCCAGCGAGAAAAGAAGCAAGCGACAAAAAAGAGCCTCGCGGATCGCCGGCAGAGTTGCGCGGGCGACCCCTCCCGTTCCCGCCAAGCGGTGATATGGATCCAATACCGTTATCGCAGATGCCCGCTCCACCGGAGCGCCGCCGGGGCCGCTCCCCGAACGTTGTCGCGGAGGACGGCGATATCGCTTTCGTTGCGCCAGAGCCGAATATCCGGGCTTTCGTCCATGAACCTTCGGCCGACGGCGCTGCTGTCCGCTTTACCGGAATTCAACAGGGCTATGAGTCAAACCCTGATCTCGCGGAACGGGAAACCCGTGCCAAAATTGGCCAACAGCGGAGAAAACTGCTGCGAATTGCGGCGGGCATCGCCCCGCTGCTGATTATAGGTGGTCTTAGTACCGGATACTTTTTTGCTGATTCGGTGGGCATGGGCCCGTTGCGCGATGTGATCCGGCAAAAAGTCCAAGCGCATTCAATCCAGGCGGCCCGCACGGTGTCCGAAGCCTATGAAAAGGGAATCGACGGATTCAATCGCCTCGTCAGCGGTGAGCGGCCCGGTCGGGAAGTTGCGACGGGCGATGTTGCCGCGGCTTCGCTCCCCGAACAAAAGGGCCTGCCGCCCTCAAATAAATCAACCTCGGAATCAGCAGCCGGCGGTTCCACCCCGAGCCCGGCACCCTCCTTGCCGCCGCGCATCGGATCCCTAACGGACGATCCGAAAATCGCCAATCTCGGTATTCCCGAAAAAGCGCCAGAGGGCAGGAAGGTCGCGGCGCCATCCGCGCCGGCGAAATCAACTCGTACCGCGTCCGTCCCGCCGCCGCCGGCACCCGCTAAACCCGGCGCGCCGAAAGCGCAGGAACCAACGAAAGCGGAAATGCAGCTCGCCACGGTGCCGAAGGCTCCGACGATCGAACGAGCCGCTATTCCTCCGAGCAATCTTCCGGACGATATTTCAATAACGACCCTGAAGAACGAAGCGCGAGCGGGAGACCCGCGCGCCCAGCACGAGTTGGCGCGCCGATTGATCCAGGGCGACGGCGTCGAGCAGAATTTCGCGGAAGCTTCGGAATTGTTCCGTGAGGCGGCGATCCAAGGCGTCGCCAATGCGCAGTACAATTTGGGCGTGTTGTACGAGCGCGGCCTCGGGGTGACCAAGGACGATGTTCGCGCCCTTCTCTGGTATCACAGCGCAGCGGAACAATCGCATCCCCTGGCCCAATACAATCTCGGGATATTTTACCTGCAGGGACGCGGGATTCCGTTGAGTTATGCCGAAGCGGCGCGTTGGTTCAGGGCGGCATCGGATCAGGGGGTAGCGAAGGCCACCTACAATCTGGCGGTTCTGACGGAGGACGGACTAGGCACCACCTCGGACCGTGACAAGGCCATCGCGTTGTATGAGGTGGCTGCCGAAGCCGGCCATCCGGAAGCGGCCAGCCGTCTCTCGCTGCTTAAAAACTCTTCCGGACAAAAGCCTAAACCCGCCGCATTCGATGAAAAGGCCGACACCCAGGCGGAGGGCGATACCGGGGGCACGACGGTGGCGGACATCCAGGCCCGCCTGCGTGATTTGGGAATTTACGATGGCCGCATCGACGGTATAGCCGGCCCGAAAACCCGCACCGCCATACGCGAGTTCCAAAAGCTCCACGCGCTTCCCATTACCGGGATACCGTCGGAAATCCTGTTGGACTTCATAAAGACCGCCGGGGATTCCCGTCCAAAAACCGGGTGAGAGGCCGTTGAATGCGCTTGCGCGGGCCTTAATCCGAATGTCACGGCAAAAGCGTCGTGCCGACCGTCCACCAGCCACGCCGCCGCGCCGCCTCTTCGGTGCTCCGGATATGATACTCTGCATCAGGTCCGCCGAACATTGCAAAACAGGTAGAGCCGCTACCGGACATACCGACGGAGCGGATACCGCCGGATTGGGAAAGACGCGTCAGAACCTCAAGGACCACGGGCGCGGCCCTCGCCGCCGGCGCTATCAGGTCATTGTGCGCGCGAGGGCCCATCCAGGTCAGAAGCCCCGATTCGGTATTGAATTCGTCTGTTTGAATGGGCGCCGGCGACGAATAAGGCCCGCGAAAATTCCTGAATATCTGACCGGCGGTCAATTCGACCCCCGGATTGACCAGCAGAATCGGCAAGGCGGGCAGAGCGCCGACGGGAAGCAAAACCTCGCCAATCCCCCGCATCAGGGCGCTTTTGGAGCCAAGGCAAACCGGGACGTCCGCTCCAAGCGACACGGCCAGATCAAGCAGTGCCGCGGGATCAAGCGGGGCGGCGGCGATCTCTTGCAGCAAATTCAACACGGCGGCGGCGTCACAGGATCCGCCGCCAAGCCCGGCGGCAACGGGAATGTTCTTTTCAATCTCGATTGCGACGCCATCGGGGACCGGCGTTGCGTTCCGGAACCTGTTCAATGCGGTGAGGGCGATATTCTCTCCCTGGACCCGATCCTCGAAAGGTCCGATGACCCGCAGGCTGTCCCGCTCCTGGCCGGTGGAGATGCGGACGCGGTCACCGAAATCGGTAAACCCGGCGAGCCCATCCAACAGATGCATTCCGTCGGCACGTTTTCCGACGACCCGCAGAGTGAGATTGAGTTTCGCGCGGGCGACTTTTTCAAGCGTCCGGATCACGTCCGATGCCGGCCTTCTTGCTGCCTTCGCTAATGATCTCCGGCGCCGGAAGCCCGTTCTTTAGCTTGGTTTCGATAGCGGTCACCAGTTCGGCTTCGGGTTCCATCGTCAGGGCACGGCGCCATTGGAAACTCGCCTCGATTCTCCGGCCTACCCGCCAATAGGCATCCCCCAAATGATCGTTAATGGTCGGGTCGTTCGGCCTCAATTGGACGGCTTTTTCAAGCTTGGGAACCGCCTCCTCGAAGCGCCCGGTCCGGTAGAGAACCCATCCGAGGCTATCGATGATGTAGCCGTCCTTGGGCCGAAGCTCGACCGCCTTGGCAATCATCCGCTCAGCCTGCTGCAGCTTGACGCCTTGTTCTGTCCAGGAATATCCGAGATAGTTCATCACATAGGGCTGATCGGGCGACAGTTCCAAAGCTTTCAGAAAATCGACTTCCGCGAGTTTCCAGCGATTCGCCCGCTCAAGCGCGATGCCTCGGGTGTAAAAAAGGCTCCAATCACCACCGCTGACCGCGCCGATCCGCCGCAGCGCCTGATCATAGGCCTCAACCGCTTCATTCCACCGTTTGTCGGCCCGGCGCTGATCGCCGATCCTGATCCAGGGTGTGGGATCCGTGGCCCGGCGGTCGGCCAATTCGCGAAGCAAGGAAATCGCTTCCTCGACCCGCTTCAAATCCTGGAGGCTGGCGGCGGCTCGAAGTTGGGCCAGGGACTGGTATGCCGAAAGAGAGGGAATCCTGCGATAGATCGCCAGGGCTTCCTCGTGACGGCCTCGATCATCGAGAATTTCACCGACCAGCAACTGGGCCAAGGGAAAGCCCGGGCGCATGTAGATTGCCATCTGCGCCATGATCATCGCGGTATTGTTTCCGCGTTCCCTTTGCAGGGCGCTGGCAAGGTCGAACAGGGCTTCGGCGATTCCGTCGGTCGCTGATCCGACGAGACCGGGGACCGGGCGACCGGCGGCGGCGGCCTCCAGAACCACCGTGACACTCTCGGCGTCGTGATCTCTATCGGTGCGTTCGCTCAGAACGCGACGGGCCTCGTCCGTCCGTCCGCTTGCCGCATAGTGAATCGCGGCGGCAAGACTGAGCCGGAGGGGCGGCCTGCCGCCTTTCGCCAACGCCTGCTCGAAAAGATGATCGGCTTGTCGCGGATCTCCCTCGAGCCGTTTGGCGTGCGCGGAATGCAGAAGGGCAAGCACCTCAAACCCGGTAATAGCCTTGACCTTCGTGAAAGAGGCTTGCGCCTCCTCCCAATCCTGACGTCCGACGGCGATCCAGCCGGAAAGCAGCGGGCCGAGAATCTGATTGAGCCGCGATTTCGGAAGTCGCAACAGCCGCTCGTCCGCTTGCGCCCAATTGCCGGATTTCGCTGAGTTCAAGGCCAGGGCAAGCGGCATGAATGGCCCGGTGGTGTCGCCGGCCCGCTCGGCCCGCTCCGCCAAAGTGATCGCGGCGGGCATGCTTCCGAATTCAAGCTCGGCGAGGAAGGTCCGGCGGATAAGGGTCGGATTCTCCGGATCCCGATTCAGCGCGGTTTGGAAATGCGACGCGGCCTCGCCCAGATCCTGTGCCCGGTAGGCTTGCCGGGCCATCAGATAGCTGCCGGCAGTGGTGCTCGGTATCTGCAGAGTGGTGCTGCCCACTGTCTGGAGAGGCTCAAGTGTCGAGTTGGTCTGGCAAGCGGTCAAACCGAAAAGCGTCGCCGCGGCGATGCATGCCAACGGCCGCTTCGATGTTTCGCGTACCCTCGCTTTGATGCGCTTCGCCGGGGCAACGCTGACCAAGTCGGGCTCTCCCTCACATATTCGGATAGTTCGGACCACCGCCACCTTCGGGCACAACCCAGTTGATGTTCTGTGTCGGGTCCTTGATATCGCAGGTCTTACAGTGCACGCAGTTCTGGGCGTTGATCTGAAGCGCCGGATTTTCTCCATCAT
>JAYOEU010000073.1:0-19643 GCA_038116915.1 Alphaproteobacteria bacterium
AGCAGGCGCGGCGTCGCGAAACGGTGATGAAGGTCCGGTTGCTCATGGCGCGGAAACTAGGGCCGGCACTGCAGAGATGCAAGCTGGAAATTCGCCGAGTCCGCCGGGTTATTCCAGCACCGCCACCGCGCGGATCGGGCTGCCGGTGCCGCCCTTGATCTTGAGCGGAAAGCCGATGAAGCGGAACCGGCCCTTGCCGACCAGTTTATCCAGGTGCATCAGCCCTTCCATATGCGTGATCCCGCGCTCGGCGCAGGCGATATGCGCCTTGAAGTTCGGCTCTCCCTCGGGCGCGGGACTGATCGCCTCGACCCCGAAGGCGACGATCCCCCGGTCGGCGAGCCAATGCACCGAGTCCACGTGCAGCCCGGGAAAATCGTGCAGATAGGCCGGCGTGCCGAAAAGCCGCTCGTTCACCCCCATGTGCAGCAGGACCGTGTCCCGCGGCTTGATCTCCTGTCCGGATTTGGCCAGCGCCGCTTCCATTTCGGAAACCGTGATCTGGTGCTTCAGCGGCACGTGCGAGAGATCGAGACAGATCGCTTCGGTATAAAAGTCCTCCAGCGGAACCTGATCGATCGACGGCGCGTCGGGAGCCGGGTTGAAGTGGCAGGGCGCGTCCACATGGGTGGTCGAATGATCGCTCATCGAGATCGACAGCGACTTGGAGGTGAACCGCGTGTTGCCGGCGGTCTTGATTTCCTGGTGATCGTTCCAGACCGTCATGATCACCGGAGGATGTGACGGATGGGCCGGCGTGCGGTGTTCGATGGCCCGGCTGAGATCAATCAATTGCATAACGGCTCCCCCTCGGACTCGTGGCTTTCGCATCCACGATATGCTCTGATGTGGCCCATAGACTACAGCACGCCGCTCCCCACGTCAGGAGCGGACATGCCGCAACGGGGAGGCCATCCAGCATGAGCGGACTCAAGGGCAAGGTCATCCTGATCACGGGGGCGTCGGGCAATCTCGGGGGAGCCGCGGCGGAGCGCGCGCTGGCGGCCGGAGCACGGGTCGCGGTCACCGACCGCGCCGCCGCGAACTTGAAGGCCCGGTTCAGCGACGGCGCCGATGTCGCGCTCTATCCCGGCGTCGAACTGGCCGATGCCGCCTCCTGCGCCGACTATGTCGCGCAAACCTCGGCGCGCTTCGGCCGGGTTGACGGTCTGATCTCCACCGTCGGTGGGTTCGCCTTCACGAATGTGGCCGACGATACCTACGCGACCTGGGAGCGGATGCTGACCATGAACGTCAAGACCGCCTTCCATGTCAGCCAGGCGGCGTTGCCGGCGATGCGGGCGGCGGGCGGCGGGTCGATCGTGCTGACCGGCGCGACGGCGGCCTTGAAGGCGCCGGCGGGCGTGGCGGCCTACGCCGCCTCGAAATCCGGCGTCATGCGCCTTGCCGAGAGCCTCGCCAACGAGGTCAAGGGTGACGGCATCAGGGTCAACGCAGTGATGCCGAGCATCATCGACACGCCGCAGAACCGGGAAGCCATGCCGGATGCCGACCGCACCGGCTGGGTGACGCCGGAGGAGATCGCGGACGTCATGCTGTTCCTCGTCTCGGACGCGGCGCGGGCGGTAACCGGCGCGCTGATCCCGGTTACCGGCAAGGGCTGAGCCATGCCGCGCGCCGAGGCGGTTCAAGCAGCCGAGACCCTGCTGTTCTGGGTCCAGACTTACGCCTTGATCAGGGTGCTGGTGGCTGCTCTGTTTCTCTGCGTCGGCATCGGGCGGATATCCCCCGAGGCGAAGGGTTCCTATCTGTTTCGGCTCTTGATCCTGCCCGGCGTCGTCGGGCTCTGGCCGGTCGTGCTGTGGCGATGGATCGAATTGGAGCGCGAACGCCGCGCCGCGGGGACCGGGCCATGAAGCTGCGTCACCGCCGGGCGCATCTGCGGATCTGGATCGCCCTTGCCGTTCTGCTCTCCGTGGGCTTCGGCGCCGGCATCGCCCTCAAGCAGCCGGTGCCGGTTGAGCCGGGCTCCCTCATCCCGAGGAGCAACTGATGGCGGTCGCCTATCGCCCGGTGCAATGGAACCGCAACAAGTTGGTCTATGACGCGGTGCTCGCGCTCGCCATCGCCGGTTATATCCTGCTGTTCCTGAATTTCGCGCCGGGCTGGCTGGAGGTGCGGCCGGTCGGCGGCTCGGAACTGCGGATGCGCGCCTTCGGCTCCTGCGCCTACATCATGCTGCATCTGATCCTGATCATCGGTCCCCTAGCCCGGCTTGACCGCCGTTTTCTGCCGCTGCTCTACAACCGCCGGCATTTCGGCGTGGCCCTCCTCTTCGTCGCGCTGACCCATGCCTGGCATGTCATCGGCTGGTATCAGGCCTTCAGCCCGGTCAACCCCTATGCCGCCGTCCTGGCGGTGAACAGCAATGTTACCTCCTTCATCGGTTTTCCCTTCGAGTATCTCGGCATCGCGGCGCTGCTGATCCTGTTCGTCATGGCGGCGACCAGCCACGATTTCTGGCTGAACTTTCTCGGCGCCCCGGTCTGGAAGGCGATCCACATGGGGGTCTATGCCGCCTATGGCCTGCTGGTCATGCATGTGGTCCTGGGTCTGCTGCAGAGCGAGGCGCATCCCGTCTACCCGGTCCTGGTGGGCGCGGGCGCGGCGCTGGTGGTGGGCCTGCATCTCGCCGCCGCGGTCAAGGAGGTGCGCGCCGACGCCGCCAATCCCTCGGGCGCCAGCCATGATCTGCCGGGCGATGATACCCCGAGGATCGTCGCCGCCCGGATCAGCGCGCTAGAGAACGGTCGGGGCGTCGCGGTTCTGCTGCCGGACGGAGAACGCGCGGCCATCTTCCGCTACGGTGATGCCGGCGAAAAGATGTCGGCGCTTTCGAACGCCTGCAAGCACCAGAACGGACCGCTTTCCGAGGGACGGATCATCGACGGCTGCGTTACCTGTCCCTGGCACGGCTATCAGTACCGGCCCGAGGACGGCTGCTCGCCGCCGCCTTTCACCGAAAAAGTGCCGACCTACCGCTTGCGGCGCGAGGGCGACACCATTCTTCTCGATCCCCGTGCCCTGCCGCCCGGCACGCCGACGGTTCCGATCCTTTTGGAGACCGCGAAATGACCGGGGGCGAGACCAGCAAGACCGCGTTCTTCGTCGGCTATCTCGCGACGCCGAAGCCGCTTGCCTGGTTTCTGGCGGTGGTGACCGTGGTCATGGCTGGCCTTGCCATCGGCGCCGGCCTCGCCATCGCGCTCGGCCAGCAGGATCATGGCGCCGGACGCTTCAATTGGGACGCCGGGTATCAGGAACTGTCCGGCGTTATTCAGCTTCGCCCCTATCCGGTGTTGCGCCTGCCGGCGGCGGACGGCAAGCCGGCGCGGACCATCGCGCTCTCCGGACAGGGCAAGCGCGGCCAGATGGCCGAAGCCGCCGCGCTCGACGGTCAAAAGATCGATATCGGCGGCGTTTTCATCCTGCGCGACGGGGTCGAGATGCTGCAGGTCGGCGGCCCCCTCGAACCGGCGCCGGCGAAGGACCAGGCGAAACTCGCGGGATTCGAGCCGGCGGCGGATATCCCCCTCGGCAGACGGACCCTGCGCGGCGAGATCGTCGACAGCAAATGCTATCTCGGCGCCATGCGGCCGGGCCGGGGCAAGGTGCATATGAATTGCGCCGGACTCTGCGTCATGGGCGGCATCCCGCCGATGTTCGTGGTCTATCGCGACGACGGGCCGCCCGACGTCCTGCTGCTTGCCGGACCCGACGGCGGGCCGGTTCCCGAACCGCTTCTGGACTGGATTCCCTTTATGTATCGCTTGAGGGAACGCTCGTAAAGCGCGATAATCAGTTGATTTTTTTAATTGATCCTTTGAGTTTTAAGGTGCTTTGAAATGCCGATGTGGCTGCGTGCGATCGGATTGCTCTATGCCGCCGGAATCGGCCTGGGGCTGTATTTGCTCTGGCCGGAGGCGCAACGGCTGCTGGCCACCACCTGGCTCGCCGACCTCTGGCTGCCGGCGCTTCTGGTCTACGCGCTCGGAGGAATGTGGATCGCCGAGCGGATTTGGATCATGATCGTCGCTCGCCTAAATAACAGGTTGTCTTGAAAACCTTTCGCCGTCAGGAGATTTCCGCATGCCCGTTACCAGCACCCAGGTGCAGCTCGCCGCCCGCCCGGTGGGCGATCCCAAGCCGACAGACTTTCGGATCGTCACCGTGGACCTGCCCGAGATCAAGGACGGAGAGATCCTGTGCCGGGTCATCTATCAGTCACTGGACCCGTACATGCGCGGCCGCATGGATGATGCCAAATCCTATGCCACGCCGGTGCCGATCGGCGGCGTGATGGAGGCCGGCACCGTCGCCGAGGTTATGGAGTCCAGGAACGCCAGGTTCAAACCCGGCGACATCGTCAACAGCCGGCTCGGCTGGCAGACCCATGCGATCAGCGACGGCGCCGGCGTCCGCGTGGTCGACCCGAGCCTGGGCCCGATCTCGACAGCCGTCGGTGTCCTCGGCATGCCGGGCATGACCGCCTATGTGGGGCTGCTTGATATCGGTGAGCCGAAGGAAGGTGAAACCGTCGTGGTCTCGGCCGCCTCGGGGGCCGTCGGCGCCGTAGTCGGCCAGATCGCCAGGATCAAGGGCTGCCGCGTGGTCGGCGTCGCCGGCGCAAGGGAAAAATGTGACTACGTGACCCGCGTGTTGGGCTTCGATGCCTGCGTCAGTCACCAAAGCGCCGATTTGGCCAGCGATCTCGCGGCGCAATGCCCGGACGGCATTGACGTCTATTTCGAGAATGTCGGCGGCAAGACCTTCGATGCCGTGTTCCCGATCCTCAATCCCTTCGCCCGCATTCCGGTCTGCGGCCTGATCTCGCGCTACAGCCATGTCGGCGATTTTCCGGGTCCCGACAATCTGCCCAAGCTAATGCGCTCGATCCTGACCAACCGGCTGAAGATTCAGGGCTTCATCGTTTCGGACCGGGCCAAGCGGTTCAAGGACTTCCTTTCCGATGTCAGCGGCTGGGTGAAAAGCGGCGAGATCCGGTACAAGGAGGACTTTGTCGACGGCCTCGAGAACGCGCCCGAGGCCTTCATGGGGCTCCTCAAGGGCAAAAATTTCGGCAAGCTGGTGGTCCGAACATCGAAGGATCCGACGCTCTAACGGGCTCGGATCCGAGGTAGCGCTATCGGTCGGGCTTCAGCACGACCGTGACATTGCTGTCCATGTAATGGCCGCCCATCGTGAAAAGCGCCGTCATGGCACGCAGCAAAAGGGCGCGCGCGCCGTCGCGAACCCCCTGAAGCATGCGCTTCGGGAGCGGCCCCGATCGCTCTCGATAGCTGTTGCCGGCTCTCTCGACCACGTATCCGGTTCGCGCCGCGAGCTGCTGCAGGATCGGGATCGAGAGCACGGATTTATGCCTCACGTCACCGTATTGATAAAAGCGTCCGAACGGACTGAGCCCGTTGGGGAATCTCGCGATGATGCGCCCGTCCGGTTTCAGCAGGCGTTTCGCGGTGCTCAGAACATCGGTCAGCTCGGAAATCTCGAAATGCTCGAAGATGTCGAAGGCCACGACCCAATCAAGCCGGCCTTCATAGCGCGCAACGAGGTCGGCCAAATCGGCGCCATGCACGGTGAAGCCCGCCTGTCTCCCGGCCTCCAACAGCCGTTCATTGATTTCCGTGCCAATGACCTCCGCCCACTGGTCACGTAACCAGGCCAGCGGGTGGCCGCTGCCGAACCCAAGCTCAAGCACCGTCGCTCCGGTAAGCCGGACGCCCCGCAACTCCGCCGCGAAGATGCTTGCCTCGGCGTCATCGTAGCTGAAATCGGCTTGCCAGCCCTTCCAGGTCTCGTATCCCTCGTACAGCTCGCTGCCGTCTTGACCCTTGGACATCGCAATCCCGCCGCCCCGAATTCCCGCCGCTCAGCATAGCAGCCCCGGCTGCACGATGGCCGATTTTCCCGCAACCGCTCCACAATGAAAACGGGGCGGCCAAGGGCCGCCCCGCAAACACTTGACCAAGCGATCGGCGTCAGCGCTTGGAGAACTGGAAGCTCCGGCGCGCCTTGGCCCGGCCGTACTTCTTGCGCTCGACCACGCGCGGATCGCGGGTGAGGAAGCCGCCATGCTTCAGCGCCGAGCGCAGACCCGGCTCGTAATAGGTCAGCGCCTTCGAGATGCCGTGGCGCACCGCGCCGGCTTGGCCGGACAGACCACCGCCCTTGACCGTGCAGATCACGTCGAACTGATCCTTGCGGTTCGTGGTTTCGAACGGCTGCCCGATCAGCATGCGCAGCACCGGGCGCGCGAAATAGGTTTCGACATCGCGGCCGTTCACCTGGATGCGGCCGACGCCCGGCTTGATCCAGACGCGGGCAATGGCGTTCTTGCGCTTGCCGGTGGCATAGGCGCGGCCCTGTGCATCGATCTTCGGCTCAACCGGCGCTTGGGTTTCCTGGTCATCCTTGAGCGCGCCGAGCGCCTCGAGGCCGCTGGGCGCATCTTCGGTGGCCGTGTTTTCGTTCTCGACCGACATGGCTTACCTCGCGTTCTTCGGATTCATTGCGGCGATATCGAGCATTTCCGGCTGCTGCGCCTCATGGGGATGTTCCGTGCCGCCGTACACTCTAAGATTCTTCATCTGACGGCGCCCGAGCGGACCGCGGGTGATCATCCGTTGAACCGCCTTCTCGATGACCCGTTCCGGGTACGCGCCGTCGAGGATCTTGTCCGCCGAGCGCGACTTGATCCCGCCGGGATATCCGGTATGCCAGTAGTAGTTCTTCGCCGTCCGCTTGGCGCCGGTCAACCGGACCTTCTCGGCATTGATGATCACGATGTTGTCACCGCAATCCATGTTCGGAGTGAAAGTCGGCTTGTGCTTGCCGCGCAGATAGGTCGCGACGATCGAGGCGAGGCGACCGAGGACCAGACCGTCCGCGTCAATCAGCCACCACTTCTTCTCGATCTCGCTCGGTTTTGCCGAGTAAGTTCCCATGTGTCCCACCTTCTTGGGTCGGAATTGATTGATCGACGCGGCCCTCGCCGCGCCTGCGCGTGGGGTTAAACAGGATCGCTTTGTTCCGGTCAAGCGGAAAAAACCGCCCTATTATCATCAAGTTAAAAATAGGGTATCATGATACCGTAATTTTGTTCGGCTTCGAGGACGCTATCCGGGGAGCAGGTCGGGGCGGCTTTCGCGCACCCATTCCAAGGCCGTGCGCATTGCCGCGATATTGCCGTATCCGTCCCGCACCGCGCGGGCGCGGGCCGCGGCGCCGAGATCAGCCCGCCGGCCCGGGTCGGCCAGCAAGCCGCGGATGGCCTGGGCGCATTCCTCTACCGATGAAAAGAATATCATTTCGCGGCTAGGCTCGAATACCGCTTCCTGCGCCGCCGATCGCTCGGCGACCACACAGGCGCCACAAGCCGCCAACTCGAAACTGCGATGTGCGACATCGTCACGATTCAAATGTGTGATGAAGGACAGGCAGATCTTCGCCTTCCAGATCGCCCGCACATAGTCCTCGCCATAGACCGGCGGCCCCTTCAACAGAACCCTGCGGGCCTCCGGGCCGAGGGCCCGGCGCCAAGCCGCGCCTCCATGGACATGGACCGAGATTCCGTGTTCGCGCCAGAGCCGCTCAACGAATGCCGTACGCCCGTCATGGGCGCTGCCGATAAACGCGACATCGACGGGCTGACCGTCCTCGCTCCCGCCGGCGGGGGCGGGCGGTGCAGATGATCGTCATAGGCGAGCTGCCAGTACCGGACATCCCTCGCCCCGCGCGCCTTATAGTCCGAGAGACTGACCTGCCGGCTCACCAGACTGAGATCCGCCTCGGGGATGCAGGCGAGAATGTTCCGGAAGGCGGCTTCCGTCGCCCGGCCGGTCGCGTCATCGACGGTGTAGTGAACCACGTACCTCCCCTCGTCCCGCAGCGTCCTGACCACATCGGCCGCAAGCAGGATCGGCTTGTCGAACCAGATGAGGCCGGCGTCATGACGCCGCGCGAGATCCAGGACCGCGCTTGCGAACCGGGCCGTCATCGGCCAGACGGGAAACCGGCGCATCAGGGCGCCAAGCTTGGGGATCGGCGAGGAGATGAATGTGCCCTGATCCAGCATGATCACCTCATGGCCAAGCTCCCCCAGCGCGCGGGCCCGATGGGCGGCGGTGGACCCGTGGCCCATTTCTCCGGTGAACAGAATGGGTCTCGCCGGCATCAATCCGCCGCCGTCCCGGCTGAAAACGGCCGTAGCGTGAGAGACGCCTCGAACACCCCGTCTCGCGGCAGCGTGCGTATGCCGCAAGGCGCGTCCGGCGCAAGACTGTTGATCGCGTTGATGGCATGCGTGACCGGTTCCAGGCAGAAGAAATCCCGCCCCGCCGGGGTATAGAGGATGACATGCCCAAGCGGAGCACCGGCCGTGAAGGCGAGGCCGATCCCCTCGTTCGGCCAGAGAACGGTTGCTTCACCGTCCCAACCGCCGAACCCGGTATCCAGGCCGGAGGGCAATTCCCGCCCTTCGGCGAAATCCAATTCCCCGGGCAGGGCGACCGGCCCCGCCGGGATGCTGTCCCGGATCGCGGGCCAGACCGTGGCGAACTTGCTGGTAAGCGTCACGCCGCCACGGACCGGCAGGAACGGATGCCAGCCAAGGCCCGCCGGGATCGCCACAGGGCCTGCATTCCGCATGGCGAGCGTCACGGTCAGCCCCGCGTCCCCCAGCGTTACCGTCTGCTCGGCGGCATAAGGCGACGGCCAGTCGGTCCCGTCATGCTCCAAGCGCAGCACCACGGCGCGCTCGCCCTGCTCCGACACCTCCCAGGCCGCCCGGCACCCATGGCCATGGATGGCGTGTTCCTTTGCGGGCTCGGTCGCCCGCAATGAGAACGCCTGTCCGGCGAAGCGGAAGCGGGCATTCTCGATCCGGTTGGAAAACGGCACCAGGGGGAACATGCCGGCCTTGTGCGGCCGCTCCACGTCCCGTTCCGCCTGCGGCGTCGGTGACAGCCAATCGATCCGTCCGTCCGGCGCATCGCTCCAGAACGCCGTCACCCGGCCACCGAAGGCGGGATCAACCTCGGCGCGCAGGCTGCCGTGCGAAAGAGTGATCGGGTGTTCCGGCATCGGCACGCTCTCACCTATCCCGTCGACTGAACTGTACGCATGGCGCGCCGGGATTTGCTAGGCTCGGTGAAAAGATGCAAGCGGAGGATCGGATCATGGTCGACACCTTGGGATGGCGGGGCAAGTTCGGGGTCATCACACCCTCTACCAACACGATCGTGCAACCGGAATACGATGCGATCAGCCCGGCGGGGGTCACCTGTCATATCGGCCGCATGCATATCCCCAACGATCCGATGGGCAATGACGCGGACTTTGACGAGCTGATCCGGCGCATCGACGCGGCGCTGGAATCGGCGGTGGAGCGGGTGATGACCTGCGAGCCCGATCATTTCGTGCTCGGCATCTCCAGCGAGAGCATCTGGGGCGGCGGGCTCGAGAAGGCGGCGGAAATCACTGAACGGATGCGCCCATTGCTCGGCGGCATCGGCGTAACCCAAGCCGCCGACGCCCTGCCTGCCGCCCTGAAGGCCTTCGGCGTCACCGGGAAAATCTCCGTGGTCACACCCTATTTTCCGGTCGCCGAGCCGCATATCCAGCGTTTCGCCTCGGATATCGGCCATAAGGTCGCCCGCACCCATCACATGAGCTGCAAGAGCCCGGTGCTGATCGCCCATGTCACCGAGGATGAAAGCTGGGCGGCCCTGCGTGCCGTCGACGGCGACGATGTCGAGGCGATCATCCAGTTCGGCGCCAATCTGCCGTTCCAGAGGGTCGCCGCCGAGGCGGAGCGGCGCCTGCACAAGCCGGTGATCTCGGTGAACACCACCACCTACTGGCACGCGCTCAGGACCATGGGAATCACCGACAAGATCCACGGCCATGGCCGTCTGATGTGGGAGCATTGAAAGGATGACGGAGCCTTTCTCTCTGGCGGGCAAGCCGGTTCTCATCGCCGGCGCCAGCTCCGGCATCGGCCGGGCCACGGCCGTCGCTCTGGCGGCGCGCGGCGCCAAGGTTATCGTGGGCGGCCGCTCGACCGACCGGCTGCAAGCTCTGGCGGCGGAGCTTGGAGGCAACGCCCTCGCTCTTGACCTCGACGTCACCGATGCCGCCTCGACGACAAGCGTGATCGACCGCCTGCCGGAGGAGTGGCGGGCGATTCACGGGCTGGTGGTCTGCGCCGGTCACGATATCGGCGGGCGGGCGCCGTTCCATGCCGCGGGCGCCGACGATTGGGCCGGCATCATCGACACCAACGTGACCGGCACCATCCGGATCTGCCGGGCGGTGATCGATGGAATGCTCGCGCGCGGCGGCGGGCATATCGTCACCCTCGGCTCGGTCTCCGGCTACAAGACCTACGAGGGTGGATCGATCTACGCCGCCTCGAAATTCGCCATCCGGGCCTTCACCGACAGCCTGTGCCTGGATTACCGCGACACCGATATCCGGGTGACCGAGGTGCTGCCGGGCATGGTGCGCACCGAGTTCGCGTTGAACCGCTTTCAGGGCGATGCCGCGCGGGCCGAGGAATTCTACGCCAGCCGCCCCGCCTGCCTTGAGCCGGAATCGGTCGCGAACACCATCGTCTGGGCCATGGAACAGCCGGCTGACGTCAATATTTCCTCATTGGTCGTTCAGCCGACCCGAAACAAGGGCTGAAAAGAAAAACCCGTCACCATCCACGACACTTGCTTGCCGTCGCCAGGGCGACGGCACACATTTGGTCCCGTGATCCAGGCTTTCGTCGGGGTATCGAAGAATCTTGAAATTCCGCCTCTACCCCCGCCCGCCGCGCCAGGTTACCGCGATGCCGCCGACGGCGATCAGCGCGGCGCCGAGATAGACGTGCCAGCCGGGCACCTCGCCGAACAGGGCGAGACCGATCAGCGCCGCCCAGACCAGGGTTGAGTAGTAGTAGGGTGCGACCGCGCTCGCCTCGCCGATCCTGAGCGCCTGGACCGCCAGCGCCTGGCCGATGATCATCACCACGCCGATCCCGGCCATGGTAAGAAGCTGCTGCCAGCTCGGCATTGCGAAGACGAAGCAGGCCGCGGCCCCGGCGATCAGGGAGCCGAGCGCGTTGTTGATCGCCAGAACCGTCAACGCCGGATCGTGGCCTGCCAACGCACGGATGGCCACCAACTCCGCCCCGGTCAGGATTGCCGCGGCAAGGGCGACGAAGGCCATCGGCTCAAACCCCGAGGCGCCGGGCCGCATCATCACCAGCACGCCGGCAAAGCCGATGCCGGCGGCGAACCAGCGCACACCGGTGACCCGCTCCCGCAAGATCCAGAGCGCGAAAAGCACCGCGAACAGGGTGCTTGCCCGCGCCAGCGAGACCACGTCGGCGATCGGCATCGCCACCGACGCCGCGAAGATGCAGCCGATTCCGCCCGCCCCGAGCAGCACGCGCCAGAGATGCAGCAGAGGCACCGATGTCCGGAACACCCCGCGCCCCTTAACGACCAGCAACGGCGAGAGAGCAAGGAACGCGAACAGAAAGCGGGCGGCCGTCACCTGGAATGGATGCAGCGCCGGCCCGGGCGCCAGTGTCAGCGCCGCCTTGCCGAGCGCGCTGGCGCCCGCGAAGAAGGCGCAGGCGGCGACACACAGCACGGCGGCCCGGACATGCGGCGGCATGGCTCAGTCCGCCATCGCGCGCAATCGCTCAACAAACCGCTCGCGCGCCGCCGGCGGCGCCTCGCCGTTGGTGCCGAAGACGTGCCGCTCCAGAAAGAACCCGGTCAGCGCCATGCCCTCAAGCAGATCCTCGCGCTCGCCCCCTCCCCGGCCGATCAGAAACCGCGGCAGGCTTAGCAGCTTCTCGCGATAGGGCTCCCCGGCGGAGAGCGACACCGCGCGCCCCGACCGGGGGCTCACATAAGCAAGCTCGTCATTCGCGCCGGTCACCGCACAATGGTCGAGATCCAGACCGAAGCCGAGTTCGGCCAGCACCCCGAGCTCCCATTTCACATAGGCGGCGATCCAGGCGGAGTCCAGTTCCGCCGTCTCCATGGCGCCGATCAGCGCGCGCAGGGCGCCGTGTATGGCGGGATGCGGTTCCCGCTCCGGCAGCGCCCGCTCGGCTACGGCGCAGGCGGCGGCGAGCCCGGCCAGCTTCAGCGCGTCGTCGAACAGTTCCGGCGCGTGGCTTTCCGTCAGCTCGATCCGGTAGGAGCCGAGATGCTCCGCCAGCCGCGCCGACCAGGCCGCCTGCACCCGGTTGCCGGGCTGCAGCACACCGCGCGCCCGGGGTGAGGTCGCCCCCCGCACCAGCCCCGCATGTCGCCCGTGCTCCGCCGTCAGCAGCACCACCACCGCCGCCGACTCGCCATGCGGACGCGAGGCCAGAACGATCCCATCATCGGTCCATTCCATGGGCGGCGGTTTCTCCTCGAACATGACCGCGGTCAATCTATCAGGAGCCCGTGGGACCGGGTACCTGAAACAGGTTCGGGCTGTCCGAGGAGCACACGGCGGAACGCGGCACCCACCTGCATAGGTCGATGAGAAGTGTGTGTGGGCGTAGGAGAATCCGCGGGTTTTCACTGACAGTCAGGAAGGGCTCGCGGCAAGCTGGGAGAAAATGTTTAAATCGCGGACCGGAGCACGGCGGGCGTGCGGAATTGAGGGTGGGAACATGAAGCTAAAGGGCGCGGTCGCGTTGGTGACCGGGGGGAATGGCGGGCTCGGGCAGCGGATCTGCCATGCGCTGGCCAGCGAGGGGGTGAACATCGCGGTGATGTATGCCCAAAGCCGGGATCAGGCCGAGGGGGTGGCGGAAGCCCTGGCTTCGGAGCATGGGGTGAAGGCCGCCGCCTTTGCCTGCGACATCACCGATCAGGCGGCGGTCGAGGCACTGATCGGCCAGGTGACGGCGCGGTTCGGGCGGCTCGATATCCTGGTGAACGACGCCGCCTACAACAAGGCTATCCCGTTCCAGGAACTGGACAATCTGACCATCGAGGAATGGGACAAGATCCTGGCGGTCAACCTCACCGGCCCGATGCGCCTGACCAAGGCGGTGGCGCCAGTGATGAAGGCGCAGGGCCAGGGGCGGATCGTCAACATCTCCTCCGTCGCCGGCCTGACGCCGACGGGTTCGTCCATCGCCTATGCCGTCTCCAAGGCGGGATTGAACCATCTGACCCGGTGCATGGCGGTGGCGTTGGCGCCGGAGACGCTGGTGAATTGCGTGGCGCCCGGCCTCCTGGAGGGCACGCGGGCGACGGCCAATCTCCGCAACGAGCAGATCGAACGCGCGGCGGCGGGAGCCCTGCTCAAGAAGGCCGCCGACAAGGACGATTGCGCCGACATGGTCGTCACCATGTGCCGGACCGACACCATGACCGGCCAGACCGTGGTGATCGACGCCGGCCGGGTGTTTCATTGAGCAACGAGGACCGGACCGTCTGGGGCATCGGGACCTCGCGCACGATCCGTGCCCATTGGGCGCTGATCGAGCTTGGTCTCGACTACCGGACCGAGGTGGTGCGCACCCGCACGCCCGACACCGAGACGCCGGAATTCGTCGCGCTCAACCCGCGCGGCAAGATTCCGGTGCTGCGCGACGGCGCGGTGACCATCGCTGAGAGCCCGGCCATCGTCACCTATCTCGGCGAGACCTACCGGGACGGCGAGACCGTGCTGGTGCCGGGCGGCCGGGCCGCAAAGGCGCGGTATCTCGAATGGATGTCCTTCATCTCGATGGAGCTGGACGCGACCAGCCTCTACGTGCTGCGCCGGCACTGGTCGCTGCCCCAGATCTATGGTGAGGCGCCGGTCGCCAACAAGGCGGCGGAGGACTATTTCGAGCGCATGATCACCGCCGCCGCCAAGCTGGTGAATGACGGGCGGCCCTTCCTGCTGGGCGAGGATTTCAGCGGCGCCGATATCCTGATGCAGAGCACGCTGGACTGGGCGGTCAAATACCACCAGCCCCTGCCTGCGGTGTTCGAGGCCTATGTCGAGCGGCTGTCGGCCCGGCCCGGCTGGATTGCGGCCTCGGCGCATAACTGGCCGGCATGAGCGGGCCGCTGGCGGGCATACGCGTCGTCGACATCACCAACGTCGTCGCCGGTCCGTCCTGCGCCGCCCAACTGGCCGACCAGGGGGCCGACGTGATCAAGGTCGAGCCGCCCGAGGGCGACCTGATCCGCAAGGCGGCGGATTCCCGCCTGCCGCCGATGTTCATCACCTCGAACCGGGGCAAGCGCTCGCTCGCCATCGATCTGAAGCGGCCCGAGGCGCGGGAGGTGCTGTGGCGCTTGATGGAGCGGGCGGACGTGTTCGTTCAGAACCTCCGCCCCGGCGCCATGGAGCGCCTTGGTTTCGGCGAGCCGGAGGTCCGGGCCCGCAATCCCGGCATCGTCTACTGCTCGATTAGCGGTTTTGGAGAGACGGGCCCCTATGCCGGCAAGCGGGTCTACGACCCGCTGATCCAGTCGGTCTCCGGCTTTGCCGACATGCAGGGCGAGGGCGTCTCGCCGAAAATGATCCGCACCGTCATCGCCGACAAGACCACCGCCGTCTATGCCGCCCAGGCGGTGACAGCGGCCCTGTTCCACCGCGAGCGCACCGGAGAGGGCCAGCATGTGCGGCTCGCGATGCTCGACGTGATGCTCTCGATGATGTGGGCCGAGGCGATGAGCCCCTTCACCGTGATCGCCGAGGGCGGCGCGCTGCCGCCGCCGAGCCATGACCGGATCTTCGAGACCTCGGACGGCTATATCACCGCGAGCGGGGCGTCGGATTCCGAGTGGCGCGGCATCTGCGCGGCCATGGGGCGGCCCGACTGGCTGGAGGACCCGCGCTTCGCCACCCAGGCACTGCGCACCCGCAACAAGGACCTGCGCTACGGCGCCATGGCCGAGATCTTCAAGAGCCGGCCCAGCGCCCATTGGCTCGACGCGCTGGATCGCAACGACGTGCCGAACGCCCCGGTCCTGCGGCGCGGCGAGGTCTTCGAGCATCCCCAGGTCGTCAACAACGCAATCATCCACGAGCTTGACCAGCCCGGCGTCGGTCCGATCCGCCAGGCCCGCCCCGCCGCCCGTTTCGACAAGTCCCCCGCCCTTCCGCCTCGCCCGGCCCCGCTCCTCGGCGAGCATAGCCGGGAGGTGCTGAGCGAGCTTGGCTATGCGGGCGAGGAGATCGACGGGATGATCAAGGCGGGTGTGGTGGTTGCGGCGGCGGGGTGAGGCCGCCCCCTTATCGTCGCCCCGCGCGTGACGCGGGGTCCAAGCCTGAGAATTAAGCGGGCGACGGATAGCGGATCAATCTTCGGAATACAGGCTACGGGCATGAGGTGAATTGATCCGCCAAGCGTCACGCTGATCGTTTTCAAGCATGGATCCCGCGTCAAGCGCGGGATGACGAGGAAGGTGGATCGACGCGATGGTTGCGGCGGGCATGGTGGTGGCGGCGGCGGAGACCCTTCGAGACGGTGCTGACGCACCTCCTCAGGGTGAGTGACAATTTGGTTTATACTTTGACTCACCCTGAGGAGGGCGCAGAGCGCCCGTCTCGAAGGGTCGTGTCAAACCACGGAACGGACGACCGGAGACCATCCCATGACCTTGCCCCTCGACACCGGCCTGAAGATCGGCATTCAGACCATCCACCGGCAACCCGACGATCAGGCCGGGCCGTGGCAGCCGACGGTCGCGGAGCTTGTCACATTCGTGCAGGCCGTCGATGCGGCGGGGTTCGATTCGCTCTGGTTGGGCGACCACCTCTCCATGCCCCTGCCCTTCTTCGATCCGTTCCAGCTTCTGGCTCAGGCGGCTGTGGTGAGCCCGCGATTGCTGTTCGGGACAGGCGTGTACCTGCTGCCACTGCGCCATCCGGGGCCGGTGGCCAAGCAGGCGGCGACGCTGGACCATCTGACCGAGGGCCGCTTCATCTTCGGGGTCGGCATCGGCGGTGAGTTTCCCAAGGAATACGAGGTTGCCGGCGTGCCGATCGAGGAACGCGGCGCCCGGCTCTCCGAGGGTATTCAGGTGATGCGCGCGCTCTGGTCCGGCGAGCCGGCAAGCTTTGAGGGCAAGCATTACCAATTCAAGGACGTGCTGATGACACCGCCGCCGCGCCAGGCGGGCGGACCGCCGATCTGGTGCGGCGGGCGGCGCGATGCCGCGTTCCGGCGCATGGGCCGGCTGGCCGACGGCTATGTCTCCTACGTGGTCACGCCCGAGATGTACCGCGAGGCGCTGGTGAAAATCGAGGATGCCGCCGGCGCCGCCGGGCGCACCATCGCGCGGTTCGGCACCGGGCATCTGGTCTTCACCCGGGTCGACGACGATTATGAAACCGCGCTCGACGTGGCGACGGCGTCGCTCACCAAGCGCTATGCCATGGATTTCCGCCGCGCCGCCGAGCGTTACGCCGCCCTCGGCTCACCCCAGGACGTGGCCGAGAAGATCGCCGCGTTTCACGCCGCCGGGGTGCGCCATATCGTCGTTGATCTGGTCGGCCCCTACGAGCACCGGATGCAGCAGGTCGAGCGCTTCGCCGGCGAGGTGATGCCGCTGCTGAAGGGGTTGAGGTCTGCTTGACGGTGGATGGGTCATCCGTATTCGAGGACGCGACCCCGTCCTTGGCCGTCGCCCTGGCGCAAGGCAGGGCTGAGGACCGAACCCAGCAGTCTTGTTCCTCAGACCAACCGCCGGGCAGGAAATCAATCGCGCGTTGCCACCTGAACTAGGCCCGGCCTTACGCCAGGGCGACGGTTAGGAAACGAGGGTTTTGCCACCAAAGGCCCCTACACATCCGCGAAGATTCGCGTTCATCGCGAGGCCGCCGGAGTTCTCCGAGTCGCACCTGCTTGACGCCGAGTCGCGCCGGTGTCTTTTCGATCCGGCACGCCTGTCGACCGGCCCGGTCCGGTGAATCGGGGATTAAACCTTTGTTTTCAAGACATCGTCGCGAAGCGCCGCGACGGAGCTTGTGATCGGTAAGGATGCACGCCTATAGTTCGGCTTTAATGACAGCACAATCCCTCCCCCAGACCGCGCCAGAGCCGCTGTTCAGATTTCGGCATCTGCTCGGGATCGAAGGTCTGCAACGTCCCGATATCGAGCGGCTGCTCGATCAGTCGGACGTCTATGTCGACGCCAATCGCAAGGGCGACAAAAAGCACTCGATCCTGCGTGGCCGCACCCTGATCAACCTGTTCTTCGAGAACTCGACCCGGACGCGGACCTCGTTCGAGCTGGCCGGCAAGCGGCTCGGCGGCGACGTGATAAACATGTCGGTCAGCACCAGTTCGATCAAGAAGGGCGAGACCCTGATCGACACGGCGATGACCCTGAACGCCATGCACCCGGACGTGCTGGTGGTCAGGCACGCGGATTCCGGCGCCGTGCAACTGCTGGCCGAGAAGGTCAACTGCTCGGTCATCAATGCCGGCGACGGCACCCACGAGCATCCGACCCAGGCCCTGCTCGACGCGCTGACCATCCGGCGGCGCCTCGGCCGGGGGCTCGAGGGGCTGACGGTGGCGATCTGCGGCGACATCGCCCACAGCCGGGTCGCCCGCTCCAATATCCATCTCATGGGGATCATGGGCGCCCGGGTGCGCGCGGTGGCGCCGCCGACCCTGATCCCCTCGGGCCTCGACCGGCTCGGCGTCGAGATCCATCACAACATGGAATCCGGCCTCAAGGACGCTGACATCATCATGATGCTGCGCCTGCAGACCGAGCGGATGAAGGGCAGCTTCGTGCCCTCGATCCGCGAGTACTACCGGCTCTACGGCCTCGACTACGAAAAGCTCAAGGCAGCCAAGCCGGACGCGCTGATCATGCATCCGGGACCGATGAACCGGGGTGTCGAGATCGACAGCGAGGTCGCCGACGATATCGACCGCAGCCTGATCCGCGAGCAGGTGGAGATCGGGGTCGCGGTCCGCATGGCCTGCCTTGAGGCGCTGGTCAGCACCCAGGTCGAGCCATGGGCGAAAAACCGGTGAGCAAGACGGTCTACAAGAACGCGCGCCTGCTCGACCCGGCGAGCGGCCTCGACGCCATGGGCTCGCTGCTGGTCGAGAACGGCCGGATCCTCGACATGGGCCCGAAAATCTTCGTCGATGCGATGCAGGACGATTTCGATATCGTCGATTGCGGCGGAAAGTGCCTGGCGCCCGGCCTGATCGACATGCGGGTGACCACCGGAGAGCCCGGCAACGAGCATCTGGAGACCCTGGCCACCGCCTCGCAGGCGGCGGCGGCGGGCGGGGTGACCACCATCGTCTGCCTGCCGAACACCGATCCGATCGTGGACGACGTGGCGCTGCTGGAGTTCGTCGAGCGCCGCGCCGCCGAGGTCGGTCTGATCTCGGTGTACAGCTACGCCGCCGCCACCAAGCGCACCCGGGGCGAGGAAATGTCCGAGATCGGCCTGCTGCACGAGGCCGGCGCGCTCGGCTTCACGGACGGTCCCAAGGCAATCGGCAACGCGCTGGTCATGCGGCGGCTGCTCTCCTATTCGACGGTCTTCGGCACCCTGGTGATTCAACACCCCGAAATCCCCGATCTGGTCGGCGAGGGCGTGATGTCCGAGGGCGAGACGGCGACCCGCCTCGGCCTCGCCGGCATTCCCGCCGCCGCCGAGGTGATGATGATCGAGCGTGACATGCGCCTCCTGGCGCTGAGCGGCGGGCGCTATCATGCCTCGCGGATAACCACGGCGGCGGCGATCCAGGCGATCGCCAAGGCCAAGGCCGACGGCCTCAACGTGACCTGCGATACCGCGCCGCATTATTTCGCCTTGAACGAGGGCGCGGTGGTCGACTACCGGACCTTCGCCAAGGTCTCGCCGCCGCTGCGCTCCGAGGATGACCGCCGGGCGGTTCTGGAAGGCCTCGCCGACGGCACCATCGACGCCATCGCCAGCGACCATATCCCCCGCGACCAGGATTCCAAGCGCCTGCCCTTCGATCAGGCGGAGGCCGGTGTCGTCGGTCTGGAGACCATGCTGGCGATTACACTGGAGAGCGTCCATAACGGCGCGCTGACCATGCTCCAGGCGATCCAGGCGCTGACCCTCGGTCCGGCTTCGATCCTGGGCCTGCCCGGCGGGCGGCTGACCAAGGGCGCGCCGGCGGATCTGGTGCTGTTCGATCCGGACGTGGCCGGCGTGGTTGAGCCCGCCAGATTCCACAGCAAGTGCAAGAACAGCCCCTTCGAGGGCAAGCCGATCCAGGGCCGGGTGGTGAAGACCATCCGCGGTGGCCGCACGGTGTACGATCCCTTCGCCGCCGAGGTGCCGGAACGCGGGCGCCTGGTCCATGCCTGATCCTCTCGGCAGCTTCGCCTATACTTGGCCGTTCTACGCGGCGGCGCTGCTCGGCTATCTCCTGGGATCGATCCCCTTCGGCTTGGTGCTGACGAGGCTCGCGGGAACCCAGGATCTCCGTACCATCGGTTCCGGCAGCATCGGCGCCACCAATGTGTTGCGTACCGGCCGCAAGGGCCTGGCGGCGGCGACCGTGCTGCTCGATGGCGGCAAGGGCGCGGTGGCGGTGCTGGTCGCCAACATGTACGGCCCGGACATCATGGTCCTGGCCGCCGCCG
>JAYOEU010000074.1:0-19232 GCA_038116915.1 Alphaproteobacteria bacterium
CTCTACCAACTGAGCTACCTGGGCACGGGCGGCGCCCGGCGCCACCGTTGGGCTGTATAAGATAATCGGCGGCGGCTGTCCAGAGACCTCGGACACGGGTTTCCATCGAGCCGGAGCTTGTCCGGATTGGGTTGGGGAGTTAGGAAGTGAGGCGGACTCACTTCCCTTGGCGCGCCATGACCTCCCAGGACATTTTGCGGGTCGCGATTGCCCACCATAACTCTGGTCGCCTCGGCGAGGCGGAGCGCCTGTATCGTGAGATTCTGCAGCGGTCGCCCAGCCATCCGGTCGCGGCGACACTTCTCGCCCGGCTGGCCCTGCGGGCGGGACAGGTGACGGAAGCGCGCGGCTTGCTGGCGATGGCGATCGCCGAGGCGCCAGACTATATGCAAGCCCATGCCGCGTTGGGGGAATGTCTCGAGATTGCGAAGGAAACCGCCCCGGCGGCCGCCGCGCACCGGCGCGCGCTGATCCTGATGCCCGGGCAAGCCGGCCCCCTCGTATCACTCGGAAATATGGCGCAGCAGGAAGGCGGGGACCTCGCGGCAAGCCGGCTCTACCGCCGCGCTCTGGCTGTGCGGCCCGACAACGTCCCCGCCGCGAACAATCTCGCCTCGGCGGCATTGAAATTGTCGGAGCCGGTTGCCGCGCTTGAGGCAAGCGACCGGGTTCTGAGGAACGAGCCGGCCCAGGTTCGGGCAATTGCCTACCGAATTGCCGCGCTGCGCGGCCTTGGCCGTCATGACGAGGCTGGGGCTCTTGTGGGTCTGGGTACCCTGGTCCGCTCGATCGACGTGGATATGGGTCCCGCTTATCCGGATACAGCAGCCTTCAATGCGGAGCTTACCGAGGCGCTGAAGACGCATCCCAATCTTTCGAGCGAGTGGGACCCGACCCAACGGGCGATCAGGGGCGGCGCGATCGTGCCCCGGCTGCTGGAATACCGAGTTCCGGTGATCAAGGCGTTCGAGCAAGGCCTGCGGGCGGTGCTCGACCAGGCCATCGCCGCGCTGCCCGACGATCCGAGCCATCCCTATCTGGCGCATAAACCCCGGACTTATGATCTCGATGTCTGGGGGAACCTGCTGGGCCGGTCGGATCATCAGTCTGCCCACATTCACAATCTCGGCTGGATGAGCGGGGTGTACTACGTCGCCGTTCCCGATCCGGAACCCGGTGAGGATCCGCGCGCCGGATGGATCGAATTCAACCGTCCGGGCTATGGTATTCCCAATCTCGGCGGCGAGACCGGTATCGAGGCGGTCCGGCCGCGGCCGGGAATGGCGATCGTGTTTCCGTCCTATGTCTGGCACGGAACCATTCCCACCGGGGGCGCCGGTCAGCGGATCAGCATCGCCTTCGATCTCCATCCACGGTCTTCCTGAGATGTCGGTCTTGCGGTCCGGTGGCCAGGATCCCCAGGCGCTGCTGCGCGCGGGACGCGTCGAAGAGGCGGCGGCGCTCTTCCGGCGTGCCGTCGAGGCGGACCCGAAGCGTCCGGACGCCCATAACAATCTCGCGGTCGCGCTCAAGGCCGCCGGCAAGGTTGGAGAGGCGATAGACGCCTATCGCCGCGCCCTGAAGCTTGATCCGGGTTATGCGACCGCTCGGAGCAATCTGGCGCGGGCGCTGCGGGAAACCGGTGATGCCGAAGACGCGCTTTCCCATTTCGCACAGCTTTACCGCGCCCGCCCCGAGGATGCCGATATTCGTGCCGAAATTGTTGAGACGCTGGTCTCCGCGGATTTCAAAAAGCCCTCGCCGATCGCCCGGCAGTTACTCTTGGAGCTGTTCGGGCGCCGGGACACGGATCTTCAGCGTCTGGCTTCAGCGGCGATCGGTCTGCTGATGACCAACAGACGCCTTGCCGCCGCGATCGCCGCCGCAATCGAAGCCTATCCGAATGCGGAGCCGAAGCGTTCGGTCCTTTCCCGCGATCTGGCGGATCCGTTGCTGATCGCGGTCCTCCTCTGGACGGTTCCCCCGTCGCGCGAATTCGAGATCTGGATCACCATGGCGAGACGGGAGCTTCTGGCCCTGGTGACGGCAGGCCGACCGATCGGTATCGGCCGCGATCTCTTGTGGGCGATGGCGGCGCATAGCCATGTCTGTGAACACGCGGCGCCCCGGACGGCGGAGGAACTCGCGACCGCGCGTGGGCTCGCGGCAGAGGCGGGACCCGGGGATGAGACGGATATCGCCGTTGCCGGCCTTTATCTTCCGCTCTCGGAAATTCCCGCCGCCCGAACGCTCTGGGACCGGGTTTCGGGCTTGCCGGCGGACGACGCGCCGATGCGGGTGGTGCTGGAACGGGCCGTCGCCTTTCCCGAGGCTGAGCGCAAGATCGCGGAAACGCTTGCGGTTCTGACGCCGGTCGACGACCGAACCTCGCGTTCGGTTCGCGCCCAATACGAAGCCAATCCCTATCCGAAATGGCTGTCGATCGAATTGCCGTCGGCGCCGCGGACACTGCGTGACCGGATGAAGGGACGGTATCCTCTCGCCGAGGTTGCCGGAATTGACCTGGAGCGGCCCGCGATACTGGTCGCGGGATGCGGAACCGGCCGGCACGCGATCACGACCGCCGCCCGATACCGGGACAGCTCGGTCCTGGCGGTCGATATCAGCGCCGCCTCGCTCGCCTATGCCACCCGCCAGGCCCGCGCCCTCGGCCAGACCAATATCGTCTTTTCACAAGCCGATATCCTGGGCCTGGGAGTGCTGGAGGACCGGTTCGATCTGATCGAATGTTCCGGAGTGCTGCATCACATGGCGGACCCGATCGCTGGCTGGACGGTGCTGCGCGGACTGCTGAAACCGGGAGGCTTGATGCGGATCGGCCTCTACAGCATGCGGGCGCGGGAACGCTGGAAGACCCTCATGGAGCCGTTGGACGGGCACATGGAAGCCACGGCGGCGGCCGAGCTGTTGCGCGCGCGCCGGGGTGCGCTGCTGTCGGATCCGCCGTCAGGGCCGGAAAGCGTGGTGCTGCGGATTGCCGACTTCTATTCCATCAGCGGCTGCCGGGATCTTCTGTTTCATGCCTCGGAGATGCGTTTCACGTTGCCCCGGATCGCCGAAGCGCTGGAGTCGCTTGAGCTCGACTTCCTCGGTTTCGATGCCTTGTCCGCCGGGACGATGCGGGCGTTCCGCGCCCGATATCCGGGTCCTGGCGCCGACGGTGACCTGGCCGCCTGGGATGCCTTCGAAGCCGACAATCCAGACAGCTTCATCGCGATGTATCAGTTCTGGTGCCAGGCCCGGAACGTGCCCGGTTAACTTTCGGTCAGCGCCGCCAAATGGCGTTCGACGAAGCCGGTGTCGATGGTCGCGGCCGCGAATTCCGGATGTGTCACGACGCGCTTGAGGAATTCCAGATTGCAGACGATGCCCGAGATCTCGATCTCGTTCAAAGCCTCGGCCATTGCCGCCAAGGCCGCCTTTCGATCCACGCCCGACGTGATGATCTTGGCGATCATCGGGTCGTAGAAAGGGGTGATCGTGTCGCCCTCTGCGAATCCGCGATCGACGCGCACGGTGCCGCTCTCTTGCGGCAGTTTGAAGCGCTCCAGCCGGCCAGGGGAGGGGAGAAACCTCTTGGCCGGGTTTTCGGCATAGAGCCGGCATTCCACCGCGTGACCCGATGCGACGGGCGGCTCGGCGACGAGACGTTCCGGCGGCTGTCCGAGCGCCAGGGCGAGTTGAAGCCCGACGATATCCTGACCGGTGATCATTTCGGTCACCGGGTGCTCAACCTGAATCCGGGTGTTCATCTCGAGGAAGTAGAAACCGCCGGTATCGGCATCCATGATGAATTCGACGGTTCCGGCGCCCGCATAGTTCCTGGACGCGGCCAAGCGGCACGCGGCCTCCGCCATGGCGGCGCGGGTCGCCTCGGGAATCCGAGGCGCCGGCGCCTCCTCGATCACTTTCTGGAACCGGCGCTGGATCGAGCATTCCCGGTCAAAGAGATGAAAGACCCGGCCGTCGCCCAAGCCGAAGACCTGAACCTCGACATGGCGCGCCCGCGCGACATGCCGTTCCAGAAAGACGCCGCCGTCGCCGAACGTGCGTTCCGCCAGCGCCGAAACCGCCAATGCCGTCTTGGCAAGGTCCTCGGGCCTTTCGACAAGCCGCATGCCGATGCCGCCGCCGCCTCCGCTGGCCTTGACCAGGAGGGGATAGCCGACCGCGGCGCCGGCCGCCTTTAGGGATGCGTCATCGCAAAGATCCAGTCCGGGAGAACCCGGAAGCACGGGAACCCGCGCCGCGACCGCCAGATCCCGCGCCCGTCCCTTGTCACCCATTTCGGTGATGCTGTCCGGCGACGGTCCGATCCAGATCAGGCCGGCTGCTTCGACCGCCTTCGCGAACCCGGCATTTTCGGACAGCAGCCCATAGCCGGGATGCACGAGGGTTGCTCCCGACAGGCGGGCGGCCTGGAGAATTGCATCGATGTTCAGATAGCTCTCGCGAACCGGGGCCGGTCCGATCGGATAGGCTTCGTCCGCGAGCAGAGCGTGACGGGCATTGGCGTCCGGTTCGGAAAAGACCGCGACCGCCGAGAGGCCTTGGGCATGGCACGCCCGGATGACCCGGCAAGCGATCTCACCTCGATTGGCGATCAGGACCTTGTTCATCCTCGGACGTTCTTCGAAAACCGCCTTCCCGCGCTCAGGTCTCAAGGATGAAGATCACCTGGTCTTCGGTGATCGGCGCGCCTTCCTCGACGCAAATCTCCTTCACGGTTCCCGATTCTGGAGCCACTTGCGGAATTTCCATCTTCATGGCCTCGGCGATCATCAACTCGTCGCCCTCTTCCACCGCCTGACCGGCGGTCACGACGATTTTCCAGGCATTGCCGGTGACCTCGCTCAAAACCTTAATCTCGGCCATGGGGTATCCTTCCGCCGTCCGCGCCAATGAGAAAACTCATGCGACTCTGTAAACCGGATTGGCCGCCACGCCAAGCCGGTCGCCCGATCCCGGGCAATGATCGGTCTTGCGATCGGTGACCCGTCGACTGGCAAGGCGCGGCAACCGCATGCTCGATATCGCGCGAGCGCCCTGGCGTTCCGCGCGCCGCCCGCTAAACTCCGGGCAAGCCCTGATCGTCACAGCCGGAAGAAGCGCATGTCCTGGGAAGCAGAACTGGAAGAACTCCGCCGCCGCGAGGCCTTCGCCGACGAGCTCGGCGGTCCCGAGCGCGTAAAGCGCCAGAAGGACGGCGGGCGCCTGACCATCCGCGAGCGGATCGCCCTGATGGCGGATTCCGGCAGTTTTCATGAAACCGGCAAGATCGGCGGTCTGGCCGAATATGACGACAACAATGATCTGAAGAAGCTGACGCCGTCTAATTTCGTCTTCGGCAAGGCCAAGGTCGACGGCCGCCCGGTGATTATCGGCGGCGATGATTTCACGGTCCGGGGCGGATCGGCGGATGCGACCATCAAGGGCAAGCACAATATGTGCGAGGAGATGGCGAATGCCTTGCGTCTGCCGTTGATCCGCATGGTCGAGGGCTCCGGCGGCGGCGGCTCGGTCAAGACCATCGAGACAACCGGCCGCGCCAATGTTCCCGGCGTGGCGGGCTGGGAGTTGGTGGTTCAGAACATGGGCACCGTGCCTCGGGTGGCGCTGGGCCTGGGCTCCGTCGCCGGGCTGGGTGCGGCGCATCTTGCCGCCTCGCATTATTCGGTGATGATCAAGGAAAAATCGGCCCTGTTCGTCGCCGGTCCGCCGGTGGTGGCGCGGACCGGGCAGGACCTGACCAAGAACGAGCTTGGCGGCTATCAGATCCAACTCAAGGCGGGCGCTGTCGATCACGCGGTCGACACCGAGGAGGAAGCCTTCGAATGCGCGCGCAGGTTCCTCTCCTATCTGCCGAGCTCGGTCTTTGACCTGCCGCCGCGCGGCGCCAGGGGCGACGATCCGAACCGGCGCGTCGACTGGCTGATCGATGCCGTCCCGCGTGACATCCGCAAGGTCTACAAGATGCGCCCGATCGTCGAGGCGGTGGTCGATGAAGGCTCGTTCTTCGAGATGGGGCGGCAGTTCGGCAAGTCGGTGATCACCGGCTTCGCCCGCCTCGACGGCTGGCCGGTCGCGGTGATGGCGAGCGATCCTTATTCCTATGGCGGCTGCTGGACAGCGGCAACCTGCAAGAAGGTGATCAAGTTCGTCGATCTGGCGGAGACCTTCCATCTGCCGGTGGTCTATCTGGTTGACTGTCCGGGCTTTCAGATCGGCCTTGAATCCGAGCAGAACGGCACGATCAAGGAAGGCGTGCGGGCGATGAGCGCCATGTGGCAGACCACCACGCCCTGGTGCGCGGTGATCGTACGCAACGCTTTCGGGGTCGCCGGCGCGGCGCATAGGAATGGCGGGCGGTACTGCACCCGCTATGCCTGGCCGTCGGGCCGCTGGGGCTCGCTGCCGCTCGAGGGTGGGATCGAAGCGGCCTATCGCGCCGATATCGCCGAGGCCGCCGATCCGGACGCCAAGCTGCAAGAGATCGAGGAACGGCTGAACAAGCTGCGCTCGCCGTTCCGCTCGGCGGAAACCTTCTGGATCGAGGAGATCGTTGATCCGCGCGACACCCGCCGGCTGTTGTGCGACTTCGCCGAAACCGCGGCTCCGTTGCGCACGCCGGGGCCGAGCCATTTCATGATGCGGCCTTGAACCGGGACCGGGCGCGATGACCTCCGACTTCATTCGCAACGATGCGCGGCGGGCCTTCGATGTTCTGAAGGCCGGAGGGATCGCCATCATCCCGATGGATGTCGGCTATACCTGCGCTGGCGGATCGGGTGCATCGTTGAAGAAGATCTTCGACACCAAACAGCGCGCGCCAAGCAAGCGGAACGCCATGGTCGGAGATCATGCGATCGCACGGGAATTGTATGAGCTCTCGCCCCGGGGCTGGGAGGTGGTCAACGCCATCACCCATGATTACGGTCTGCCGCTGGGCGCCGTGGGGCCGTGCCGGATCGATCATCCGCTGCTCCGGGTTCTGGACGACGATGCGATCGAGGCCAGCACCAAGGACGGCACCCTCGTCATGTTGATGAATGCCGGCCCGTTCCACGCCGAAATCTGCCGCCTGTCGCTCCGGGAGATGCACCCGATATTCGGCTCGTCCGCCAATGTCTCGCTGACGGGCACCAAGTTCAGGATTGAGGATATCGAGCCGGCAATTCTGGCGATCGCCGATGTGGTGATCGATCATGGACTGCGGAAATATCACTACTACCAGCAGTCATCGACCCTGCTGAACGTGGAAACCTTCGAAGTCGTGCGACACGGATCGAATTTCGAGATCATCGCCGATATCTGCAAACGCCGCTTCGGCGTCACTCTTGCCGAAAAGCCGGTTTGAAGGATGGCGCGCCGATGACAGACTACAAAACCGCCCTGGTGACGGGCGCCGGCCGGGGGATCGGGGCGGAGACGGTGCGCAAGTTCCGCGCGGCGGGGCTGGAGGTGCATGCGGTGGCGCGCTCCAAGGACGCGCTCGACCAATTGGCGGCGGAAACCGGCTGCGTTCCGCATGTGCTGGATGTGACCGACGCGGTGGCGGTAGCGGCGGCGTTTTCCGACCTGCCGATTGATGTTCTGGTGAACAATGCGGGCACCGCCGGGCCCGATGGTCCGATTCACGAGGCCGATCCGGCTCTGCTCCGGCGTATTCTCGATGTCAATGTGGAAGCCGTGGCGACCATGCTCAGGACCGTGGTACCGGGCATGCGGGAACGTGACCGGGGCCATATCGTCAACCTCACCTCGATCGCCGCGCTGCATCCCCTGCCGGGTCAGATCGCCTATTCCGCCTCCAAGATGGCGCTTCGGGCGATGACGCAAAATCTGCGCATAGAGTTGTTCGGCAAGCGGATACGGGTGACCGAAATCGCGCCGGCGCGGGTGGAGACCTATTTTCACGCCCAGCAATTCTCGGGCGACCGCGCGGCGACCAAGCGGCAGCTCTATGACGGGTTCAAATCGCTCCGGCCGGAGGATATCGCCGACGCCATCGCTTATTGCGTCGGCGCGCCCGAGCGTGTTGACGTCACGCTGATGGAAATCCTGCCTACCTATCAAGTCATCGGCGGGATCGACTTCTTTCGCGATCCGACCTGATCAGGCCCCGTGCCACCAGGCGCCGCCGATCACCACGCCGCTCAGCGCCAGACTTTGCTCACCGGTTCGGGTTTCGCCAAGCGAGTCTCTGAAATCCACGGGACCCTCGACCAGTTCCATGATCGTCGCGTCGCCGACCGAGCCGGGAGCCAGGGTCCCGAGATCGGGCCGCCGGATCGCCCGCGCTGGCCCGGTGGTGCTGGCGGCGATGATGTCTTTCAGGTCCATGCCCAGCAGCAGGAATTTCGAAAGAGTCACGAGCTGGTCATAGGCCGGGCCCTGGATGCTGAGCGAATGGACGTCGCTGGAGATCGCGTCGGGCTTGAAGCCGGCTTTCAGCATGGCGGCGGCGGTATCGAAGCCGAACGAGCCCATGCCATGACCGATATCGAAGATCACACCGCGCTCGCGGGCTTCCAGGATCTCCTCGCGGACCCGGCCGTCGCCGCGCGCCGGGGCGGCGGGAAACGGCCTGAAGCAGTGGGTGAGAACGTCGCCGGGGCGCAGGCGGCTGACCACGTCGCGGCGGCTCGGCGGCGGCCAGTCGAGATGGCACATGACCGGCAGTCCCGCTTCCTCGGCGACCTCGATGGCGATGTCCAGCGGCGCATATCCCATGGACCCACTGGCCCGCGCGCCGACCCGGACCTTGATCCCGACCAGGAGATCCTTGTTCAGATTGGCGACATGCAAGCAGGCTCGAGGGTGCAGCATCCTTGTGTCTTCCGACTCGCCGACCATCACCGTGTCGCTGAATGCGAAGATGCCGGCGAAGGAGACGTTGAGATAGGCGAGAATTCGGGCATCGCACGGCTCGATGATGTGCTTGCGGAAACCCGCGAAGTTGCCGGCTCCCGCCGTGCCCGCGTCGATCATCGTCGTGGTGCCGCAACGCTTGGCATAGTCGGTCGGGTCGACGCCGATCGAGGTGCCGCCCCAATAGACGTGGGTGTGCAGGTCGATCAGACCCGGGGTTACCAGCTTGCCGGAGACATCGCGCACATCGGCCCCCTCTTGGGACAGATTCGGGCCGATCTTCGCGACTTTGCCCCCGGAAAAGCCGACATCGGCGATGGTATCCAGGTTCTGGGACGGATCAATGACGCGCCCGCCGGCGAGAATGAGATCGAATGGTGCCATTGGATTTCCCGGTGATGGTCAAGTCGGGCTGGAGGGTCGGATTGACGCCCGCTTCCTCTAATGCTCGCACCTGTTCTTTCATCTTGCAAATCCTCTCTTGCTGGTCTTGCCTGCCGAAATTTGGGGATCGCTCCCTATCGGGGTAATGGAAGGATCAGGGATGGAGTTCGCGCCGTTCGCGTTGGAAAAGCTGCTTTCGGATTGGGAGCAGACGGTGGAATTCAATTTCGCCGAAAGCGGTGTGCATCCGGTTCCCTTGCGGGATCTGCTCGGGATGGCGGGCGAGGCCGCTGATGCGCTTTTGGACACGCCCTTGAACTATCCGGAGGTGAATGGCGACCGCGTCCTGCGCGAGAGAATCGCCGCGCTCTATCGGGACGCTACACCGGACCAGGTGCTGGTAACCGTCGGCGCGTCGGAGGCGAATTATCTGCTGGCGAATACCCTGCTCGGTCCGGGCGATGAGCTTGCGGTGATGCGGCCGACCTACATGCAGGTCGAAGGCGCCGCGCGGAACCGTGGCGCGGTCGTGCGCGAGTTCGGGCTCGACGAGTCGCGCGGCTGGGCGCTGGATACCGCTTCGCTTGATGCCGCCGTCACGCCGAACACCAAGGTCATCGCCGTAGTCAATCCGAACAATCCCAGCGGCAAGATCCTGGACGAATCGGAGATGGATGCGATCATCGCCGCCGCCGACCGGGTTGGCGCCTGGCTGATCGCCGACGAGGTCTATTCCGGCGCCGAGCGGGAGCGGAACGACCAGACGCCGAGTTTCCAGGGCCGCCATGACAAAGTGATTGCCGTGAACGGTCTCAGTAAGGCCTATGGCCTGCCCGGCCTCAGACTTGGCTGGGTGGTGGCCCCGGAAGACATCATCCAGTCGCTATGGCGACGGCACGAGTTCACCACGATCAGCGCCTCCATGCTCGGCAACCGGTTGGCGGAGATCGCTCTCCGCCCCGGTGTACGGGATCAGTTGATTCAGCGCACCCGTCGGCTGATTCGCGACGGCTTCGCGGTTCTTGAAGAGATGCTGAGCCATCATCGGGGCGTCTTTTCCGTCGTTCCGCCGATGGCGTCAGCGCTGTCCTTTGTGCGCTATGACCTGCCTGTCGGATCGACCGATCTGGTGCATCGCCTGCGAGCCGAGAAAAGCGTCCTGGTGGTCCCGGGCGATTGCTTTGGCGTTGACCATCACCTGCGGATAAGCTCGGCCTTGCCCCGGGACTATCTTCGCGCCGGCCTGTCGCGGGTGAATGACCTTGTGGGCGAGATGCTCGCCGGCCGTTAGAATACGGTCGCCACTTCGACTAAGGACTGACTCATGAACAGCAGCAGCGTTCCGGCCTCACCTCTACCGGAGACACAAATTCCCGGCGTCTATCACCGGCGGATCGGCGACATGGTGGTCAGCGCGATCAGCGACGGGTATCTCGACGGCAATCTGGAGGTCCTGATCAATGTCGACCGAAACGATGCCGAGCGGTTGCTGGCCGAGGCGTTCCGCCCGCTGCCCGGCCGTCGGACATCGGTGAACACCTTTGTCGTTCGGGCGCCCGGACGGCCCGCCGTGGTCATCGACGCCGGATCAGGCACCTATCTCTTCGATACCGCGGGCCAGCAGCAGAAGAATCTGGCGGCGGCGGGGATCGACTCCAAGGATATCGGGTCTGTCTTGCTGACCCACATGCATCCCGATCATGCGGGCGGACTGCTGGACCCCAAGACCAAGGAACTGCTGTTTCCGAACGCCGAACTGGTGGTGCATGAGAAGGAACTCGCCCACTGGATGAGCGAGGAAAACTACGCGGCGATCGCGGGCAATGCGATGCATGAGCGCTTCTTCGGTTGCGCCAGGGACCAGGTCACGCCGTATCTCGGGCAGACGCGGACCTTCAAGGCCGGAGAGGTGGCGCCCGGCATCCACGCGATCGATTGTCCTGGCCACACGCCCGGCCACTCCTCGTTCCTGATCTCCTCCGGCGACGATTCGCTGCTGATCTGGGGGGATACCGTGCATGTCCCGGAGGTTCAGGTTGCGTTACCGGAGACGGGTGTGACCTACGACATCGACCCGGCGGACGCGGTCGCCACCCGGCGCAGGATCTTCGACATGGCGGCGTCCGAGCGTTTGTTGGTCGCGGGCCTGCATCTGCATTTCCCGGCCTTCTCTTGGCTAAAGCGTCAGGGCACCGGCTTTGCCCTGGTGCCCGAGGCCTGGGATCAGGCCTTTTAGGCGGCGCGCGGCGCAAATCGCGCGCGGAAGGCCGGGTTTTCCGGAAGCGCCGGCTCCGGTATCGCGGAACCTTCCGGCGGCGATGAGGCAGGTATGGATACAGATCTGGAAAAATGGATCAGTTCTGAAAACCTGAGCTCCGAGGCCATGGCCAGGGTTACCGCGGCCTTGCACGACACCCCGGAAAAAACGGCGGTTGTGGACAATTTTCTGACGCCGGACCGGTTCGATACCTTGCGGCACCTGTTCTGGGACGACGGAGCCTTTGAGCAAAAATTTCAGTTGGCCGGCGGCCATGGCAAGGTCGACGCCGAGACATTCGAGGCCGCCCCGGACAAGGACAGATTCCTGACCCACCTACAGTTGGTTGGGCCGCGCAAGGGGCGCGAAATGCAAAACAGCATCCTCCAGGACCTGCTGTTCCGTCAGTTCCTGAGGGGGCCGGCGTTGCGATATTTTTCCGCCTGTCTCGGCGCCTCGCTGAATCGCGTCGAGAACATCAATGCGAAGATCCTGACCAGGACGCATTTCCTGCGCCCGCACAGCGACAGATTGCCGGGGCGCAGGATATGCTGCGTCCTCTACACCTCGACCGATTGGATGCCGGAACTCGGCGGGCGATTCGAGCTGTATCGCGGCGGTGAGATCCTCCGAACCATCGATCCGATTGCCAACAGGCTGGTCTTATTTCAGCCCGGTTCCGACTGTCTGCACGCGGTCGAACCGTTTTCCGAAGCGGGACGGGACTGGCGCCGGTGCAACTACTCGTTCTGGTACAACTAGAATCCGGAGGGTTTCAATCCTCGTCCAGGGCCGGGGCCATCAGCGGCTTGCAGTCGCCGGCGATGGCGATCGGGGCGCCGGTTCTCGCCTTCAGGTCCTCGGCGCTTATCCCCTCGATCAGCTCGCACGCGACGAACCCGTCGGCGGTGACCTGCACCACCGCGATGTCGGTGTAGATCCAGTCCACACAGCCCGGTGCGGTGAGTGGCAGGGTACAGGCCTCAAGCAGCCGGGGACCGCCGTCCCTGGTATTGTACTGCATCAGCGCCCAGGTCGATTTCGCACCCGCCGCCAGATCCATGGCGCCGCCCACCAGCGGACCCTTGTTCGGCACCCGGGAATCCCAATTCGCCAGATCCCCGTTGCTCGCCACCTCGAAGGCCCCGAGGATCGTCACGTCGATATGACCACCCCTGATCATGGCGAAGGAATTCACCGAATCAACGATCGATGCGCCGTCGCGCAGGGTGATCCGCCGGCTGCCGGCATCCACGAGATTGCGGTCCTCCTTGCCGGGCGCCGCCTCGGGTCCGACGCCGAGGATTCCGTTCTCCGACTGCAGGAAGATGTCGCGGTCCGCGGGCATGTAGTTCGAAACGAGAACAGGCATGCCGAGGCCGAGGTTGACGACCCCGCCATCCGGGAGGTCTTGAGCGGCCCGCCATGCCATCTGGTTTCGGTTGAGCGCGCTCATGCTTCGCCTCCCACCGCAACGACGCTGTTCACATAGACCCCCGGCAACTGCACTTCGTGATGCGGAATGGCATTCTCCTGGGCTTCGCGGACTTCGGCAACCGTATGGGTGCATGCGGTCGCCATGGCGGTGCCGAAGTTCATCTGGGTGTAGCGGAAGCTGACATTGCCGTAACGGTCCGCCCGGTCGCCCCGGATCAGGGCCAGATCGCCGGTGATGGCGGTTTCCAGAATGTGGGGGCGGCCGTTGAATTCCCGCACCTCCTTGCCGGCGCCAAGGTCGGTGCCGTACCCGGCGGCGGTATAGAAAGCCGGAATGCCGGCCCCTCCCGCCCGGATGCGTTCGGAGAAGGTTCCCTGCGGCACGCATTCAAGTTCGATCTTGCCGTCGCGCCACAATTCCTCGAACGGCGAAAGATCGCGGCCGCGGCCGCGCGCGGCGCTGACGATCACCTTGGCGACGAGACCGGCTTCGATAAGCTTGTGGGTGAGCGAGTAAGGGTGGGTCGCGGAATTCGAGACCAGGGTGATCTCCCTCGGCCCGATCTCCAGAAGCGCCTCCTGGAGGACATTAGCGAACCCGGCGCCCCCGAAGCCCGAAAACATGATGACAGCGCCGTCCTTGACTGGGCCAATGCCCTCCACGGCCGATGCCGCGCGTTTATCGATCGCCATGTCTTGTTATCCTCCTGCGCAGGCTTCAATTGCCGCCATGAAGCGGGCCTTGGCGTCACCACCTCTGACAAATGGACTGATGATCGGCAGATCAATTCCCGAGTCCCGATAAGCGGCGATCCGTTCCCGGCATTGCGCGGGAGTGCCGCAAACGCTTGTCGCGTCCACCATCGCGTCACTGACTGCGCGGATCGCTCCCTCCATGTCACCCTTTTGATAGGCGTCGGCGATGTCGCGGGCTTCCTGCTCGAAACCGTGGCTTGCGATCAGCTTGTTGTAGCGCGGGAAAAATCCGGCATAGAGCGCGAGACCCGGGCGCATCATTTCCATCGCCTCGGCCCGGCTCTCGGCGACGGCGGTCGGCAGCAGCGAGGTGACCTCGATGCCCGATGCGTCCCGGCCCGCCGCTTGCGCGCCGGCGGCGAGGCCTCGGCGGATTTCCGCCGCCGTCTTCACCGTGCTGCGGGTCAGGATGATGCCGTCGGAAATTTCGCCGCAGACGCCGACCATCTTGGGAAACAGGCCGGCAAGATAGATCGGCAATCGGGGCCGGTGGGGCTTGAACCACAGCTCGAATTTTTCAACCCGGACGGTCTCGCCCTCGAAGGCGACGGTTCCCTCGGCCAGCAATTGGCGGATCAGCCCGACGGTCTCGCGAACCCGGGTGATCGGTTTGCCGAAGGGGATGCCGTGCTCCGGCTCGACCTGGACCTTGTGGCTGGAGCCGAGCCCGAGAATGAACCGGCCGTCCGAAAGATCGTCGACAGTGGCCGCCGCCATGGCGATGGTCGGCGCGGAACGCACGAAAACGCTGCTGATCGCGGTGCCGAGCCGGATCTTCCTCGTTGCGACGGCGCAGGCCGACAGGACCGCGAACTGATCGCCGCCATGGCCCTCGGTGACCCAGGCCGAATCATAACCCAGTTCCTCTGCGCGCTTGACGCAGTCGACGATTCCCGACGCGGTCGCCCCGCCGGAAAACGCCACCCCAATTCGGGCCATGTCCGCCCCCCTGATCCGTCCCCAAATGCTCAGGGCTCGTTGATGTTATCCAGAGGATAGATCGGCCGGCGCACCTTCTGGAAGTCCAGGAGTGTGTTATCCGACGTGGTCACCCCATGGCCGTCGCAGGTGATCGTGTGCTTGCCGAGATCGCCGAAGCCGGCACGATAGTGGATCCGGGACTTCAGCAGCAGATACCTCTTGTGCTCAGGCTGAATGCCGACCGATGTGAAAACCCCGACATCCCAGGGTTCGTGATGGCGCGAGGTGATGACGATCTCCACATCGCCGGTATCCAGAACCGCGGTGTGGCCCATCATGACCTTGACGCCGGTATACATCGGCCCGCGGACGGTCCACTCGCCGTTGGTCAGGGTCTTCACCGTGCCGGTCACCTCGAGCGGTTCTCCGGTCATGCCGATAGAGGGCATGTCGGTCTTGCCGCCGAGCCGCAGGGTGACGGTGGCGCCGATGCCGGCCTTCTGCATCGCGGTAACGGCGTCGGGGTCGTAAACCGCCGCTACCGCCACGTCCTTCAATCCCTGTCGAAGGACTTCCTCAATGACGACCATGACGTCCTGGGTGCCGCCGGAACCGACATTGTCGGCATGGTCGAGCAGCAGAATCGGGCCGTCGTCGAGAGCTTTCGCCCGCGTGACAGCGTCTTCCAATGGTTCGCCCTTGTAGACGAACTCCTCCCGGGCCTTCCACATGGCGTCGACCAACCGGTCGCGCCAAGCCTCGGCCAGGGCCTTGTCGCCATCGGCGACCACGCAGACCGATGCGCCTGCATCGTGGAAATCGGCGAGCGGAAAACCGCCGAATACGGTCGCCGCGAGAATGCCGGGCTGTGCCTCGGCCTCGCGGGCCATGTCGAGCAGGCTCTTCATCGGCTCGTCGTCATGCCCCATGCGCAGGGTCTGGGCCAGTAGCGGCGGGCGGCCCCAGGCCATAACCGGCTGGTTCCTGCCGGCGAGGTGATCCAGCATCACCCGCCCGATCTGCTCGCCGACCGCGCGCATGTCCACATGCGGATAGGTCTTGTAGCCGATCAGACAGGAGCAATTGTCGATCATCTTCTGGGTCAGGTTGGTGTGCAGATCGTAGGTCACGGCGATCGGCAGGTCTGGCGCTATCGCGCGCATCCGCTCCAGCAGGGTGCCTTCGCCGTCGTCGGTGACTTCCGAAACCATGGCGCCGTGGAGGTCCAGCAGGGCCGCGTCGACACCGCCGCGCACCGCGTCGAGGATCTTGTTGGTCATGAAGTCGTAGGCCCCGGCCTCCACCTTGCCGGACGGCATCGCCTCGGCCGCGATCGGGGTCACGACCTCGTGTCCGGCGTCCTCGGCGAGATCCAGATAGGCGCCGAACGGCATGCCCGTGCCCTTGTAGGCCGCGTAGGCCGCCTTGCCCAGATGGCCGCCCCAGGCCATGAAGCGGTCGAGGTCGGTGCGGACAGGCGAGAAGGTATTGGTCTCGTGTTTCATCATCGCGACGAGCAGACGCATTCGAGGCTCCGGTGTCATGCCGATGCGCCCCAACGAGCGCGAGAAGAAAGCCCGGTCAGTCTAAATCGGCGCCAGGGTCGCCGCCAGTTCGGAGAAATCCTTGACGATCAGGTCGGGCTGATGCGGGCTTTGCCCGAATGGCCGACGGCGGCGGTCGATGAAGACGGTCCGCATCCCCCAGGCCTTGGCGCCGATGCAATCGAAAGCGTGATTGGCGACGAACAACATCCCGCTGCGTTCGATCTCCGGAAAGTTCGCGGAAATGATTTCCTCGGCCTTGGCGTAGGTGCGACTGTCGGGTTTGAAGGCGCCGGATTCCTGGACTGAAATCGTCAGGTCGAAATCGAAGCCGATATGCGGCTTCGCGGCGCGCAGCATGTCGCGGTCGCCGTTCGAGAGGATGACCAGCTTATACCGCCGGCGCAGGCGGTGAAGCGCGTCGATGACGTCGGGGAACGGCTTCAGGCTCTCGATCTGGCCGACCAGCCATTCGACCTCGCGCTGATCATGGGTGATGCCGGCGCGGTCCATTACCTGGCTGACCGCGCGGTGGCCGATCTGGCGGTAGGGCGTGTGGCCGCGATCGATCAGGGAATCGATCATGGAATCCTCGAAATGGGTCCGCCGCCACCAGGTCACGAACTGGTTCGGATTGCCGCTCCAGCCTTTATTTTTAAGAAACGGTGTCACCGCTTCGACCAACCCTTGCTGCATGTCGACGACGGTGCCGTACTGGTCGAAGACCAGGGCCTTGACCTCGCGTTTCAGGATATCGGCGATTCCGGCGGACATTGCGCCTCCATGACGGGTGCGTTCGAAGTGTGCGTCGAATTCGCCGGTCCCGCAATTCCCGGTTGGACTGGAGGAGCCCGATCGCCTGCCGAACTATTGCGGCTTTTCGGCGAGGAAGAGCTTGGAGAGATACGCCGGCCTGGAGGTCACTGACTGGAGTCCTGTCTTGCGCAGCAACGCTTCGAGGTCATGTTCCAGATAGTCGCGGTAATAGGGCTCGTGAAAGGTCTCGGGAAAACCGAGCAGCGCCGGATCGAGCGTCGGCGTGTCGCCCAGTTGAAGGCTGTCCAGGAGGATCAGCCTGCCGCCCGGCCTCAGAACCCTCATCATCTCACGGACAACCTTTTCGCGGACCGCGCGCGGCAATTCGTGAAACAGATAGATGCAAGTGACGATATCCTGGGAGCCATCCGGCAACGAAATTGTCTCGGCATTGCCTTGGATGAAATCCGCACCCGCAACCGTCTTGCCGCGTGCCCGCGCCCGATCCAGATAAGGCATGCTGAGATCCAACCCCGACAAGGCCAGCGCCGGCCAGTTGTGCCTGATTTCCGCCAGAAATCCGCCGGTTCCGCAGGCGATGTCCAGGACCGCGAGCGGCTCGGCGCCGGCGTGTGTCGTCACGGCCTCACCGATCGGGACCAGGGCTTGGCGCCGCATCGCATCGGCGGTTCCGGTGAACAGAACCTCGACCTGAAAGTCATAGAGCTCGGCGGAGCGGCGGCTGAGATAGCCGTCGGTCTGGTAGTGGAAATTCCGGGCGAAATAGTCCGGATAGTCGCCATCGGCCGCGAGCGCCCGCGCTTCGGTCGCATCACCCGCGAGGCGTCGGGCCCGGGCGCGGGGCAGGTCCCGGTAGTAGCGGAAGACATCGCGGATCGCCTCGAAAGGGTCCGGGATCATGTCGCGGGGCGCCTTGTAGCGGCCCGCCGCGATATGCGCCGCGTCGGACCGGATCAGCTCCAGCGCCCCGCTCGCCAGCGCCCGTCTGGTCTTGCGCGAACGCTGGCGCGCCTCGGGCGAGGCGGCTCTCCGTTTCGACCGCTTCTCCTCGTCCAGCCGCCGGGTCAGCAGATAGTGACCGGTGAACCAAGCCATTCTCGCGGTCTGGCTGATCGTATAGCCGAGGCGGCTTCGTGCGCGCATTTCGCCTCCCGTCGCGGGTCACAAGAGAACCTTGTGATTGGTGCCGCCGGTTGCAATACGGGGCCGGAAAAATTCAGCCGGTTGCGCCGTGCCGGATCCTGTGATTGAAAACGCCGCGCGCCCTCTTCCGACGGAACCGTTCCATGAGCACTTATAAGACCCTCGACGATTTTGATCCCCGTGGCAAACGCGTGCTGTTGCGCGTTGATCTCAATGTCCCGATGCGGGACGGCAAGGTCACCGATGCGACCCGCATTGAGCGCGCCGCCCCAACAGTCGCGGAGCTTGCCCGGCGCGGCGCGCGGGTGATCGTGATGTCGCATTTCGGGCGCCCCAATGGTCAGCGGGAACCATCGATGTCCCTGGCGCCGCTGGTCGGGCCGTTGTCCGGAGCGCTTGGCGGTCAGAAGGTTCGTTTCGCCGATGATTGTATCGGAGAGGCCGCGGCATCGGTTGTCGAGGCGCTGAGCGATGGCGAGGTCGCCTTGCTGGAAAATCTCAGATTCCATGCGGCGGAGGAAGCCAACGATGATGCCTTCGCCGGTGCTTTGGCGGCTCTGGGCGAAATCTATGTGAATGATGCCTTCGCCGCCGCTCACCGCGCCCATGCGTCGATCGAAGCGGTCGCGCGCAAGCGGCCGGCCTATGCCGGGCGTCTGATGCAGGCGGAGCTTGAGGCTCTGGGCGCTGCGCTGGAAAATCCGCAACGGCCGGTGGTTGCGATCGTCGGGGGCGCCAAGGTATCCACCAAACTTGAACTGCTGGGAAATCTGGTTTCCAAGGTCGACCGCCTGATTATCGGCGGTGGCATGGCCAATACCTTCCTGTTCGCGCGCGGGCTGGATGTGGGCGCCTCGCTCGCGGAGCGCGACCTTGCGGACACGGCCCGGAAAATCGAGGGCCGGGCCAAGGACGCGGGCTGCGAGATCCTGCTGCAGGACGACGCCGTGGTCGCCGCCGCGCTGAAGCCGGGAGAGAAGACGCGAACGGTCGCGGTCGACAAAGTCCCTTCCGACATGATGATACTCGACGCGGGGCCGGCCTCGGCGGAACGGTTCGCCGAGGCGGTGGCGGGTTGCAGGACTGTGGTCTGGAACGGTCCGCTCGGCGCGTTCGAGATT
>JAYOEU010000075.1:0-19130 GCA_038116915.1 Alphaproteobacteria bacterium
GTCAGGATGCGGAAGGTTCTTCCGTCATGAGTTTGATCCTGCACAAAGTCATAGCTCCAGACGTGACGCGGCCAACAGGGTCTGAGACGGATACAGGATCCATCGTTCAGCCAGAGACGGCCCCGCTTGGGTTGTTTGCTTGGAACCTTGAGCCCCTCTCTCCGCCAGATCCGTTCGATCCGGGACATGCCGACCTGCCAACCTTGCATGGCCAACAGAGCCCACACGCGGCGATAGCCGTATCGACCGTACTCGGACGCCAATTCGATGATCGCCCTGGTGAGCACATCTTCATCCGCTCGGCCTTGGGGGATCTTGCGCTGTGTCGATCGATGCTGACCAAGAACCCGGCAAGCCCGGCGTTCCGAGACGCAGAACACGGAACGAACATGATCGACACAAGCACGGCGGCGAGCGGGGCTCAGTAGTTTCCCCTTATCGCCTCTTTCAAGATCTGCTTGTCCAAGGTCAGATCCGAGACCACATGGCGCAGCCGGGCATTCTCCTTCTCAAGATCCTTCAGCCGCTTGGCCTGATCCGTTCGGAGGCCGCCATATTCCTTGCGCCATCGGTAGTAGCTCTGCTCGGACACGCCTAGGCGCCGGCAGACCTGGCCGATCGTCTCTCCCTGAGACAACGCCACCTCGGCTTCACGCAGCAAATTGATGATCTGTTCGGGCTTGCGTCTGAGGCTCATTCTTTCCTCCTTCAATGAGGGTTTGAATAAGCCTGATTCGCTCACTTAGCCTGGACCACTTTTTCCAAGGCAGGTCAATATTGCCGTTGGTATCCGCCGTGGTGCCGCGCAGGAAGACGACGTTGATCGGAAAGGACTTGAAGAACAGCCATTCCTCGCCTGCGAGGGTGATCAGTTCGACAAGATCCTCGGTCGTTCGGGAATTCATGCGCCCGCCATCGATCCTCGGATCGATGTAGGTTCCAAGTCCGACCTTTGAAAATGTTCCGGGCTTGCCCGCCGCGATGTCGCGGAACAGCTGCAGGATGCAGCCTTCGGGAAAATTATAGGCCTCAAGCTTGTTGTCGGTGGCGAGCTGCGCCAGCTTCGGCGACAAGCCGTAATAGCCGCCGATGATCCGTTTGATCAGTCCGGCATGCGCTAGCCGATTGAGGCCGCGGTCCCGCATGTCGCCTTGGCCGGTGGAATGGACGAGCGTCAGATTTTTCGGGGACCCGGTTTCAACGAAGCGCTTTTCAAGCGCGGCCAGAAGGAACTCGGGAACGCCGTTTCCGCCGTATCCGGTGGTCGCCAGGAGATCGTCGTCCTGAATGATCGCGATCGCCGCTTCGGCGGAAACCAATTTATGAGACATATGGCAACTTCCCGATCCCTGATACGCCGGGGCCAGTATACATGCTCGGCGCGCTGATCCAGTCGTGATCCGCGCGCCGCGTTCCCAAATCAGGCGGTTGCTCGACCCGCCGTCACCCCACCAGCGCCAGCACCCGGAGCGGGCTGCCGGTGCCCTGCTTGATCTTGAGCGGCGTGGCGATGATGACCGCGCCGGTGGGCGGCAGCTCCCAGAGATTGTTCAGGCATTGCAGGCCGAGCTTGCCGGCGCCGTGCAGGTAGAAATGTGCCGGGAAAGGGGGTGTGTAGTGGCTGCCCTGGCCGGCATCGGTGCCGACGGTCTCGGTGCCGAAGCCTCGGATGTCGCGCTGTTCGATCAGAAAGCGGATGCCCTCCGGCGTCGGGCCGGGGGAGTGGGGGCCGTCCTCGCGCATGTTCAGATACGCGGCGCCGCGCCGGCGTGACCAGTCCGTGCGCATCAGCACCCAGGCGCCGGCCGGGATCTCGCCATGCTCGGCCTCCCAAGCTTGAATGATCTCCGGCGTCAGCTCGAAATCCTCGTTCTCGGCGGCGCCCTGGCTGCAATCGATGACGCAGGCCGGGCCGATGAACTGCTCGACCGGGATGGTATCGACGGAATTGTTCGGCAGATCGCGGCCCGAGATCCAGTGGGCCGGGGCATCGAAATGGGTGCCGGTATGCTCGGAGCAGGTGATGTTGTGCCACTTCCAGGCCGGGCCCCGGTGGTCGTAGGCCGAGATCTCCTCCATGCGGAAGCGTGCGCATTGCCCGAACTCGGGCGGCAGGATGATCACCGGAAAGTCCGGGTCCAGGGTATGGGTCAGGTCGACGACCCGGATCGCGCCGCTGGCGATCGAGAGCGCAAGCTCGCCAAGCAGGCCGGGAGCGGTAGGTGCGGTCATCAGGAGGCTCCCCGGTTTTCCATCATCTCGCGCTCCAGTATCTTCGGGCCGGCGCGCCAGCGGTCGATCAGGTCCTTGGCGACATCGCCGACGAAGACATCCTCCAGGCCGCCACTCAGGCCGTCGATCACTGCCCGGGCGATGGCGCCGGGCGCGACTTTCGGCGGCGGCAGCGGCTGATGCCACTCGTCCTCGGTCGGACCGGTGAAGACGTTCAGCAGCCGCACCCCGCCGCCCCAGAGATCGGCCCGGAGATTCTGCGAGAGCGACAGCGCGGCGGCGTTTGAGGCGGAGAACAGGCCGTAATCGGGGCTGTTCGCCCAGGCATTGACCGACAGGATATTGACCCAGGCCGCCGCGCTGTTGTCGCCGTCGGCGCCCCGCGCCCGCATTGCCGGGCTGAAATGCTGGGCGAGGCGCAGGAGGCCGAAATAATTCACCTCCATTTCCTCGCGGGCGAAGCCGACATCGGCGCGCTCGAGGATGCCGCCGGGCCGCACGAAGCGGGCGTTGTTGATCAGGATGTCGGTCTTGCCGCCGATTTCGCCGCTGAGCTCGCGCACCGAGGCGGTGTCGGTGACATCCATGGGCAGGATGTCGACATTGGGGATCGCGGCCAGCGCGGCGCGATGCGGATAGGGACGCCAGCTTTCGGCTTCGCCGATGAAGATCATCGAGGCACCGGCCTCCGCAAGGGCCTTGGCCAGGGCCGGGGTGTTCTCGTTGCGGGCGTCGGTGATCAGCACCCGGCGGTGTTTCGGATCCGAGGTCATCTCCCGCATCTGTGGATCATCCTCCATGTTCGGTGTCGCGTCGGCGGGAACCGCGAACAGCACCCCCTGGCCCGACTTGTCCAGCATCGCGACCACCCGCACCTGCGCGTCCGGCGGAAGATCGCCGTGCAGATGCGCCATCACCGACGGGCCGGCATCCAGTTTAACGGTACCGATCCGCCACGGCGCGCGTTCGCGGAAATAGATACTGGTGCTGGTGCGGACCGTGGTCTCGGCGATCAGGCGGCCCATCGGCGAGACGTCGCGCCAGACAAGCTCGACCGACAGACAGGCGGCGCAGGCGTCGCGCGGCGGATACTGGACCGTCCAGCAGGGCTCGCAGACCTGCAGCATGAAGCGCCCTTCAGCCGCCGCCGCCGCGATGCCGAGCGCCGCGCGGCTGCGGAAATGCGATGGCCGGGTCGGCACCCGGGTGCGGACCTGCGGGTCCTTCTTGGGCGGACGGGCGAGCGGATCGGTCATGCTCCGTCTCCCGACAGGATCACCGCGCCGGAACAGAGGCCGCGGTCGAAATTGATCATGCCGAAGCCGGAGACCAGCGCGTTGCGGGCATTTTTAACCTGGGTCGGCCCGGCGGTGCCGGTCACCTGCCGCATTGCTTCCGTCAGGCCGAGATAGCCGCCGCCGGCGCCGGCCTGTCCGGCCGAGAGTTGCCCTCCGGTTGTGTTGTGCGGGAAATCGCCGTCAATGGTCAGGTCGTGAGAGCGCACGAATTCCGGCCCTTCGCCCTTGCCGCAGAAGCCGAGATCCTCGAACTGCATCATCACGATGACCGGATAGTCGTCATAGGTCTGCACCACCTGCATGTCCTCGGGCTTGAGACCGGCCATGGCGTAGAGCTCCTCGATATCCATCGCCCAGCCACCGCGCATCTGGATCGGGTCTTCCGGAAAGGCGTTGTGACGCTCGATGGTGGCGCGGATGCGAGCGAAGGCAAGGCCGGCGGCCTTGGCGTCCTCCTCGCGCATCACCAGAAAGCACTCGGCGCCGGCGACCGGCATGACGCAGTCGAACAGCGCGATCGGATCGGAGATCGGACGCGCGCCGATATATTGCTCCATGGTCAGCGGGGTCTTCATCACCGCGTGCGGATTGCGCAGCGCGTTCCGGCGCTGGGCGACGCAGATCCGCCCGAAATCCTCCCGCTTTGCTCCGAACCTTTTCATATAGTGATCGGTCAGCAGAGCGAAACAGGCATTCGGGCCGCCCGAGCCGTAGGGATAGGAGGCGTCCTGGGCGAAGCGGCTGAAGCTCGAGAGCATGCGCCGGAAACTGTCCACATGGTTGGTGTCGCCGGCCACGCAGGCCACCACGTCGGCGTCCCCCGATTGCACCGCCCGCGCCGCGCGCCGGAGGCCAACGACGCCGCACGCGCCGCCCATCGGGATATCGTCGAGCCAGCGCGGCGTGAGCCCGAGATGTTGCGTGAGGCCGACGGCTGAATCCGGGAACAGCGTGAAGCTGGAGACGATAAGCCCGTCCACCTCGCGCGGCGTCAGCGAGGCGGCATCCAGCGATTGCTTCAACGCCCGCGCGATCCACCAATGCGCCGCTTCCTTGGAGAACCGCTGGTAGGGCACCGTCGCGGGCGCGACCGCGACGATACCGTCATAGGGATGGCGTTTCGTACCTCGTGGCATCAGGTGTCCCGGGGTGAACTAAGCGTTCCGGCGGTTGTATCACGCCAAGCCGAAGACGGGCGAGCAATAGGGAAGTCCCCGGCGATGGCGTTTGGATTCAGATCAAATTCACCGCCGCCCTGGCGAAAGGTAGGGCCTGGCTCGGGCGTTGCAACCCGGCTTCAATCCCAACCTACCCATCCGGCGATGCGGACCCGCGGGGGACTCGGCCCTGCCTTTCGCCAGGGCGACGGTTTGCGGGGATGATCGAACCCGTTATCCCCTCCGATACAAGCGTCCCGCCGGGCTGTCGCGCCAGGCGAGAATGTCGCCGCCGCGGACCGGTTCGCGGCCGTAGACGATCCAGGGATCGTCGACGCTGCCGAGGTCCTGGTGGATGCGAAGATCCTGGGGATGGGTCTCGGCGAGCGCCCGCATGGTGATGCCGCTGTCATAGCGGCCGGCGAGCAGGCCTTCGCCGACCGCGACCGTCGTGGGCTCTTCGATTGTCACGGACCAGGCGGACAGGTCGGCATAGCCGGCGGTCGCGGGCTGCAGGCCGATGCTCCGGGGCAGCTCCACGGATTTGCGGGTGAGGATCGCCAGCGGATGGCTGGGCGCGATGAAACAGTCGATCGCCCTGATGCCGTGTCTGAAACAGGCTTTGGCGAGAATGGCCGTGGTCTCGGAATGCGCGGCGGCTTGAATGAGATAATCGGCCTGGCTTTCCGCCAGCAATGCCAGAGCTACGTAGAAATCATCGACGAGGCGCAGGGTAGCGCCATGGAGGTCATGAAAACCGAGATACCGCCGGGCCACCAGTTCATGGTTGCTGCCTTGCGGGCCCAGGGTGACGAACACGGACATGCAAACCTCCGGAAGCAACGGCATGGGGCTGGACGATCGAGCCGCCCAACCTTGCGGCGGGGCGCGCATTGACGCACTCTATAAGCCAAAGGGCGGACGGCAATCCGCCGATAGAGGAAGGGCTTGGGAGGCTCGCATGCTCAAGGGTCGCATGATGGACATGCCGATGATGATCTCCAGCATCATCGACTACGCGGCGGATGTCCGGACCGACAGTCTCGTCGTCTCGAACCGGGTCGAGGGAGATGTCCACCGCTACACTTATGCCGAGGCCCGGGCGAGGTCGGTGCAGATGGCGCATGCGCTGAAGGAACTCGGCATCAAGCAGGGTGACCGGGTCGCCACCATGGCCTGGAACGGCTATCGCCATTTTGAGCTCTATTTCGCGATCTCCGGGATCGGCGCGGTTTGCCACACGATCAATCCCCGCCTGTTCGCCGAGCAGATCGTCTATGTAACGAACCATGCCGAGGACAGGATCCTGTTTCTCGACACGACCTTCATCCCGGTGATCACGCCGCTTCTGGACCAGCTTCCAGCCGACATGCGCTATGTGCTGATGTGCGACCGCGCGGCGATGCCGGACTGCGCGCTGCCGAATCCGCTGTGCTACGAGGATCTTATTTTCGGGCAGCCGACCGACATCGTCTGGCCGGTCTTCGACGAGCGGTCGGCCTCAAGCCTCTGCTATACCTCCGGCACCACGGGCAACCCGAAGGGCGTGCTGTACTCGCACCGCTCCACCTATTTGCATTCGATGGGCATGTTGACCCTGGCGGGCGATGCCGGCGTGATCTCGGGCGCCACGCTGCTGCCGGTGGTGCCACTGTTTCACGCCAATGCCTGGGGGACACCCTATGTGGCCCCGCTGGTCGGCGCCAACATGGTCTTTCCGGGCGGCAAGCTCGACGGTGTGAGCGTCTTTGAGCTGATGGACCGTGAGAAGGTATCGTCCGCCTGGGGCGTGCCGACGGTGTGGCTCGGCGTGCTTGCCGAAATGCGTAAGCGGGGCCGCAAGCCCGAGGGATTCAACTACGTGCTGTCCGGTGGCTCGGCGGTCGCGCGCTCGATGATCCGGGAGTTCGAGGACGACTTCGGTGTCCGCGTGATCCACGGCTGGGGCATGACGGAAATGAGCCCGGTCGGTTCCGCTTCCCTCCTTGGGCCAAAGGAATACGCCCTGCCGCGCGACAAGCAGCTTGACCTGAAAATGCTACAGGGCCGCCGGATGTTCACGGTCGATGCCCGGATCGTCGACGAGGAGGGCAAGACGCTTGCCCAGGACGGCGTGGCCTTCGGCGAGTTGCAGGTCCGGGGGCATGGCGTCATCGACGGCTATCACGCCAATGAGGAGGCGAGCGCGGCGGCGATTACCGATGACGGCTGGCTGCGTACCGGTGACGTCGCCAAGATCGACCCGCGCGGCTTCATTCAGCTCGTCGACCGGACCAAGGACGTCATCAAATCCGGGGGCGAGTGGATCAGTTCGATCGACCTCGAGAACGCCGCGCTCGGCCATCCGGACATCGCTGAATGCGCGGTCATCGCCATGCCGCATCCGAAATGGGACGAACGGCCAATGCTGATCGCGCGCCTGGAGGAGGGCAAGAGCCTGACCGCTGGGGAAATCAATGCGTTTCTCGCCGACAAGGTCGCGAAGTGGTGGCTGCCGGACGACGTGATCTTCGTCGACGAGCTGCCGCACACCGCCACCGGCAAGCTCTCCAAGCTGACCTTGCGTGAACAGTTCAAGGATCATGTGCTGCCGACCGCGGCCGAGTAGGGGGCGACAATGGATGAGGATATCAAGGCCGCGCTCGACAAGGTTTTCGCCGCCGACACCGCGCTCTACCAGAACCGCGGATTTCAGCGCCGGATCGGCTGGGGCAAGAAGCCGGCGCTGGTGAATATCGATCTTGCGAATGCCTGGACCCGCGAGGGCAACGCCTTCACTTGCGAGGGCATGGACACGATCCTGCCGGCGACCCAGGAGGTGCTGGCGGCGTTCCGGGCGCGGGGGCTGCCGATCATCTTCACCACCACCGCCTATGATATCGTCGAGGGCGAGCACACGGATATGGGGCTGTGGGGGAAGAAGATCCCGACCGAGGTTCTGCGGGCCGGCTCGGAGGCGGTGCAGATCGACGAACGGCTCGGCCGGCGCGATAACGAGATGCTGATCGTCAAGAAGCAGGCGAGCGCGTTTCGCGGCACCAATCTGAACAGCTATCTCAATGCCTGCGGCGTCGACACCGTGGTCGTGACCGGCACCACGGCGAGCGCCTGCGTGCGGGCCACGGTCGAGGACGCGATCGCCGACGGCTTCCGGCCCATCGTCGTGCGTGAATGCATCGGCGACCGGATCGCCGGCGCGGTGGAATGGAACCTCTACGACATCGATGCGAAATTCGGTGACGTGGAACCCCTGCAGGCGGTGCTCGATCATCTCCGGCTGAACGAGAACTAGCGCGGAATGGCCCTAGGTCGGACTATGGCAACCCCGTGACCGCGCGCGGCATGTCTGATATGACCTGCCGACCGTTTTAATGAACCGGACGCGGTTGCTCATGCGTGACAAGCTTTTTCCGGATATCGACGCGGCCTTTTCCGGCCATCTCCCGGTGTCCAACCGGCACAGCCTCTATTGGGAGGAAGTCGGGAACCCCGATGGCCTGCCGGTTCTGTTCCTGCATGGCGGGCCGGGGTCGGGAATCGCCAAGGTGCATCGCCGGTTCTTCGACCCGAAAGCCTATCGCGTGGTGCTGTTCGATCAGCGCGGCGCCGGAAAGTCGACGCCGGTCGCGGATATCACCGATAATACGACCCAGGATCTGATCCGCGACATCGAGGTGTTGCGGAAGCATCTCGGCGTCGAGCGATGGATGGTGTTCGGCGGGTCCTGGGGCAGCACGCTCGCGCTCGCCTACGGGCAGGCGCATCCGGAACGCTGCCTGGGCTTTGTGCTGCGCGGGATCTTCCTCGGGCGGCCCTGCGAGATCGACTGGTTCATCAACGGCATGGGCCAGATCTTTCCCGAGGCCCATGAAGCCTATGTGGATTTCATCCCCGAGGCGGAGCGCGACGATCTGCTGACCGCCTACCGGGCTCGTCTGGAAAGCCCCGACCCCGCCGTGCACCATCCCGCGGCCGAGGTCTGGAGCGGCTATGAGTCCGCCTGTTCCTGTCTCTACCCCGAGGCCGGCGGCAGCAACGGCGCGCCGAGCAGGGATCAGATGCTGGCCCTGTCGCGGCTGGAGGCGCACTATTTCGCGAACCGCATGTTCCTCGCGCCGAACCAATTGCTTGACGGCATGGACGCGATCGCCGACAAGCCGGCGGTCATCGTCCAGGGGCGTTACGACATCATCTGTCCGATTCGCTCCGCCGATGCCCTGGCCAAGCGCTGGCCGGGCGCGGAATATGTCGTCGTGCCGGATGCCGGGCACTCGGCGATGGAGCCGGGGATCAGGGTGGCGCTGGTGCGCGCGATCGAGCGTTTCAAGGAAACCCTTCTCGTGTGATCGATGCCGTGCTTGATGAAACCCGCCGCATGACTATGATGTGGGCATTCCGCAGATCAGAGGTGTGCCGTGCGGCCCATGAAGACTTTCCTGCTCCTGGCCGCCGGCCTGTTTGCCCTGTTGTCCTTCAGGCCCGAGGCGCGGGCGGATGAGCCGGATTTCCTGACCCTCGGCATCGGCGTCTACGACATGTTCGACGACCAGACGACGGCGGAATTCCGGGCCGAATACGTGTTTGCCGAAAAGCACAAGCTGCTCTGGTTCACACCCTTCGTCGGGCTGACCGCGACGGCCGAGGCCGGTACCTATGCCTATGCCGGGATCGGGATCGATATCTTCTTCGGGCGGCGGTTCGTGGTCACGCCGAACTTCGCCGCCGGCATCTACGGCAACGGCGACGGCAAGGATCTCGGCCATGCGATCGAGTTTCGCTCCGGCGCCAATTTCGCCTATCGCCTGGACGACTACTCGCGGATCGGCTTCGCCTTCCATCACATTTCCAACGCCGGTCTGGATGAGCGAAATCCTGGCGAGGAAACCCTGATGCTGACCTATTCGATCCCATTGGATAAGATCTTCAAGTAACAGCCGGTCAGTTCCGGCCGCCGGAGCGCCAGTGCCCGGCGAATCCTGAACCGGACCATCGTTCGTCCAAGGGGACGCGCCATGATTCCCATCGGTGACGAACAGCGGATCCAGCGTGTTCCGGTCGTCACGGCGCTGCTGCTGACGGTGATGACCATCATCTTTGTCTGGCAGCAGCAGCTCAACGAATTCTCGGCTGATCAGCTGATGCTCGCCTTCGGCCTCAATCCGGCGCATCTCTTCGGCTTTCGCGAGCCGTCCCCGCATCTGAGCTTCGTGCCGGTCGGCGCGACGCTGATCACCTATATCTTTCTGCATGGCGGCTGGGGCCACCTGTTGGGCAACGGGCTGTTCCTCTGGGTCTTTGGCCCGGCGGTGGAGAACGCCCTCGGCTCGCTGCGCTTCAGCGGCCTGTTCCTGTTCACCGCCGCGATCAGCGCCATCGTCCAGGCCCTGCCAATGATGGAGCAGCAGGTCCAGCTGATCGGTGCCAGCGGCGCGATTTCCAGCTTGATCGGCGCCTATGTCATGTTGTTCCCGAAGGGCCGGCTGATCGTGCTCGGCCCGGGCTTCGGGCTCTGGTTCGCCCGGGTGCCGATGCTGACCGTGACCCGCTACCGCTGTCCCTCGGTGATCCTGATCGGCATCTGGTTCGCGCTCCAGCTTTTCGTCGCCGTCATGCTCTCCAGCAGCGCCGGCGGCGTCGCCTTCCTCGCCCATATCGGCGGCTTCCTCTGCGGCGGCATCCTCACCCCCATCCTCCATAGGGCGGAATTTCCGTTGTTCGGCGGCGGGTGAGGGGGCGGGTGCGTGGAACGCACCGTCAGTCCAGGTTATTTAATTCTGAATCATCGGGATTAGAGACTGGTGTTTTTATGCCATTTACATTTCGGACGTGGTAGTTCGGGTAGTTCCCCTGTTCAATTCGGTTGACGAACTGTGCCCGAGTCATATCCGCGCCGGTTCGATTGTCATGAAACCTCTGGTTTCTGCCGGTGCCGCTCTCTTCGGTGACAGAAATTCGTTTATTAGCCACATTTGCCTTCATTTGTGATGCTGTCTACCAGATATAGGGTTTTTGAGGTGCGACATCAAGAACGGACACGGAACAAATTTCAGGGAGACCGCCGTTGTGCGGACAAGTTCAATTTGAATGCCTCCGATCCGTGGCGAGAAGAACACACGTAATTGCTCGCAAACCATGTTAATGTGATAAAGGATTTGGTGTGCGAAGCTAGGCGGGGTATAATACACTATGGATCGAAAATTTTTTACAATAGGTTACGAGGGTTCGTCGATAGAGGATTTTGTCGCCACTTTAATTCATCAGGAAGTCGACATGTTGATAGATGTTCGAGACGTCCCTGTTTGCGAAAGCCTGGTTTCTCGAAGTCAGCTCTTTCCGCTGTCATGAAAGCGAACGACATTGGATATGTACATTTGAGAGGGCTTGGTGACCCACGCGAAGGCCGTGAGGCAGCGCGATCTGGTCGGATTGATGAATTTCAGGCAATATTTGAAGCTCATATGCGATCTGATGTCGCCCAGTCGGATTTTGCAAAAGCAGTTGAACTGGTAATGCAGTCAAGTGCATGTCTATTGTGTTTTGAGCGAAACCCAAAGCATTGTCATCGCACAATCGTTGCCGATCATATTTTGGCGGTAACCGATTTGAAGCGGCAAAGTCTTGGCGTGAAGGAAGGGTTGGCTAAAGAGACTGGCCCAATTCGTCTGCCCGATGAGCAAGACGCAGCCTGAACAATCCGGGCATGGTCAGATCGTGGTGTTGGTCAAAGCTGCACCGCACCCGAGCCATCAGTATCGAGAGACAGTTTGCACGGCGGGGATAACCTATGATCGAGAATGGGTTAGGCTTTTTCCCATTGCATTCCGGTCTCTTGAAGAAGTTCAAAAGTTCAATCGATGGGATGTGATTGAGTATCGCTGGCGCCAGCCTCGGGATGACAATCGTGTAGAAAGCCGCCGTGCCGATCAAGGTTCGCTTGTGGTTGTCGGAAACGTTTCACCAAATCAAAGGTATGGGTTTCTTGAACCACTGATCGTTGACAATTTAAAAACGGAACACGCAGCTGGACGCAGTCTCGCGCTTGTGAAACCTCGAAATTTAACTTTCCAGATCACAAAACGTTCGCTCGCGGAACTTGATGCGGTTCGCACCGAATTTAAACGGGCTAGAGACCAAGGAAGTTTGTTCGATAGAGAACTCCGGCCATATGAACCTTGTCCTTACTCGTTCCATTACTCTTATGACCTTGCCGATGGCCATCATGAGGGCACATGTCAGGACTGGGAAATTGAAGGAACTTTCTTTCGCTGGCGGCACCAATATGGAGAGGAAGGCGCCATCGCGCGAATGCAGCAACGTTGGGGCACGGAGTTCCTGGAGAAGGAGATTATTTTCGCGATGGGAACGCATTCGCGGTGGCGGGACCGTTGGCTGATCAATGGCGTCATTCAGATGCCGTCGGAAAAGCAGCCAACATTATTGTAATTTTATTAAAGCTATTTTGGGCAATACCAAACATTAATACTATGACGGCCTACAGGATAATGATTCTCAGGCAACTGTAATATTCTGGTGCGGACGGCGGGACTTGAACCCGCACTCGCGTAAGCGAAGCAGATTTTAAGTCTGCTGTGTCTACCTGTTCCACCACGTCCGCGTATTGGGGTGCCGGCGGGACCGGCGGCTATTCGGCCGCCTTGGCCGCCGCCGTGCCGTAGACCGGCAGGCGCCATTCCGGATGGGTTCCGCTGGAGCCGTCGGAGACCGCGAAGAAGGCGTCCTGAAGGCGCTTGGTCATCGGCCCGATGCCGCCGCCGCCGATGGCGATCCGGTCGATGTTGAGGATCGGGGTGACCTCCCAGGCGGTGCCGCAGAAGAAGGCCTCCTCGGCGGCGATCAGTTCCGAGCGGTCGATCTCGCGTTCCACCGGCTTCACGCCGAAAACCTCCTCGATCAGCTCGAGAACCGTCTCGCGGGTGATGCTTTCGAGGATGTCGCTGGTGACAGAGGGGGTGATCGGCACGCCGTCGCGGATCATGAAGAAGCACATGCCCGGCCCTTCGGAGACCTTACCCCGGCTATTCAGGAAGATCGCCGTGTCATAGCCGTCGGCCACCGCCTGAACCGTCGCCAGGCGGCCGTTGTTGTAGTTGGCGTTGCATTTGACGCGCATCGGCATCGCCTGATCCGGCACCCGCATCCAGCTGCTGACCTGGGCGGTGACGCCGCCTAGCACGCGCTCGCTGCGGGGGCGCTCCTGGGCGGTAATGGCGAGGCCGATCGGCCCGCAGACGCCCGGACCGCCGTGCCCGGACACATAGGCGGTGGTCATGATGTGCAGATTTTCGCCGCGGAAGCCGTTGGCCTGGATCAGCTCGATGGTCTTCTCGGTGACCGTCTCGGCGGTCAGGATCTCATCGAAGCGCATGAAGCGCTGGGAGAAATGCAGCCGGTCCATGTGCTCGGCCATGCGGAACAGATACATTTCCTGGTCCGCCTGGTTCCAATAGCCGCGCAATCCCTCGAAGACGGCGGTGCCGAATTTGAAGCCGGCCGAGGCGATGTGAACCCTGGCGTCGTCCCAGGCAACGATATTTCCGTCCAGCGATGCGTATTTCGGCGAGGACATGGTCCCGGTCCTTTCATGCGATTTGGGCAAAACTGCCTTGCGCTCATGAAGCGTTGCGCGCGCCGCCTCCACGAACGAAGCTCGGAGCGTAAGGTGCAAGGGCCCGGCGGATCAAGCGGGATCGCCATCCGGTCCGTCAGCGGGCGGGCGCGGCGGTGTTCGCCCGGCGTGCTTTTCGCCGACGGTGCGGATAGTATCGCCCCGCGCGCCGGAACGGGATACTGGCGGGACCTTGTGACAATGGATCCGATGGAAGAGCCGATGGCCAGGGATTACGAGTTCTACTATCTGCAGCGGAAGTCCGGTTCGTCATGGGAAACCGTTCAGCAATCCGAGGCGGTTTCCCACCTGACGGACGGGCTGCCGGATCAGCTCGGGGAACTCGCCGGCGGTGGGGTCCGGATCGTCGGCGCGCGCTTTGACGAGGGCACGAATGGCTGGGAGTACGACCAGCTGTTCTTCATCGATCCGTCGAGCGTGGATTTCGCCGTCGCGGCGGCCGACAGCGGGCTGTTCCCGCCGCGCGGCGATCGCGGCGCGGAAATCGAGATCGACCACAGTCAGGGCGGCGGACTCAGCTCTGACGAGATCGAGGCGATGAGCGCGCGGCTCGCGTCCTTCCGCGCCCGCACGCCGGCGCCCGCGCAGCCGCTTGCTCCCGGACCGGTGGCGGCCGGCGACGTCAACATGCGTCTCGCCTATCTGGCGCTGATCATGGGCGGGATCATCGCCGCCATGTCGTTCGGCATCCGCTCGGGTTTCGGGCTGTATCTGGGGCCGATCTCCCTTGAATTCGGCTATGGGCGCGAGGTGTTCGCCCTGTCACTGGCACTGCAGAACCTGGTCTGGGGAGTGACGCAGCCGTTCGTCGGCGCGCTGGCCGACCGCTTCGGTCCGTTCAAGGCGATCGCGCTCGGCTCCATCCTGTATTCCGGCGGCACGATCCTGCTCGCCTTTTCCAACTCGCCCGGATTGCTGCACCTGAGCGCTGGTGTCATCGTCGGCGCGGCTTTGTCGGGGACCTCGTTCGGCATCATTCTCGGCGCCGTCGGCCAGCTGTTCCCGCCGGAAAAGCGCTCCTTTGCCCTTGGCGTGACGGGGGCGGCCGGCTCGCTCGGCCAGTTTCTCATCGTGCCGGCGGGCCAGGCGCTGCTGGCCGCCGTGGGTTGGAGCCAGTCGGCCCTGATCATGGGGATCGCGGCCTTGCTGATGCTGCCGCTCGGCCTGGTGTTCATCAAGGCGCGCCCGAAGCCGTCCGCTGGTGGGGAGCCGGATCAGGCCATCGGCGCGGCCCTACGTCAGGCTTTTGCGCTGCCGAGTTTCTGGCTGCTTACGGCGGGATTTTTCGTCTGCGGCTTTCACGTCGCCTATATCGCCGTGCATCTGCCGTCCTTCGTGGTCGATATCGGGCTTTCCGCCGAGACCGGGGCCTGGGCCTTGGCGCTGGTGGGGCTGTTCAACGTCATCGGCTCGCTGCTAGCCGGTTTTCTCGGCGGCCGGTTCCCGAAGAAGTATCTGCTCAGCGGTCTGTATTTCGGGCGCGCGGTGGTGATGACCGGATTTGTGCTGCTCCCGCCGAGCGAGCTTCTGGTCTATGTCTTCGCCGGAACCATGGGGCTGCTCTGGCTCAGCACCGTGCCGCTGACATCGGGACTGGTGGCCGATATCTTCGGACCCCGGTATATGAGCATGCTGTTCGGGATCGTGTTCCTGAGCCATCAGATCGGCGGATTTCTCGGCGCCTGGCTCGGCGGCTACGTGTTCGACGCGACGGGGTCCTACAATCTCGTATGGTGGATTTCGGTCGCGCTGGGCGTGTTCTCGGGCATCGTGCATTGGCCGATCCGGGGGGAACGGGTGCTCAGCCCCGCGCCGGCGTGATCGGCGGGCCTTTCCGGCTATTCAGCCTCACCCTCGAGAAGTTTGAGGCCCTTCACCCGCAGCTCATCGGCTGATTCCGGACCCACGACCAGCTCCAGCAGCCGGACCGTGCCGTTCAGATTGGCTTCGGCCCGGGAGCGCTCGCTGCCGACATTGAGGTTTTCCAGAAGCCGGTCCGCGGGCTTGTTCAGGCCGGTTTCGATCGCCGAAAGACGCTGCTCGACCTCGCCTCCGAGCCCGATATCCTCGGCATAGCGCTCCGCCACCCGCAGTGAGACGATGCGGTCCTGCATCTGTTCCAGAAGCGCCTGTTCGGCTTCCGGATCGTCGTCGGGATCGTCGAAATCCGAATAACTTGATGAGAGCAGCATGGCCAGCAGTTCCGCCGTGGACTCATCGCCCTCCTGCAGGACGCTGATGCGGACCTTGTCCGCCAGCTCGCCGCGGACCTAGCCCACCCGGCGTGACTGCTGGCGGGAGCCGGTCTGCCCGATCGCCTTTGCCGCGCCGGCCAGCGTTCCGACATAGGCGCCGGCCTGACGCGCGAGGGTTTCGCGGTCCGGTGCGGCCGCGATGTCGTCGTCCATGTCCCTGATATGGTCTTCGATCTGACTGACCATCGCGTGCGCGGCGGTATCGGAAACCTGAGTGATGACGGAACCCGCGCCGGCATCGTCGATCCGCTGGAACACCTCGGTGATCGACGCCATGTTGGCGAGCCGCGCGAGAATCACGTAGATCACGCATTCCTGATAGCTGGGACCCTTGGCGTTGACCGCGGTGAAGGCGGCAATGATGGCGTCGAGATCCCGGTTGCTCACCACTTCGATCGGGCCGCGCGAGAGGTTTTCACGCAGGATCATGATCGGCTCCGCGACCTCGAGCATGGAGACGACCTCCTTCAGGGAGGCGTAGTAATTGTCGTCGCCCATCTTGTCGATTAGCTCCCGGCGCAACCGGGTAGAACCCTCGGCAACGACGATGACGCCGCGCAATGCATAGGCGCAGAACGGCCAGAATTCCTGTCCGAATTCCAGCATCGCCTCGTCGGTCTGCTCCTTCATCGGCATCGCCGCGAGCTGTTCCTCGAACTGGCGCAGCCGGGCGGCATCCGCGTTTTCGACGATCAGGCTCCAGACGGATTTGATGGCGTTGCGCGGGATCTTGCCGATCGCTTTGCGCGGCGAGCCCGGATTATAGAGAATGTCCTCGAACGGCGTGCACATGAGACGCAGCAGCGTCATGCGCCGCGGTGGCTTCAGGATCGCGAGACGCGGCCGCAGGAACCGCATGATCATCGAGATTTTCTGAGCCCGCGCCTCGCTCAGTCGGCGCTGTTCCAGTTCCAAGACCAGTGAATTGAATTCCGTTTCCGGAATTCGGAACAGGTGCTCTTGAAGGGCATCGAGCCCGCCGGCCGGTTTGTCGCTCATGTCGGCGATTTCTTCAAAGCGCTCGGTACTTGGTTTTTTCCAATCTTAGCATAGCGTCCAGATCGATCGACGAGGAACCTTTTCTGTCGGCGTTCTTTTGCGCCATGTTGATCGACTTCTCGAATTCCGCCCAGCGCTCCCGCCGCCGGGTATCCAGTTCGTCCCGGGGCGCGAGCGGAAGCAGCCGGAAAATATCGCCGACGACCGCGTCCAGAACATGCGCGGGTTCGTCCACCGAACTGTCCCAGAGCGCGACCAGACTGTCCCATCCGTCGAGAAGCCATTCCGCCTTCATGGCCAGAGCGGCGACGTTATTGCCCGCTTTCGGCCAGTTCTTCAGAGTATCTCCGGCCATCTCGGTGAATTTGTCGAGGGTGGACAGGTACGTGTTGATCACGCTCAGCGTTTCGAAGGCTATGCTGTTTATGATCCGCCCGTTGTCCTTGTTCGGAGTGAAGGATTGATCGCCCCAGATGCCGACGGTATCCGAGAATGTCTGGATGTTCTCCATCGCGCGCCGGACCCGGCTCTTGCTCGGCATGCCGGCCACGCCGACATTGGAGATCGCGACCGCCCATTCATCCATCCGCTCATGCATGGTCGCGGCGAGCAACTGGAGTTGGTCGGCGATGCGGTTCAGGATATTGCGCACTTCGCGCTGGCCCCGTTCGGTGGCGACGTCGCTTAGGGTCACCTCGAGCGCTGAACCGGAGAGGTTCTGAACCACGGCGGCGATCAGGTAGAAGCCCGAACGGAGCTTGTCTTCCTCTTCCCTGTGCTGGGCGGCCAACGCGGCCGCGCGGGCCTTCGGGCCGGCAAGACCGCCCGCTGCCACGTTCAGAACGACGTCTCGGACGATGCGCGGCGTCGCTTCCTCCAGGTCTTCAATCTCTTCGTGCAGGGCCCGGTCGTGGACAGTCATCTTGAACATGTCGCGCAGGCTGCGCCAGGGAATGACATAGACGCCCTGACTGCCTGACAGTCCCGGGACCAGGACTTCCAGTCCGTCCCTGCCGTCGCCGCGAACCCGGGAAAACGCAACGGACGGCGTCGTGAATGGCAAGGACACGCCACGTTCCTGAAATGACGCGGGCCAAAACCAACTGCTGACCGTGGTGTTTCCGCTCAAATTCCCGCCCGATCGAGATTTTTCTTCCGTGCGATAACGCGCGTGGACGGCGCGAACAAGTTGAATGGCCCGGCGCTCAGCATCGGAGCTGCCGCGATTGTTTCGACCCGTCCTTCGGCGCGGGGTGGTGAATTTGACCGATAATCTGAAACCCGGTCATTCAAGATCCGAGGCAGTGCTTGATTGACTGCTGAGCGTTCCGTCCATGTTGGTCAGCATCTCGGCGGTTTGCTCGAAGGTCAGCTGACCTTTGACGCTGGTCTCCATAAAGCGCTCGAAAATGTTCCGGCAATGGCTGAGAGAGGTGCAGCAATAGCCAAGAATCCAATAGCGCGAATGCGACGTGACCAGGAAATTCCTGAACGGAATGGGATCGCCGTCATTAATGAACTTGGCGTAACACCCGTCGAAGTCCTTGAAGACCTGATTGATGTTCGAAAGGATGTTGATAATCCGCTTTTGAATGGCCGCCTTGAACATGTTCTGTTGTTCGGCGTAGTGCTTGTTTTGCCGGAAATCGATGGGAACGGACTTTTCCGATTTGAACCATTGCAGGATTTCAGCGATCAGCGCCCGGTTGCGTGAAAATTGGTACTGATAGAACGAGACGCCCTTCCACGCGCTGAACACGTTGGCGACTTCCGCCTTGTCGATCTTGAAGGCTTCGATGAACAGGGCGGCCTCCGGAATATTGGGATCCCAGATGGCGTCGATGAAGCGTTGCGACTTGTCGTTCCCGTCCTTGGCTTCAAAACCGAGTGCCTTCGTGACGATCGGGCGCACCTTGTCTCTGATAACCCGCTTGATCGCCTATTCCTCCTTGTCGCCGACCGCGAGATAAGCGGAGTTGACGGCGATTTTATCGCGCTCGAAGGCGGTCTTCAGCAAAAACGGATCGAGTGACGGGATTTCGTCGATGATCTTGAGCTTGGCCAGATCGTTGGCCATCGCCGTGGACGTGGCTTCGGCCGACACGCCGACATAGCGCTGCAATAGCTCTTCCGACCCTTTTTGGCGGATGTAGATCGCATACCCGCCGTCCTGAAGGAATTCCTCGTCGTTCGGGATATAGATCGCGGTTTCAACCGGCCGTTCATCGGACAGCGCCGCGTCCTTGCTGGAATAGTCGGTCGTCTGGCCGCCCGCGATCTCGACGCTGAAATTCAGGTATTTGAAAACGATGCACCGGTTCAACGCTGAGGTTTCGAAAAACGGCTCTCCCTCGGTCAGCGCGCGGGTGACGCGCGAGACGTTCAAGGCCGTGCTCGGCCCGCCATTCATGATCTGATCGAGAATGGGAGAAAGCTTTTTCTTCTTCTTTTGCGCGCCGCCTAGCATCGAACCTGTGAAACTTTCCTCTTGAAGTGCCCGAACCGCGGAAATCGGACGGCTGTTTAGCTAAATTTACCGAAA
>JAYOEU010000076.1:0-12988 GCA_038116915.1 Alphaproteobacteria bacterium
ATCCTCCGTTAGAATACAGGCTCAGGCGTCCCAAATGTTTTGATGACGGACAGCGAATAGAGACTGAAGGAGAAGGCGGCGACGATGAAGGTCATGGCGACGAGGCCGAGCCAGACGTTCAAGAGCGCCAGCGCGGCGACGAACACCAGCGCGAACGGCACGTCCATGATGGCGCCGATGTTGGGCGGGTTGAAGGCGCTTTCCACACTGTCGAGGCCGCGGACGGCTTCGCGCCGCTGGCCGCCTGGCAGCTTCTCCAGCGCCTGCGCCTTGGCCGCCGTCAGCATGCCGAAGGCGCCGATGGCGCGGTCGCGGTCGCGGTCCTCGAGCGCGGTGGCCGACAGCATCAGCCGCGCCTGGCGGAAACCGGTCTCCAGCGCGATCGCCGCCACCACGCCGGCGGTCAGCGTAATCAGCGTCGCGTCGACGCCGTAGGAGACGTAGCGGTTCAACACCTGGATAACGAACAGGGGCGAGGCCAGCGCCAACAGGTTGGCGAAGAACGACGCCAGCATCAGCTCGGCGGTAATGCCGGGCCGCGCGGCCAGCCTCTGGAACAGTTCACGCATGGTGGCGCATCATCTCACAGGGAGGAATCCGAACGCAACGGCGTTGCGGGTTCGCCCCGTCACCCGGCTTTCGGGAACGGCCTAGATCGCCGGCGGCTCGATGCCGCTCTGGCGGCAGGCCGCGACCAGCGTGTTGCGCAGCAGGCACGCGATGGTCATCGGTCCGACGCCGCCCGGCACCGGGGTGATGGCGCCGGCAACCTCGGCGGCCTCGGTGAAATCGACGTCGCCGACCAGCTTGGTCTTCGGCGTGCCGTCTTCCCGGACGCCCTTCTCGGGCGCCTCGACACGGTTGATGCCGACATCGATGACGGTGGCGCCGGGACGGATCCAGTCGCCTTTGATCATCTCCGGGCGGCCGACGGCGGCAACGACAATGTCGGCCTCGCGGCAGCGGCCGGCCAGGTCCTGGGTGCGCGAGTGGGCGATGGTGACGGTGCAGCTCTCGGCCAGCAGCAGTGCCGCCATCGGCTTGCCGACGATATTGGAGCGGCCGACGACGACGGCGCGCTTGCCGCTCAGGTCGCCCAAGCGGTCCTTCAGCATCAGGATGCAGCCGTAGGGAGTGCAGGGCACCAGCGCGTCGCCGCCGGTCCACAGCCGCCCGACGTTGGTGACGTGAAAGCCGTCCACGTCCTTGTCCGGATCGATGGCGGCGAGCACCTTCTGTTCGTCGATTTGTTTCGGCAAGGGCAGCTGCACCAGGATGCCGTGCACGGTGTCATCGCCGTTGAGCTTTTCTACCAGCGCCAGCACGTCCGCTTCCGGGGTGTCGGCGGGGAGGCGGTGCTCGAATGACTGCATGCCGGCCTCGCGGGTCCGTTCGCCCTTGTTGCGCACATAGACGGCGCTGGCCGGGTCGTCGCCGACAAGCACCACGGCAAGTCCGGCCTGCAGACCGTGCGCGTCGCGGATGGCGGCGGCTTCCTTGGCGACCCGTTCACGCAGTCCTTGGGCGAATGCCTTGCCGTCGATGATGTTGTCCGTGGCCATGCTTGTCTCCCTGGTAGCTATTGGATCGTCCGCGTCCAGGCCGCGAGGGCTTCGAGCCTGTCGCCCGCCGGGTCGTCGATCAGCACGGTCTTGTTACGGTCTTTGGCGCCGCGGATCAAGTCCAGGCTTTGCATGGCCACCCCCCCCACGATTTCGATAGCAGCTTGAGGAGCGCCTTGTTGGCCTTGCCCTTTTCCGGCACGGCCGTGACCGAGACCTTGAGCACGCACGAGCCGTCGGCGAGGGTTTCGATGCCGGTGACGGCGTTTCGGGAGGCTTTCGGGGCGAGCCGGATGTCGACGGCGATGCCGCCTTGGGCGCGGCGGAACGGAAGCGGCGCGTCAGACAAACCGGAAATAGAGGTTGGCGATGACGCCGCGCACGAAAATCAGTCCCAGGATCAGCACCATGGGCGACAGGTCGAGCCCGCCCAGGTTCGGCAGCGCGCGGCGGATCGGGCCCAGCAGCGGCTCGGTCAGGCGGTAGGTGAAGTCGCCGACCATGTAGACGAAGCGGTTCGACGTGTTGATGACGTTGAAGGCGACCAGCCAGCTCAGGACGACGCCGATGATCACGATCCACATGTAAAGCTCGATGGCGATCAGCAGCACTTGCAGCAGCGGGCCGAGGATGACGTTCATGGCTGGGGCCGATGTCCCTAAAATCGTTCGTGAATCGGGAATAACCTAGGCCCACGGCGCGCCCCGCGCAAGGCTGCACTGGAAACTTCGGCGCGCTTGACAAGGGGCGGCTTCGACCACATTATCCGCCCGATTTCGCGCCGGGGGCCCAGGCCGCCGGACGAAGACCTACCCGGAAGGGGCCGTAGCTCAGTTGGGAGAGCGTCGCGTTCGCAATGCGAAGGTCAGGGGTTCGATTCCCCTCGGCTCCACCAAACCCCCACGATATTCTGCTTTCGATGCGGCCGGCCGCCGCGCTAGGGCCTGAGATCCATATCCAGCCGGATATAGTCGCCGCGGTAGGTGACGTCGGCTAGGTAGGCGATGCGGTCGTTCTCATCGAAAAAGATGCGCCGTACCTCGGCGACGGGATCGCCGAGCGGAATATCGATCAGCGGCGCCGTCTCCATGTCGCATTTGGAAATGACTATGGTCTGGCGGGCACGGGCGATCGTCACCATGGGGTGTGAGAAGATCACCGGGATCGCCAGTTCATTGCGAAAACGCAGTTCCGAATGGCGGAAGATTCCGAGTTCGATATAGAGCGAGATCACGCAATAGGTGACACCGTTGCGGGCGTGGGTGCGCTTCAGGTGGTAATAGCCGTCGGCCAGCACGCCGTCCTCGATGGTGTCCGGCGGCATCTGTTCGCCGTCCTCGAGGTTCTTCACGTCCGGCACGTCGCCACTGTACATTTCCATGATGTCATGCAATGTCGTTTCGACCTTGAGTGGCCGCCGGCCGCTCGGTTCGGCGGTGACGATCGTGCCCTTGCCGCGCCGCGCCGACAGCAGCCCCTCTTCTTCCAAAAGTTTGACCGCCTGGCGCACGGTCACTTTGGCCACGGAAAACTCTTCCATCAGTTCGTTCAGGGTGGGCAACGTGTCACCCTTGCGCCAGACACCTTTCTGAATCCGCTGACGCAGGATTTCCGTGACCTGGAGATAGAGCGGCGACCGGCTCGACTGGAATATGCTCATGGATACCTGGACCCTCCGTTCGGGGCACATACGTCGTTAATACAGCATGCTCGGCGCGCCAGGGCCCGGTCAAGGGCGTTCGGGCTCGGCACCAGCGCTGACAGTAACTAAAGTTCTATATTTAGAAACTATCCTGCGTCCCGCCGGTCAACATCCTAAAATCCTATTTATAGTACTAATGATCGCGCAGCCTTGAAATGCGCGGCGTGGGGAGGTTCACGGCATTGCCGAGCAAGGCATACGATTACATCGTTATTGGCTCGGGATCGGCAGGTTCGGTTGTTGCCAACCGTTTGAGCACCGATCCGGATGTCCGTGTTCTGGTGCTCGAGGCCGGCGGCCGGGACCGCGGGTTCTGGCTGCGCCTGCCGGTTGGCTATTATAAGAGCATCTACGACGCGAAATTCTCCCGCCTGTTTCAGACCGAGCCGGAGCCCGAACTCGGCGGCCGCGTCGTCGATTGCCCACGCGGGCGGGTGGTCGGCGGATCGAGCTCCATCAACGGGCTGATCTACATCCGCGGCCAGCACCAGGATTTCGACGATTGGGAAGGCGCCGGCGCGGCCGGCTGGGGGTACCACGACGTGCTGCCGTATTTTCGCCGGATCGAGAGATTCGACGATGCGGATAATCAGTATCGGGGCGCGCACGGCGAGTTGGCCGTCGCCAGGCTGCGCAACAAGAGCGCCATCTGCGACGCCTGGATGGCCGCCGCCCTGGAGTACGGCCTTCCAGCCAACGCCGATTTCAACGCTGAGACCACATACGGCGTCGGTTCCTACCAGTTGTCGGTGAACGGGCGTTGGCGCGCCAGCGCATCGACGGCTTTTTTGAAGCCGGTGCTCGGGCGGCCCAACCTGACGCTGCTGACTGGCGCCCAGGTGACGCGCATCCTGTTCGAAAACGGCCGCGCGGCGGGTGTCGAATGGGTCCGGGGCGGCCGCGTCGAGCGCGCCATGGCCGATGCCGAGGTGGTGCTTTCCGCCGGCGCCGTGCAATCGCCGCAATTGATGCAGCTCTCGGGCGTCGGGCCCGCCGATCTGTTGCGCAAACACGGGATCGAAGTCGTTCATGATGCGCCCGAGGTCGGCGCCAACCTGCAAGATCACCTGCAGATGCGCACCATCGTCTGCCTCACCGGCAAGGGCTCGCTGAACGACCAGGTCCGCAACCCCCTGCATCTCGCGCGCATGGGCGCCGAATGGCTGTTCGGCAAATCGGGACCGCTGACCGTCGGCGCCGGACAGGTCGGCGCCGCGCTCTGCACCAAGTATGCGAGCGGCGACCGGCCCGACCTGCAGGTGTTCGTCATGCCGCTCTCGGTCGACAAGCCCGGCAAGCCGTTGCACGATTACCCGGGCTTCACGGTGTCGGTCTGGCAATGCCACCCGGAATCGCGCGGCAGCATCGAGATCGCCTCCGCCGATCCCGCCGCCGCGCCCCTGATCCGCCCCAACTATCTGAGTGCGGAGCTCGATCGCAAGGTCGTCGTCGAAGGCGTGCATATCGTGCGCGAGATCGCCCGCATGCCGGCGTTTCGCGACAAGTGGGACCGCGAGGTGATCCCCGGCGCCGACGTCGCCGACGACGCGGCGATGCTGGACGCTGTCCGCAAACACGCAACCACCGTCTATCACCTGGTCGGCACCTGCCGCATGGGATCGGACTCGCGCGCCGTTGTCGACCCGGCGCTCAGGGTCAACGGCGTCGAGGGGCTTCGTATCGTCGATGCCTCGGTGATGCCGACGATCACGTCCGCCAACACCAACGCCACGGCCATCATGATCGGAGAGAAGGGAGCATCCCTGATCCGGGACCACGGCTCGCCGGGCGGCACCATGCCGCCCGACGACGACGACAGGGAAGGCGCCGCGCCCTAGCCCAAAGACGACGAGACGCCACACGTGAAAACAAGGAGGAGACCAATGTTTCACAAAGCTAAATTGCTAGCCGCCGCCGGCGTAGTGCTGTCGGCGGTGATCGCCCCGGCGGCGATCGCCGATCCCAACCCTTTCGACTGGCGATCGGTGCCCAAGACCGACGGGCAGATCGTCATGAAGATCGGCCACTCCGTCAACATGGAGTGGAGTTCGCACACCGCCACGCTGAAACGCTTTGCCGAATTGGTCAGCATCTACACCGGCAACGAAATCCGCCCGGAAATCTTTCCCGGTGCGCAGCTCGGCGGTGAGCGCGAAATGGCGCAACAGGCGCGCCAGGGCGCGTTGCACGTGACATTGCCGGCGACCAACAACCTGGCGGCGCTGGCACCGAGCCTGAACGTCTTCATCCTGCCCTACATCGCCACCTCGACGGGGCAAGTGAACTACCTGCAAGACAAGTTGACGCCGACCTTGGTGCCCCGGGTGATCAAAGAAGCCGGCGTGCGGATCGTCGGCTGGGAGAATAGCGGCTGGCGTGCCTTTTTCTACAAGTCCGACAAGCCGATTGAGAAGCCGGCCGATCTGGCGCCCTTAAAGATGCGGGTGCCGCCGAACCCGATCATGATCGCTTCCTACGAGGCCTGGGGCGGCAAGCCGACGCCGCTGGCGTGGAAGGAACTCTACAACGCCCTGCAACAGGGCGTCGTCGAGGGCGGCGACAACCCGGTGACCGATGTCATCGGCATGAAGTTCCACGAGGTCATCAACCGCATGACCAAGTTCCATTACACCATCCTGACCCATCCGATCGTGGTCAGCGAACGCTGGTTCCAGGGTCTCTCCAAGCCGCACCAGGAAGCCATTCTGCGCGCCGGCAAGGAGGCCACCGACTATATCCGCTGGTGGCAGCCGCTGGACGAGGAACGCTGGTGGGACGAAGCCCGCAAGGCTGGCGTCAAGATCGCCGAGATCAAGGACGAAACCGAATGGGTCGCCAAGGCGCGCGCCATTTGGCCGAAGTACTACGACAAGATCGGTCCGGACGGCAAGGAACTCACCGATCAGGCGCTGAAGATCCTTTCCGAGTACAAAGGCAACTGACGCCATCTCAACCAGCCGGCCGGCGCGGGGTCGACCGCACCGGCCGGCAATTTCCGGCAGGCTTCACATGGTCGGTTTTTTGCGCAAGGCTCTATTCGGCATCTCCGCCGCCTTGTTGGCGGCGATGGTTGCTTCGCTGTTTCTCCAGGTCGTGGCCAGGGAATTCCGCTGGTCCGTCGACTGGACGGAGGAAACCGCGCGCTTCGCCTTCATCGCCATGGTGTTCATCGCCACCGTCTATTCGACGTTGACCGGTTCGCACCTCAGGGTCAGCGTGTTTTCCGACCTTATCGCGGCCAAGATCGGCCGCCGCGCCGTCGAGGGGTTCCACGCCCTCGTCGTCACCAGCTTCAGCATCGTCATGGTTTGGTACAGCGGCTACAACTTCATCGACGGTTTCCGGTATCCGAACATCTCGCCGGCACTGGGCTTCAACCAGAACATCCTGTTCGTGTTCATGACCGCCGGCTTCGCGGTGAATGCCGTGTTGCAGGGCTTGGAATTCATCGCCGCTCTGCGGCCGGGCGGGAAGGCGGAACCATGAGCGATATCTATCTCGTCCTTGTGGTGCTGTTTCCGTTGCTGTTGGTGGTCGGGATTCCGATCTACGTCTGCCTCGGGATTACCGGCCTGGCGATCTCGTACCTGACCCACAGCCCGCTCGATTTCGCCACCCAGAACATCCTCAACGGCCTCGACAATTTCCCGCTGCTCGCCATTCCAGTCTTTATTCTCGCCGGTAACATCATGGAACGGGGCGGTATCACCAACGATATCATCCGCATCTTCCGCCACCTGCTCGGCCACATTCACGGCAGCCTCGGCATCGTCACCATATTCTCCTGCACCTTCTTCGCCGCCATCTCCGGTTCCGGTCCCGGTACCGTTGCCGCCATCGGCGCCATCCTCATTCCGGCGATGATCCGTTACGGCTATCCGCCCGCCTATGCCGCCTCCGTATCGGCGACGGGCGGCACGCTCGGCGTCATGATCCCGCCGTCCAATCCGCTGATCATCTACGGCATCATCGCCAACGTTTCCATCGCCGACCTGTTCGCGGCGGGCATGCTGCCCGGCCTGATGACGGCGGCGATCCTGGCCCTCGTCGCCTACCTGCTGGCGCGCCGCGCCGGCGCCGTCTTGACCCTCGACGAGGAGGAGGCGCGAGAACCGGTCTGGCGCCTGATCTGGCAGGGCAAGTTCGCGTTATTCCTTCCGGTGCTGATCCTGGGGGGCATCTATTCCGGCATCTTCACGCCGGTCGAGGCTTCCGTCTGCGCCGTGGTTTATGCGCTGGTGGTCGCCGCCGTGATTTACCGCCAACTCACCTGGCGCGCGCTCATGGAAGCCATGAACGGCGCGCTGCGCATGAGCGGCGCCTTGATGATCATCGTTGCCTGTTCGACACTGTTCGCCACCGTGGTCACCCTGGAGCGCATTCCGCAGCAATTGGTGGAGAGTTTCTCGGGTCTGACCGACAGCGCGCTTTTGGTGTTGTTCATGATCTGCGCGCTACTGATCGTCATCGGCACCTTCATGGAGACCATTTCGGCGACCATCATCCTGGCGCCGATCCTGGTGCCGCTGGTGGTCAGTTACGGCGTCGACCCGGTGCATTTCGGCATTATCCTGATCGTCACCATCGAAATTGCCTTCCTGACGCCGCCCTTGGGCGTCAACCTGTTTGTCGCCAGCCAGTTGGCCGACATCCGGTTCGAGCGCGTCGCTTGGGCGATCTTGCCGTTCGTGTTCACCCTGATCCTGTGCATGGTGATCGTCATCCTAGTGCCGGCGTTGAGCCTCACCTTGCCGGAGTTCCTGCGTTCCATCCGCTAGATCGAAAGTGCCGAAATAGGCTGAATACACCGCGAAACGATGAAAACCGCCTTGAATCCCTTTCAAGGCGTATCCAATACTATTTTCGCGCTGGCGAGCCATCTCAGGTCCACAAGCAGAAAATTGCCGATACCTTATCGGCATCAACCCCGGCGGTCGGATACCCCTGGCCACGGGCCTTTGCTCACCCTGTGTTCTGTTTTAAAGTCGTGCTAGCTTGGCCGTTGGCACCGATTGGCGACAGGCCGTCAGATACGAAAAAGGCCCTCGATCTTTCATGCCTCAATCCGCTGCGCCATCGCCTTGGGACCGGGTTACAGTCGTCGCCGGGCTGCACCATTCCACCGCCATTCTGCCCAGCTTCTACGAAAAGATGGCGGCAGCGAAGCACATCATTCTTTCCGATGGTGCCAGCACTGACGACACCGTGGAAACGGCAAGGCGACTGCGCCCCGGCACGCTGGTCTTGACCAACGACTACGATCCCGGCGTGCCGGCGATCTACAATCAATGCATTCGCGCGGCGACGACCGACTACGTGTTGCAGATCAATCCGGACGCGGAGATTTCCAGCGACAGCATTGCCGGCCTGGTGGAGATCCTGGATAGCAATCCGCGCGCCGCCGGCGCGGCGCCGCTGATCATCCAGGGCCATGCGGAAAAAACCTATCCAGAGGTCGATGTCATGGGGCCGGACGAGCATCTGCATCAAAAGGCCGCGCCGCTTCCCGACGGCCCCATGTGTACCTGGTTCGTGACCGGTGCCGTGGTGCTGTGGCGCCGCGCGGCCTTCGACGATTTCGGGTTTCTCGACGAATCGTTCTTCTTTTACGGCGACGACCTTGATATCTGCCTGCGTGCCACGCGCGCGGGCTGGTCGTTGATCCTGGACCCGGCCTGCCAGGCCCGGCACGTTGGCGCGGGGTCGGCCGGGGATTTCTCCCGCAAGGCTCGTTGGCGCAAGGCCTGGTGCATGACCTGGGGGCATTTGCGGACCGTCGACAAGTACGAGGGCCGGGATGCCTGCCGCCTGGAGGCGCGCCGCATGTTGCGCGAGAATGTCGGCGTGGCGGTGAAATATGGGTTGCTGTTCAATATCAAGAAGTTGGTTCCGGCGACCGCCCGGGTCGATGCAACGCGGAAATATCTGCGCGGTGAACCCTGGTGGGGGAAACCCCAACTCCCACAAACGGGCTAATGCGGGCAACTCTCCGCTAGCTGCGGACTTCCATGTACTTTCGCTTAAGTGGGATTGCCGTCATCCGGCGGACATGTTCGACGACATTGTGGCCGAATTTCTCGCCGATCATGTTTTGATAGCGTTCCGACGTGAAGAAGATATTCCATGCTTCGTCGCGGAATTTGAGGATTTCGTCCGAGGTGCAGTGACTGTTGGCGAGCGGCATGGAATCGTATGAATGTTGTGAAAACTGGCCCCAATGGTCCGGCAGAGTTAGGCCCTTGGTGACGGCCTCGGTGTAGAGCTGTGAGCCCGGATAGGCCATGGCCGAATAGTAGTTTGAGAACTCACAGTTTAAATCCAGCGACAGATCCAGCGTTTCGCGCATCCGTTCCGGTGTGTCATCGGGCAGGCCAAAGATGTAGTTGCCCATGACATAGAGGCCGGCACCCTGCACCCGATGAATGACTTCTTTCAGGTCGTCCGTGCCGTAGGCTTTGTCGGCACCATCGCGCACGTACTCGCTCGCGCTTTCGATACCCAGGCATATCCAGTTGATGCCAGCAGCTTTCAGTTTGTCGAGAAATTCGTCCTTGATGGAATCGACCCGCGCATAGGCCCAGATGTTGACATCGTAATCGCGCTCGATCAGCAGGTCGCATACGCCGTGGACATGGCGCTTGTTGAGCACGAACATCTCATCGACGATTTTAATGTTTTTAATACCGTGGGTTTCGACCAGATAGTCGATTTCCTTGACCACGGTTTTGGGGCTCCACATGCGGTAGGAGGGCTTGCCGAAGGGCGCGTTGATGCAGCAGAATGAGCACTTGTAAGGACATCCGAGCGACGTGTGGATGGAGGCGTAAGAGCGGTCGTGGATGTGATCGAAGGCATGCCAGTTATGGGATCGGTAATTGCCCATGTTCATCAGGTCCCAGGCAACGCCGGGCATTTCTCGGTCGAGGTTCGTCAATAACGGCGCGCGGCTGCGTGACGGCACGATCCCGTTTTCGCCACGCCACCAGAGATCGGGAATGTCGGAAAAATCCTCGATACCAGCCTTCAGCGCCTGCCAGGTCTGAAGGATGGTCACCGGTCCCTCACCGTCGCAGACGAAATCCACCGCTTCCTCACGCATGGTCCGTTCCGGTAGTGCGGATGGGTGGGTGCCAGTCATCATAATCTTGGCGCCGGGCTTGCCATCCTTGATCAAACGCGCGATGGCTCCGGCGGAAGGCATGTTCTGCGTAGACGCCGACGGCTGCAGGCCGTAGACGACGATGACGATCAGTGTCGGGTCATAGTCGGCGATGGATTCGGCGGCGATCATCGTCGCTGACATGCCGATGGCAGGACCGTCGATGAGCCCCGCCGACGCGCCCTTATTGCGCACATAGCTGGCGAAAAGACCGGCGAAGACGGGTGTTTCGATGGCGCAGAATTCATCACCGAGTTCCTGGTAGGTCTGCTGGCGGTCACCGGGATTGATAAACAGGATATCGATCTTTTCGGCCATGGTGGGTCCTAACTGTCGACCGGTTTGGGCAGTATGTGACGTGCTGCGGCCAGTCTTTCCGGGGTTCCAATATCGATGAAGTTCGCCATTTCCGGCACGAAGGCGCGGATGCTTCCGGGCGCTAGAACGGCGAAGAAATCATTCTCGATCGAGCGCGCCTCGGCTGCGCACAACTGGTTCAGCGCTTTCTGGGTCATCAAATAGACACCGCCGTTAATGAGCCCCGGACTGGTGTCATTCGGATCCTTCTCGACGAATTCCATGACGCTGCCGTCCTCGATCCTGAGTTTACCATAGCTGGAGACATTGTCGACTCGGACACATATCATCGAGACCTCGTGTCCGCCCAGCCGATGTTCCTGAAGGAACGCGGCGAGATCGGTCGCCAGCCAGGTATCGCCGTTCATCACCATGACGTCGTCGCTGGTCAGATGGGTGCGGCAAAACCGCACCGCGCCGCCGGTTCCGAGCGGTTCGGGCTCGACCACGCATTCGATGCCTGGCCGCCCGTCTAGGTGCCTGACGACCGCTTGCGCCAGGTGCCCCAGGCACATGACGATCCGATGGGGGTCGAAACCCACAAGCCAGTCCAGCAGGTGATCCAGATAGGGCCGGCCGTTGATTTCGGCCAGGACCTTGGGCGTATCTTTGAGGGTCGCGGCAATGCGCGTGCCGAGCCCGCCCGCCAGGATCGCCACGTCGATCCGTTCCAGGCCGCCGTTACTCACGCCGGCGCTGTCCGCACCTGGCGGCGGCAATGATCGAGAAGGAATTCCACCGATTCCTCGAACGAATAGCTGGGGGTCCAACCGGTCACCCGTTCGAACTTGGAGGTGTCCGGTATCTGCAAGGTCACGTCCGCGGGCCTGAGCAGGGCCGGATCCAGTTCCGAGGGAATCTCGCAAGTCGCCAGCTTTTTCAGGACTTCGAGAAACTCACCGACCTTGATCGAGGTCGTGCCGCCGATGTTATAGATCTCGCCGGGCTCGCCCTTCTCCGCCGCGACCCAGTAGGATTCCATGGCGTCGCGCACGTCGATCAGGGTGCGGACGGATTCCAGGTTGCCGTGCGTCAGGGTCTTTTGCAGGCCGGCTTCGATGCGCGCCACCTGCATGGCAAAGGAGGTGGCGAACAGATCGCCGCGGCGCGGATTGAGATAGGCGAACATGCGCGTGCGGATCACCTTCATGCCATAGCTGCGGAAGTAAGTATAGCCGAGCAGATCCTGGGTGACCTTGGAGACGGCGTAAGGGCTGGAAGGATTGATCGGGCAATCTTCGTTGATCGGCACGTTCTCGGGATCGACCTGGCCATAGACCTCCGACGTCGAACATATCTGCACGATGGGATCGATTTCCGCCGAGCGGATCGCTTCTAGAAGGTTGGCGGTGCCCATGACATTGTTGTTGATGACCGAAAGTGGCGTCTTGAAACCGGCCCAGACGTTGGCATGGGAGGCGATGTGGAAAATCGCGTCGGGCTTCGATTGCTGAAGGGCGCGCAGCACGGAACTGAAATCCAGCAGGTCGCATTCGTGCAAATGCACCTTGCCCTGGACGTTTTCCAGGTTGCCGCCGGACGAGGTCGAGTGCCAGCGTGAGATGCCATGCACCGCGACGCCCGGGTGGTTTTCGACGACGTAGTCGGCGAGGTAGCTGCCGCCGGACCCGGAGATGCCGGTGATGAGTACGGAGTTGAAGTTGCGCGACATGGGTTTCGGTTCCGGTTCGGTCCTCTGCGTCCAGGCGCTAGACGTTGCCGTAGACGTTGTTGGTGATCATCGTATAGCCCTTGATCAAGTCGGCGATACCGTCATCGAGGGAATACTGCGGTTGGAAGCCGGTGCTTTCGACCTTGTCGTTGGAGACGATGTAGTCGCGCTTGTCCGGGTCCTCGCCGATGGGGGCTTCGGTGTAGATGAATTTCGGCAACTGCTTTTGGATCCGTTGGCACAGTTCCACCTTCGACAGATTGGCGGTGGAAAGGCCGACGTTATAGGGCTCGCCGCGCATGGTTTCGAAATTCTCTAGCCCGTGCATGAAGACCCGGGTCACGTCGCGGACGTGAATGTAATTGCGCTTGAAGTGGCCCTCGAACAGCACCACGGCGCGATCATAAAAGGCCCGATAGGTGAAGTCGTTGACCAAGAGGTCGATGCGCATGCGCGGTGACATGCCGAACACGGTGGCGAGACGGAAACTGATCGTGTTTTCACGCTCGAGCGCGCGGGCCTCCACTTCGACCTTG
>JAYOEU010000076.1:12998-18989 GCA_038116915.1 Alphaproteobacteria bacterium
GGGACGCAGCGGTGAGTCTTCGGTGCAGAAATTGTCCTTCTCGCCGATGCCGTAACCGCTGTTGGTGATTGGCATCAGCACCCGCTGGTCGCGCGACAGCCGGTCGAGCATCGCCATCGGCGCATCCAAGTTGGTGGTCGTGGCGCCAACCGTGTCCTTGGCGCAGATCGGCGCGCCGACAAGGGCCGCAAGCGGAATGACGATATCGGCCTTGGCCAGCGCGTCTTTCATCAGGTCGGGGTTGCGGATGTCGCCGTTGACGACGGAGAAATCCGGGTGCGCGCAACAGGCGGCGAGCGAGTTCTGCTTGAACATGAAGTTGTCGATGACCGAAACCCGGTAGCCGGCCGCAAGCAGCGCCGGCACCATCGTCGAGCCCAGATAACCGGCGCCGCCGGTCACGAGAACGGAAGGTTTCTCAGACATGGTATTCCTTCGTCAGTTGTTGCGCCCGCGCCGTCACGCGCAGGCCTTGTCGGCGATCTGCCGGAATTTTTCGATTTGTGGGCGCAGGTCCTTGGGGTGGTTGCCGACGAAGAAACCGAAGTTGTGGGCGGTATCGGCGTTGACCACTTTGTTGACCTCTTCGATCTCGTAGTGACGGATCACATCATGGCGCAGAATGTTGCCACCCGTGATCATGCGGTAGCCGATGTTCGCTGCCTTCATGTCGGCGAACAGGCGTTCGCGGTCCAGGTTCATCTCGGGATTGAGAATGATGGGGAAGCTGAAAGCGGAACTGCGGCCGTTCTCGCGCTGGATAATGAAGCGCTCGTCGGGTCCGAAAAGCTCTTGAAACACGGCAAGGTTCTTGCGCCGTGTTTCGGTCATCTGCGGCAACTTCTTCAACTGCTCCAGGCCGATGGCGCCGCTCAGCTCCAGCGGGCGGACGTTGTAGCCAGGCAGGATAAAGCGATAGGCCTCGAAGAAGTCCTCGTCGCGGCTCTCGTAGATCGACGATCCGGCGGGAAGATCGCGGGTCCAACCGTGCGCCCGCAAGGAGAGCGCCAGATGGTACAGCTCCTCGTCGTCGGTCAGGATCATGCCGCCTTCCATGGTGGCGATATGGTGCGAGAAAAAGAAGCTGAAGGTATTGAAATCGCCGAAGGTGCCGGTCTTGCGGCCGTTCAGCTCGGCATCGGCCGATTCGCAATTGTCTTCCAGGAAGTAGAGCCCGTGCCTGTCGGCGAAGTCGCGCATCACATCGAGCGCTGCCGGATTGCCCAGGATCGAAACGCCGACGATCATCCGGGTGTTCGGCGTCAGGGCATCTTCGAGTTGCGAAACGTCGACGTTGAGGGTGTCGAGCTCGACATCGACCACCTTCATCTTGAGGCCGTACTGATGCAGCGGATGATAGGTCGTTGCCCAGGCGATCGCCGGGACGATCACCTCGTCGCCGCGTTGCAGCGGCCGGTCCTTCTTGTAGAACAGGCTGGCCACAGATATCAGGTTGGCCGAAGACCCCGAATTGACCATGACGCCGTATTTCTTCGTGAAATAGGCGGCGAAGGCCTTTTCGAATTCGGCCACTTTGGGGCCCATGGTATAGCGGTCCGAGGCGATGACGCCGTTGATGGCGCCGATTTCGTCGTCGTCCCAGGAGGTCGATGCCAGATCAAAAAACATGCGGTTTCAAATACTCTCTAACCTGCAAGGCGGGCGTCAGAACGGGCCCTTGAATTGTTTCTGGTAGGCCAGTTTGGCCTTTTCCGGATCCGGCGCCCAGGCGTCGGCACCGGGCTTTACCATCGAATAGACCTTTGACGCAATGGTCGCCGGATTGGGGTAGAAGTCCTCTTCGATGGTCGGCGTCGTCGGGCAGGTCGTCGGTGCGAAACCCATCCGTGCCAATTGCGCGCCGCCGGCGAGTGCGTCCGACTCGGCGACGCAGGCGAGAATTTCGGCGCTCATGCCGCAGGCTGTCCAGGCATTGTCGACGACCAAAAGCCGCCCGGTTTTGGCCACCGAAGCGATGATGGTGTCTGTATCCAGCGGACGCAGCCAGATCGGGTCGATGACCTCGGCGGAAATACCGGCATCGGCCAGCAGTTCGGCGGTGCGCAGGCATTCGGGTACCATGTTGGATATGCCGACCAGCGTCACGTCCGTGCCTTCAGTGCAGACCCGCGAGCGCCCGGGGAGCACCTCGAAGGGCTCTTCGGGCACGAAAGCTTCGGCGTAATAGAGCAGCCGGTGCTCGGTGAAGACCACGGGGTTGTCGTCGCGGATGGCGGCGATCATGCAGCCTTTGGCATCGCTGGCATTCGACGGCGCGACCACCTTGAGGCCGGGAATATGGGCGAACAGGGAATACAGCGCCTGCGAATGCTGCGGTCCCTGGCCCCATGATTTACCGATGATGGCGCGCTCCACCAGGGGCGCCTTGAGCAAGCCGCCGTACATGTAGTGGGTTTTTGCCGCCATGTTGATCATCTGGTTCATGCAGAGCAAAAGAAAATCCTGGCGGATATGCACATGGATCGGCCGCATGCCGGCCATGGCGGCACCGACCGCGAAACCGGTCATGGCGTCTTCCGAGAGCGGTGTCGAAAACACGCGGCCGGCACCGTAGCGTTCCCGCAGACCGCGCGTGGTGCCCTGGATGGCGACGTGATCATCGACATCGATGCCGAAGGTGAACACGTTCTCATCGCGTGCCATTTCCTGATCGACCGCCTCGCGCAAGGCGTCGGCATAGCTCAAAAGCCGGCCGTTCGCGGGTTCACTCTGCGTAGACATGGGTCATCAACTCTTGCGGGCCTGGGAACGGACTTTCGTCGGCGAAGGCGACGGACTGGACGATGCGGTTCTCAATGTCGGCGTCGATGGCCTCCTTTTCACCGGCGCCGAGCATGGCGCCGATGCGTTCGACCTGATCGGATTCCACCCATTTCCGCATCTCGTCGCGGGACCGGTAACCGGCATCGAAATCCTCGTTCGGGCCGACGTGCTGGCGCCAGCGGTAGGTATGGCATTCCATGAAGACGGGGCCGTTTCCGGCGCGGATGCCGGCCAGCGCCTCGGTGGCGATTTCGCGGATGGCCAGGACGTCCATATCGCGGTTCCCATGAACCGGAATGCCGAACCCACGGACCCTGTCGGCGATGTCATGGTGGGCCCATCGGGTCTCGAGCGGGGTATGGATGGCGAGGGCGTTGTTCTCGCACACGAAAAGTACCGGCAGCTTGTGCAGGGAGGCGAAGTTCAGGGATTCGTAGAACACACCTTCTTCCGTGGCGCCGTCGCCGAAAAAGCAGGCGATCGCGCGCTGCTTGCCTTCGCGCTTCAGTTTCCACGCATACCCGAGCGCGATGGGGATGTTCGTCGCCACCACCGCCGAACATCCCAGCATCCTGGCGGCGGTGTCGATCATGTGCATGGATCCGCCCTTGCCCCGCGCGCAGCCGTCGATCTTGCCGAACAGTTCTGCCATGAATCCGTTCAGACTGCCGCCCTTGGCCAGATAGAGCGCGTGGCCGCGGTATGTGCCAATGGCATAGTCATCCGGGTTCAGGGCGTCGCAGACACCCACAGATACCGCTTCCTGGCCGATGGAGAGATGCACGGGGCTCTTGATCTTGTCGCTCGGATAAATCTCGGCGACTCTCTCCTCGACGCGGCGAATCAGCTTCAGCGACCGATAGAGGCGGGCGAAATCTTGGTCTGTCATGGCCTGTCTACTGCTGCACTCCGTCGCATCTCGTCAACTCCGACCCGTCGGGCGAGATCAATTCGCCACGCCGCTGACCGAACTGCCGCTGAACACCGTCGAGCCCTGTTCGTCGATATCGAAATCGACTTCGATGAGCTTGTCGAATCGCTTGCGGACCGAGTCCCGGTGCTCGGGTTCGACGTAAAACAGCATAAATCCTCCACCGCCAGCGCCCAAGACTTTCCCGCCCAAGGCGCCGGCATCGCGCGCCGCTTCCATGAATTGATCGAGTGCTGGCGTCGAGACCTCGTCCGCCAGTTCGCGCTTCAATCGCCATGAATCATGCAGTAAATGGCCGATTTCGGAAAGCGGCCGCGACGGTGACACCATGACCTGCTCGGCCTCGTCGACCATCTCCATCATGCGTTCGATCTGTGCGTGACGCATGGAGAGGTTGGCGATCTTTTTCTCCGCCACTTCGGAGGCGAATCGATAATAGCCGGAGAAGAACAGCATCAGATTGCCGAGCAGCTCTTCGCGGCGGCCGGCATCGATGTTCATGGGCTGCACGGAGATTTCGTCGCCGCTGGCGAATTCCAGACGGTTGAAGCCGCCGAACGCCGCCCAGACCTGATCTTGCGACCCGACATGCTCGCGCATGACGTCGCGTTCCAGATGGATGGCATTGCGCGCCAGGTCCGGTTTCGAGCGCGGCGTGCCGTAAAAGTTGCTGACCAGATTAATCAGGCCGACAACGAACGACGAACTCGACCCCAGGCCGGAACGCGCGGGTAAGTCGCCGTCATGATGAATCTGTAGCCCCATTTCGGGCGGAAAGTGTTCAAGAACGGCGCGAACCGCGGGATGCTGGATTTCATCCAACGCATTCACAAGTTCGATTTTCGAATGGACGATCCGATGACGGAATTCGAAGAACGGCGGCAGCTCTCGGATGGAGATGTAGCAATACTTGTCGATCGCCATGCCGAGAACGCGGCCGCCATTTTCTTCGTACCAAGCCGGATAGTCCGATCCTCCGCCGAAAAGGGAAATGCGGAAAGGCGTTCGTGAGAAAAACATGGGCGCTTCCTCAGAGTTGGTGCGCTTGGCGAACCATCGATGGATTGGCAAAACTAGCGGGATTCTCTAGTAAGTACAGTGGAGATCAGGCGAACACCATGATTTTCGGCTGGATTTCTTCGCATTCGTGGGACGACAGTCGGTTTGCGCAATGTGCGAGATAACATAACGAAAGATTGGGCGGTCATATCCGGAATGGTTGGCCGAAATCAGGGGGGGCGCATTTATGAGCATCGACTACACATCGGAGCAGATTCAAATCCGCGACAACATGGCGCGCATCTGTGCCAAGTTCGACGACCAGTATTGGCTGGAGCGCGACGAGGACGGGGAATTTCCGGAAGATTTCTGCCAAGCCATCGCCGATGCCGGCTACATGGGCATTGCCATGCCCGAGGAATACGGCGGTGCCGGGCTCGGCATCAAGGACGGCGCGGTGATGGCGCAGACGATCACCGAATCGGGTGCCGCCAACGCCGGCTTCGCCGCCGTCTCCATCGGCATCTTCGGCATGAACCCGGTGGTGGTGTTCGGCACCGAGGAACAGAAGCGCCGCTTCCTGCCGCCGGTCATCAAGCGCCAAGACGTCGCTTGTTTCGGCGTTACCGAGCCCAATACCGGGCTCGACACGACGCGGCTCAAGACCCGCGCCAAATGGGACGGCGAGAAGTACATCGTCAAGGGCGAGAAGATCTGGATCTCCACCGCCCAGCGCGCCAACAAGATCTTGCTGATCGCGCGCACCAAGGATCTGGGCGAGACCGAAAAGCCCATCGACGGCCTGTCGCTGTTCTACACCGATCTCGACCGCGACTACGCGGAAATCCGTGAGATCAAGAAGATGGGCAGGAAGTGTGTCGATTCCAACCAGATATTCTTCGACGACATGCCGGTGCCGAAGGACCACCTGATCGGCGAGGAGGGCAAGGGCTTCCGCTACCTGCTGCACGGCCTCAACGCCGAGCGCATCTTCATTGCCGCGTCGATGGTCGGGCTTGGGCGCTGCGCGCTTCGCCGCGCCGCCGAATACGCCAAGGAACGCATCGTCTTCGATCGGCCCATCGGCCAGAACCAGGCGATCCAGCACCCGCTGGCGGAATCCTGGGCCGAGCTTGAGGCCGCCAACCTGATGGCATTCCGTGCCGCCGATCTCTACGACCGGGGCGAGGAGTGCGGGCTCGAAGCCAATGCGGCGAAGTATCTGGCCGCCGAGGCCGCCTTCAAGGCCTGCACCAACGCCGTCATGACCCATGGCG
>JAYOEU010000077.1:0-18845 GCA_038116915.1 Alphaproteobacteria bacterium
CTTGTGAACCGGGCGCCGCCGCCGGCATCCGTGCGTCCGCCCGCGCCCGCGCCTGCCCAAACTGCACTCAAGGCTTTCAAGGCGCCGGCGAACCCACCTGCCGAGGCGCAAATCGCGCCGAGCGGAACCTGGGAAGCCAATGCCATCCCGTTTTCCGTGCCGCCGGGGGCTCCGCTGATCGCCATCGTGCTCGACGACATGGGGCTCGACCGGCGCCGCTCGGAGCGGGCCACCCGGCTCAAGGGGCCGTTGACATTGTCCTATCTCAGCTATGCCGATGATCTGGTCGCCCAGACCGGCGCCGCCAGGGCTCGCGGCCATGAATTGATGCTGCATCTGCCGATGGAGCCCGAAGGCGATGCCGATCCGGGGCCGGGCGCTCTGCTGATGCGGCTCGGCGAAGCGGAGTTGCGGGAAAGGATCGATTTCGCGCTCGGCCGGTTTCCCGGATTTGTCGCGGTGAACAACCACATGGGCAGCCGTTTCAGCGCGGATGCCGGCCGGATGACCTTAGTCTTCGGCGCGATGCGCCGCAGCGGCCACCTCTTCCTTGACAGCCTGACCACCCGCAACGCGGTGGCCATGAGTTTGGGGCCGAAGCTGGGGGTGCCGACGATTGCGCGCGACGTGTTCCTGGATGATGTGGACAGCCAGGACGAGGTCTGGTTCCGGCTTCTGAAAACCGAGCAGATCGCCGAGACTCAGGGCACCGCCATCGCCATCGGCCATCCGCGCGACGCGACGCTCGCGGTGCTGGAGGACTGGATCGCCGAGCTCGCGCACCGCTCGGCCCGTCTGGCGCCGGTGAGCGCGATCGCCCGGATCCGGCTCGGCCGGCTTCAGCAGGTCATGGCGAAGCCGTGAGCCGGACCGTTCCCTCGGCGCATGCGATGACCTGGCAGTGGTACCGCTTCGGCGATCTGGCCGCCGGATTGCTGTTGGAAATTCTGCATCTGCGCCAGGATGTCTTTATCCTCGAACAGCAATGCCTCTATCCGGACATCGACGGGCTGGACCCGATATCGCACCACCTGGTCGGCCGCGATGCGAAGGGGATCGCCGCCGCCTATTGCAGGGTCTTCGCACCGGGCGATTATTATTCCGAGCCGGCGGTCGGCCGGGTGCTTGTCGCCCGGTCCGCCCGCGGCACCGGTGCCGCCAGGGCCCTGATGACGGAAGCGCACCGTTACTGCGCCGAAACCTTCGGTACCGGCGCGGTCCGACTCAATGCCCAGGCGTATCTGCAAGGGTTCTACGAGAGCCTCGGCTATGGCCATGTCCGGGGGCCGTATGATGAGGACGGCATTCCCCATGTGGAAATGCTGAAACCGGAATAGGACCGCGCCCCGGTTACACCGCCCGCCCGATCGACAGGCCGCCACAGCAATACAGCACCTGGCCGTTGATGAAGCCGCTACACTCGTCCAGCAGGAACGAGACGGCGTTGGCGACATCGTCCGGCCGGCCGATCCGCCCGACGGGAATGGCGGCGCGGGTCTTCTCCATGAGCTCGGGCGTATAGGCGCCGCGAAACAGCTCGGTATCGATCGGGCCGGGCGCAACCGCGTTCGAGGTGATGCCGGCGGGCGCGAACTCCATCGCCCAGGTCTTCATCAGCCCCACCAGCGCCGCCTTGCTGGCGGCGTAGGCGGAGGTTCCGGCGATGCCGTTGATGGCGCGGCTGGCGATATTGACGATCCGTCCGAAGCCGGCTTCCTTCATGCCTGGCACCACCAACCGCGTGCATTGCACGGCGGTCCGGGTATTGAGGCGCATTACCCGGTCATAGACATCAAGCTCCAGTGCTTCCAGATCGGCGGTTCCGGCGATACCGACATTGTTGACCAGCCGGGTGACCCGGTAGCGCTTCGTCAGAGTCTCAAGAGCCGCCGCCGTCGCACCTTCGTCGGACAGGTCCACCTTGACGAACTCGGCGGCGTCCGGGTTCTCGGGCTCCAGCACATCGAACTGCACGACCCGAAGACCCTCCTCGGCAAGGCGCTCGCAGATCGCCCGTCCGATATTGCGCGAGCCGCCGGTGACCAGGACACAATCCGTCATGATGCATTCCCTCAAATTTCGGTTGCGGGATCGAACCGTCAGTCACTCTCCCCGACCGTCACCCCATAGTCCCGGGCCGCCGCTTCAGGGCTGACATAGCCCGCCTTCACGTCGGCGGCCACGGCCGCCGGGTCGCGATCCGAGGGATCGCCGATGCCGCCGCCACCGGGCATGTGGACCACCAGACGGTCGCCGATCGGCACGACCTGGCGGCCCATGCCGCGCATCTTGGCGCCGGAGGCCAGTTCCAGCGCGCCGTTGGCGCCGGGTTTGCCGCCGTCGCGGCCACGGGCCGGGTTCTTGACCCGCTCGAAGGTGGCGAAGATCGCGAATTCCGCCTTCTCCCGATTGCCCAGCACCATGGTCTGTCCGAGACCGCCGCGAAACTTGCCGGGGCCGCCGGAGTCGCGCCGCAGCTCCTTCTTCCAGACCACCAGCGGACTGACCGTCTCCAGCACCTCGCACGGCACGTTGCGCACGCCGCTCGGGAAGGGGGTGGCCGAGAGCCCGTCCCTGGTCGGACGCGCGCCGGCGCCGCCGCTGTGGAAGCTGGTGGCGGTGAAGGTGGCGCGCACCGGATCGGCTTCGGGGTCGCGGGCTGTGATCCCGTGCCCGGCGCCGAGCTTGAGGTTCCAGAGCCCGGATGTCCCCTCGGCCGGCACCTTGTCCGGCATCAGTTGATGCAGGCAGCCGAACACCACGTCCGGAAGCATGTGCCCGACCGAAGAGCGGGCGACCACCGCGCAGGGATGCGGCGCGTTCAGGATGCAGCCCTCGGGCGCGCGGACCTGGATATGCGCCAGCGAGCCGGCATTGTTCGGCACTTCCGGCGCGATCGCGCATTTGACCCCGAAGCTGGTATAGGCGTCGGTGTAGCATTTCGGCACGTTTATGCCGAAATCCGAGATCGGCGAGGTGCCGTCGAAATCAACCACCACCATGTCGTCCTCGACCATCAGCGAGGCCTTCAACGTGATCTCGCGGTCATAGCCGTCGGTGGTCATGCTGTTGTGGACCTTGGTTTTGGGAAGCTTGGCGATCGCGGCACGCATGGCGGCCCGGGTGCTCTCGATGATGGTCTCGGCAAGCGCCTCGAGATCATTCAGGCCGTATTGGTCCATCATCGCCACCAGCCGGCGGCCGCCGACCTCGTTGCAGCCGGCCAGAGCGTGAATGTCGCCCTCGACCTGCATCGACTCCCGGCAGTTGGCATGGACGAATTGCATCAGGGTCTCATTGATCTCGCCGGCACGGGAGAGGTGCATCAGCGGGATGAACAGGCCCTCGTGATAGATCTGCTTGCCGTCCGGTGCCATGCCGAGGCCGCCGATATCGACCACATGGGTGGTGCTGGCGAACAGAGCCACGATCTCGCCGCCCCGGAAGGTCGGGGAGACCACGACGATGTCGGGAAGGTGTCCGGTTCCCTTCCAGGGATCATTGGTGATGAAGACGTCGCCCTCACGCATGGTGGCGACCGGAAATTTCTCGATGAAATGCGCGACCGACAGCGCCATGGAGTTGATGTGTCCCGGCGTGCCGGTCACCGCCTGGGCCAGCATTCGGCCCTTGAGGTCGAACACCCCGGCGGAAACGTCGCCGGCCTCGCGGGTCGAGACGCTGAAGCCGGTGCGCACCAGGGTCTGGGCCTGTTCCTCGACGATGGTGATCAGGCGGTTCCACATCACCTGGTGGCGGATAGTGGTGTTGGTCATGCTTGCTGCCCCAAGTTAGAGCCTCCCTTTGACATGCCCCTTCGAGACGGTGCTTCGCACCTCCTCAGGGTGAGTCAGCTTTTCTGTTCTCGCTCACCCTGAGGAGCGGCGGAGCCGCGTCTTGAAGGGTCTATTGCCGATAGGACGATATAGCCGGATCCGTTGATCCCGGCATTGAAGCGCGCCGAGACATAGGTGGTGGTCTCGTCCTCGACGATAAGGGCCGGTCCGGCAAGACGTTGACCCGGCGCGAGCGTCGATCTTTCGACAACGCCGATTTCTTCCATCCGTCCCGATCGTGTGTCGAGCACCGGCCGCGTGGACGCCGGGGTGACGAAGCCGGCATCGTCGGGTTCCGCGACGCGCGGCGGCAGACCGGCGCGGGTGCCGAGCGCGAGGGTCCAGGTCATCACCTCCACCGCGAGACCTTGAATTGTCCGCCCGAACAGCCGGTGATATTCGCGCTCGAAGGCTTGGCTCAGAACCGGGGCGTCCGAAGAGGTGAAGTCCCGCACCTCCAGCGGCACGGCGATCTCGTGACCCTGACCGCGATAGCGCATGAAGGCGGTCCGGGTTTCCCCGAGATCCGCCGCGTCGGTGCCGAGCCGCACGACCGCTTCGGCTTCAGCGCGCATCCGCGTGAAGAGCTCGTTGAGGGAGCCCGGATCAAACGCGCGCAGGTCCATATAGCGGCTGATCGCGACTTCATAGGCGATATCGGCCCGCAGAAAGCCGATCGCGGAGCCGACCCCGGCACCGGTCGGGATGACGATGGTATCGATCTCCAGGGTCTCGGCAAGCTGGCAGGCATGCAACGGCGCGGCGCCGCCGAAGGCCACCATGGCGCGGCCCTCCATCTCCTTGCCGAGTTCCACGCCATGCACGCTGGCGGCGCTGGCCATGGTCTCGTCCACGATCTGCGAGACGCCCGAGGCGGCCTGCTCGCCGGACAGTTTGAGCGGGGCGCCGACGTCCCGGATCAACGCGTCGATCGCCTTGCCGGTATCAAGGGCAACGCTGCCGCCGGCGAAGCGCGCGGGGTCGATCCGGCCCATGACGATATCCGCGTCGGTCACGGTTGGCCGCGTGCCGCCTCGATTGTAGGCGGCGGGGCCGGGATTGGCGCCGGCGCTCTCGGGGCCGACCTTGATCCGGCCGAGCGCGTCGATCGAGGCGATGGACCCGCCGCCGGCGCCGATCTCCACCATGTCGATGACCGGGATGCGCAGCGGAAAGCCGCTGCCCTTCAGGAACCGGTATTCCCGCGCCACCTCGAACTCGCGGGAGAGTTGCGGGCGGTAGTCATCGATGTAGCAGATCTTCGCCGTGGTGCCGCCCATGTCGAAGGACAGAACCTTGTCGAGACCGCATTCCGCCGCGATGTCGCGGGCAAGAATGGCGCCGCCGGCGGGCCCGGATTCGACCAGCCGGATCGGAAAGCGCCGCGCCGTCTCGACCGTCGTCATGCCACCGCTGGACATCATGAGCAGAAGCGGCGCGGCGAGCCCGGCCGCCGACAGATCCTCGCGCAGGCGTTCCAGATACCCGCTCATCAGCGGCAGGACATAGGCATTCGCCACCGTCGTCGAAACCCGGTCGTACTCGCGGATCTGGGGGGAGACCTCGGAGGACAGCGAGACCGGCAGGCCCGGCATCATCTCCGCGACGATTTCCGCCGCCCGCCGCTCGTGACGGTCATTGACGAAGCAATGCAGGAAGCCGATCGCGACGGCCTCCACCGCTTCGGAGCGCAACTGTTCGATCCGGCGCACAAGGGCGGCCTCGTCCAGTTCGAGCAGGACCGTGCCGTCGGCGGCCATGCGTTCCGGGACGCCGAGCCGGAGATGCCTCGGAACCAGCGGTGGCGGGCGCTGCATGAAGATGTCCGACTGCTCGAAGCGATGCTCGTAGGCGATCTCCAGGCTATCGGTGAAGCCGTCAGTGGTCAGCAGCCCGACCTTGGCCCCCTTGCGCTCGATCAGCGCGTTGGTGGCGAGCGTGGTGCCGTGGATGATCAGGTCGACCGCGCCCGGCGCGATCCCGGACTGCTCCAGCACGGCCAGAGCGCCGGCCATGAAGCCGTCCTCCGGACTGGCGGTGGTCAGAACCTTGGCCGTAAACCGCCGGCCGCCGGCCTCCAGCACCGCGTCGGTAAAGGTCCCGCCGATATCGACGGCAAGCGCGGTGCGCTTCGCTTGGGAGGGGTTGGTCACGGTCATTCAATGTAGCCTGGAGTCGAGATGGGGAGGACGCTAACACCCACATAAACCACCGTCACCCCGCGGCAACGCGGGGACCATTCCGCTGACATCGACATTTGACAATCGCACCAATCACTAAGCGAATTTGTGCAGCGCAGGCCTGCGGAATGGATCCCGCCATTCGGCGGGATGACGAAGTTGTGGGGGAACTAAACCCTCACCCCTCGACGATCAGCTTCGCCAAAGCCTCGGGTTCGCTCAGCATCGGGTAGTGGCCGGTCACCAGCTCGTGCCAGCGGGCGCCGAGGGTGTCGGCGGCGCGGCGCTGGTGGGATTCGGGTGGATTGACGCTGTTGGTGCAATAGATCACCGCGGCGTCCCATTTCTGGCCCCAGAAGCTCTTCAGCTCCACCGGATCCCGCATGCAGGCGATCGGATGCAGGGTGTAGCGGTCGATGGCCCAGGACTTCACCGGCTCCTCAAGCTCCTTGAACAGGCGTCCGACCACGTCCGAGCGCGGCGGCCCGGAGGCGAGGTCGGTGTTGATCGCGGTCTTGCGGTCGACGAAATCGGCGATCCTCTCGCCGTCCTGAAGCGCCAGCGCGTCGGCGAAGACGACCCGCCCGACCCGCTCGCGCGCCATCTCGGCGGCCTTGGCCATGACCATGCCGCCGGAACTGGTTCCGACCATGATCGCCTCGTGGATGTCCTCATAGAACAGCAGGTTGGCGATCTCGTCCGCATGGGTCTCGGTGGTGATGCCGGGGCGCAGCTGATGCCGGCGCTCGGCGCAGCCTTCCAGCGTCGGGGCATAGACCGTGTGCCCGGCCTCGCGCAGGATCTTGGCGGTGGGCTGCCAGATCCAGCCGCCCTGATAGGCGCCGTGTATCAGTACGATGGTGGCCATGGTTCTATTTCCTCCCGATGACGCTGACATTCGCCAGCTGTTCGTAAATCTTGATCACGGCGCTTGAGTCTTCCTTGTTGAGGCCCGCGGTCCGCGCCATTTGGTAGATCTGCTGACTGACATTGGCCATGAAGGTGGGCACGCCGATATCCTTGGCATAGGCGGTGATCAGTTCCTGATCCTTATAGACGATGTCCATGGTGCCGCCGGGGGTGAAGTCGCCGGACATGATGCGCGGCACGCGGAAATCCACCGCCGCGCTGTCGCCGGAACTGACCTTCAGAACGTCGTACATGGTCTGCAGCCCGATGCCGGACTTGGCGCCGATGGTCAGCCCCTCCAGCAGCACGATCGTATTGGTGATGCCGAGCATGTTGTTGATGAGCTTCATCACCAGACCCTGGCCCTGCTCGCCGATGTGAAAGGCGTGCTCGCCCACGGCATCGAAGATGTCGCGGCATTTCGCGAAGGTCTCGGCCTCGCCGCCGACGATGACCGACAGCGTCCCCGCCACGGCCTTCGGTGTGCCGCCGCTGATCGGCGCGTCGAGCATCTGCACGCCCTTGGCGTTCAGCTCCTTGGCGATGGATTTGGCGACCAGCGGATCGATGGTCGACATGCAGAGCACGATATTGCCGGCTTCGACCCCGTGAATGATGCCGTCCGCCCCAAGGATGACGTCCTGGGCCTGCGCCGTGGTTTCGACCAGGCAGATCACCCGCTCACAGCCCTCGGCCGCGCCCTTGCTGGAGGTGGCCTTCTCGGCGCCGGCGGCGACCAGTTTGTCGACCTTGGCCGCGTCGATGTCGTGCACCACGAGCGGGATGCCGGCCTTCAGCATGTTCAGCGCCATCGGCCCGCCCATGGCCCCGAGGCCGATGAAACCCGTCTTGTTGCTCATGTCTCCCCCCGATGTGCCTGCAAATGATCCCCCATGTGACGCGTGCCGTGCTTCACCGGAGTGGCTTAGGTGACTAGTCTATCGGGGAATGGCGAGCGCGGGAGCGCCGCCGGTAAAATATCCGATAGTGGCTAATGAGCGGGCCGCGGGTCCGCGCCCGTACGGAGACTGCCATGCGTAAACCGATCGAATTCTACAGCGAGGGCGTGAAGCTCGATGGTGACCTGTTTCTGCCCGATGACCTGAAGGCGGGAGAGAAGCGCGCCGGGGTCGTGCTCTGCCATGGCTATACCGGGGTAAAGGATCTCTATCTCCCCGACAATGCTGCCGTACTGAACGAGGCGGGCTACGTGGTGCTGACCTTCGACTACAAGGGCTGGGGCAAGAGTGAGGGCCAGCGTAGCCGTCTGGCGCCGTTCTCGCGCATGGCCGATGTGCTCTCCGCCGTGACCTTCCTCGGCATCCAGGGCGAGGTCGACAAGAGCCAGATCGGCATCTACGGCACCAGCTACGGCTGCGCGACGGTGGTGTTCGCGGCGGCGATCGATCCGCGCGTGAAATGCACGGTCGGGGTGATCGGCATGGGCCATGGCGGACGCTGGATGCGCAGCGTGCGGCGGCCCGACGAATGGGTGGATCTGCTGGAACGCTCGGAAAAGGACCGCGAGCAGCGGGTGGTGAGTGGCGAGTCCGAGATGGTGGCCCGCGAGGAGGTGCTGCTGCCGGACCGGCAATCGGCGGCGCTGGCGGCGGCGGCGCGGGCCGGGAATCCGAACGCCGTCGGCAAGATCCCGCTTGAGTTCATCGACGAGACCCTGCAATTCCATCCCGAATGGGTGGTCGACAAGATCTCGCCGCGCCCGCTTCTGTTGATCGCCGCCGGTGATGACCGTCTGGTCCCGCCCGAGGACTGCCAGTCGCTGTATGACAAGGCGCTGGAGCCGAAGAAGCTGGTGACCGTGCCGGGCTTCGGCCACTATGAGATGTATGTCAAACCGGCTTTCGACGTGGTCATGGACGAGACCGTGGCATGGTTCAACCAGTACATGCCGGCGCGTCCGGCTTCGTAGATGACCAAACGCTTCATTGTCGAGGAGATTTCAGCCATGAGCACGACTAGCGCCGAGCGTCCGCCGCTCAAGGTCTATTGGCAGCCGGGCTGTTCCAGTTGCCTGAAGACCAAAGAATTCCTGATCGCCAACAACCAGGAATTCGTTTCGGTCAATGTGCTGGAGGACAATGGCGGGTTTGAGGAACTGGCGGCGCTGGGATTGCGCATGGTCCCGATCGTCGCGCGCGGCGAGGATTGGGCGAACGGAGCTGTGTTCCGGGACGTCGCCCGGGTCGCGGGCTTTGCGTATGGCGAGCAGAAGATGCTGGCGCCGGCGGAGATGATGACGCGGATCGACAAGATCCTCGAGGCGGTGGTGCGGTTCGCGGACCAGGTGCCCGAGGACAAGCTCGACACCATGCTGCCGAAGCGGCCGCGGTCCTATCGGCAGCTTGCCTTTCACGTCATGAACATTCCCGACGTGTTCCTCAACCGGGTGGAACATGATGCGCCCTATACGTACGAATCGCTGTTGAGCGTTCTGCCGCCCGAGATGAAGAGCAAGGCCGATCTGCTGGCCTATGGTGTCCAGGTGCGCGACCGCCTGCGGGCCTGGTGGGAGCGCGAGGGCAAGACCACCGACTTCAACCAGCCCGGCAAGGTCTATTACGGCGACGTAAGCCTGCATGAGGTGTTCGAGCGCACCTGCTGGCATTCCGGGCAACACACGCGGCAACTGATGCTGGTGCTGAGCGATGCCCTGGGAATCGCGCCGGACGGCCCGCTCGCGGACGCTGATTTCGCGGGATTGCCGATGCCCAAGGAAGTTTGGGACAACGAGCTTAAATTCAACGCCTAGGCGGGGGTGCCGGCCCCTCTGTCGGTCTTGCCCGGTCCGTCCTGACTCTCGCCCCAGACCCATAGGACCAGCAGCACGAAAAGTCCCTCGGCGGAAATGATTCCGAGCGCGGCCGGAACGCCGAAGGATTCGGCCATCCAGCCGACATTGAAGAAGCCGATTGGGCCGCTGCCGATGCAGAGGGTGAGCACGCCGAGCACGCGGCTGCGGAATTCCGGCGGCGCGGCGAGGTAGGTGAGCGTCCCCTGCATGGCGGCAAAGCAGGCGCTGGCGATGCCGGTGATCACCAGGGCCACCGAGACCGAGAAGAAGGAATGGTGCGGGCCTCCGGCGACCAGGGTCAGAAGGCCGAGATAGCCGATCGTCGAGAGGTTCAGCAGGGTGCCGCCGAGATAAATCCGGAAGAAATAGTCCGGCTTGGCCAGCATCGCGACCATCATCGCGCCGATAAAGGCGCCGAGGCCTTCCATGCTGGAAATCACGCCGACATAGAATGGGGTGAGGCCGAGATATTCCCGCCCGATGATCGGGATCATCGAGGTGAAGGGAAAGCCCCAGAGATTGAACACGATGGTGATGGTGAGAATGCGCCGGAGCGGCCGGTCGCCGACGACGAAACGGATGCCGCCGGCAAGGTCTCGCAGGAAGGATGGCGGCGCGGCGGGAGTGATTCGCCCGGGCAGCTGCGCGATCAGCATCAGGACCAGACAGATGGCGTAGATGACGCCGCTGAAGGTGAAGACGCCGAACATGCCGACCGTCTGCAGCACCACGCCGCCGAGCAGGGGGCCCGCCATGCGGGTCGCGTTCCCGGTCGCCGAATCAAGGCTCATCGCCGCCGAAACATTGCCGCCTGAAAGATCGCCGAGCAGGCGCCGGCGGATCGGCATGTCGGTTGCCCAGAACAATCCGCTGATCAGCGAGGCGGCGGCGATCAGCGGGTAGGAGAGCTCTCCCAGATGCGCGAGGAAGGCCATGGCGATCTGCAGCGCGATGATCATGCTGATTGACCCCGCCAAGAGGGCCTTGCGGCTGAGTTGATCGGCGATCACGCCGACCGCCGGACCGAGCAAGGTCAGCGGCAGCATCCAGAGGATCGGGATCGTCGAGACCAGAAGCGGCGAGCCGGTGATCTCGAAGGTGAAAACGCCGAGCGCCAGAAGCTGGAACCAGCGCACCACGCCGGTCAGCCCGCCGATCAGCCAGATGCACAGAAAATTTCCGTCGCGGATCAACGCGCGGATCGGGGAGGGCGGTTTGTCGGTTTCTGCCGCGCTACTCACCGGTTTCGTCCATGTGCTGTTTCACCCGGGCCGGGGCGGTTCAGTTGATCGGGTCAGGCTTTGCTGTTAGCGTCGCCGGGGTCAAGTGCCGACTGTATTTCATATAAGCTGCGCGGAACCAAGACTGGCGGATTGCAAACAAGCCGGCGGGTCCGAAGCGGCATGGCGCCTTGGCCCGGAGTTGGAAACGCTTGTTGGATCTTGAGACGCTGCCGTGGCGCTGAAACAGACATTGAAGGTCGTGATAAGCACCGGGATTGTCGGCGCCGTGCTGCTGGCCGGATACGAGACCTTGTACTGGTTTACCAATGTCTATGAGGACGACGCGCGGATTCGCACAGAGCTTGCCCATCTGTCGGCCCAGGTGAACGGTCAGATCAAGAAGGTCCTGGTCGAAGAGGGCGGCAAGGTGACCGCCGGCCAGGAAGTCGTGCTGCTTGAGGATGACGATGTCCGGTTGGCCCTGGAGGCTCTCAAGACCGATCTCGAGTTGAAGAACAGCGAGGAGGCGCGGCTGATCTCGGAGAAGCAGGCCTTTGAAACCGAGCTCGAGTCGAAACTGCAAACCCAGATGCAAAAAATCCGCGCGATCGAGAAGGAATTTGCCGCGATCCAGGACCGGCTCAAACTGTCGGAACAGAATCTGGCGCGGGTCGGGTTCCTGATCAAGAAGGGTCTGACGCTGGAGGAAAAATTCAACGCCGAGAAGGACAAGGTGCTGATTCTCCAAGGCGAGGCGGCGGTTGCCGGCGCCAATATCGAGGTCGCCCGGCGCGAGTATGATCAGCTCAAAGCCACCGCGCGGCAGATCAATGTCTTTCTGGAGAAGATCAAGACCTCCAAGGTCGAGCAGGCTCGCATCCGGGACGACATCCGGATCCAGGAGGTGGAGCTCAAGAAGCGCCGGATCTACTCGCCGGTCGATGGCGTGGTCGGCCGCATTCACCGCTATGCCGGCGAATATGTCGAGGATGGCGTCACCATCGTCATGCTCCATAACCCGGCGCTCTACTGGGTCGAAGCCTATGTGGACGAAAGCCAGATGCGGCATGTCCGGCTTGGGCAGGAAGTGGTGATCGAGTTCGAGATCTATCCGTTCAGGGACTATCTCGGCGAGGTCACCCGGATCGGCAACATCACCACCGCCGAGATGGGGGTCACGACCCTGAGCTCGAACAACCGTTTCGGAGGCGGGGTGGAGCGGGTGCCGGTGCGGATCTCCGTCAAGGACCCGCCGCCGAACCTGACCCCCGGCATGCGGGCGAAGGTCAATATCCGGATCTACGACAACATCAAGCTTTGGTGACGGCGCCGCCGCTTACCACCGGTCCCAGTCCTCTCCGGGCTCGGGGGCATGCACCGGGATTCGCGGCGGCCAGACATCCGAGCGGTTACCGCGCAACCGATTCAGAAGGCGCGCCGCGAACCACGCGGTCGAGGTCACCCAGCCCCGCATCTCCGTGGTGCTCGGATCGGTCAGCAGCCGGGTCCGCCGGACGATATCCGCCTCCACGCGGGACAGCCGGTCGCCGAGACCCTCGGCGGCCCGCAGGCGCCGTTCCAGCGCCATCCAGGCCGGACCGAGCATCAGGCTCATGGCGATGACGGCAACCGCGATCTTGTAGCCGTCGGTATCGATGGCTTTGACGGTCAGCCCGATGCCCGCGATGACGAAGGCGAATTCACCGATCTGACCCATGGCGACGCCGGAGAGAACCGATCGTTCCCAGGGCTCGCCAGCGACCCGGAGCGCGGCGACATTGATGACGCCTTTTGCCACTGTTGCCAGCAGCAGCACCACGAACAGGGTGCCGAGATGATCGACGAAAAAGCTCGCGTCGATCAGCAGCCCGACCGACAGAAAGAACACCACCAGCAGAACGCTTTCGATCGGCTTGGTGCCGCGCATGACGATCCGGCGCTCGGACGAGTTGCCGACCACGAGGCCGGCGAGAAAGGCTCCGAAGGCGGTGGAAAGGCCGAGCAGACCCGCAGCCGTCGCGCACACGCCGCAGAAGGCCAGCGCGGCGATCGGCACCACCTCGCGGTCCGCAAAGAACGCCGAACGCAACGGCAGGCGCATGCGCTCGCGCCGCGAGAGGAACCAGACCAGGATGGCGACGATCACCACCGCCATCGCGGTCCGCCAGATGACCGAATAGTCGAAGGCGGTGTCCGGGTTCAGGGTCTCGATCACCAGCAGCATACCGATCACCGCCAGATCCTGGCCGATCAGGACGCCGACCGTAATCCGCCCGAACGGGCTGCGTAATTCGCCCATGTCGGAGAGCACCTTGACGGTCACCGCCGTGCTGGACAGCGCCAGAACGAAGCCGAGCAAAATACCCTGCTCATACGACCAGGACATCAGCGCGCCGATGCCGGATGTCGCCGCGACCGCGAGGCCGATCTGAATGACCACAACCAGAAGCGCTGTCTTGTAGACCGCCTTGAACGCCCGCAGGCTGAGTTCCATTCCAACCAGGAACAGCAGCAGCAACACGCCGAGTTCGGCGAGTGTCTTGGCGGCCTCGGTCTCCGAGATGATCTCGAAACCGGACGGGCCGAGAATCACGCCCGCGAGGATATAGCCGACGATCGCCGGCTGCTTGATCCGCATCAGCAGCAGGCCGCAGACCAGCGCGACCGAAAAGACAACGGCGATGGCGATCAGGTTGGGGTCGAGATGCACGTCTGGTTTCCCGGTTCTCTTTGGGCGGTCAATCGTTTTCCATCATATGGAGGGTCGGATTTTCAAGCCGCCCTGGCCATAACCCTATCGGACTATAGCATTGACTCCCGCCAAGTCGCGGAGGGGGATGCGGGGTCCGGCACGAGGCCGGAGGCGATCACCGCCTGAATCGCGCAATACTCATCCTTGTCGGAGGTATCTCCGCTGACGCCCACCGCGCCGATGGTCTCGCCGTCGGCATTGTTGATCAGGACCCCGCCCGGCACCGGAATCAGCCGGCCGTCCGCGGCCGCGGCGAGCGCGTTCTGAAAACTTGGCCGATCCGCCAGGCGGTCGCGGATCAGGCGGCTCGGAATCCCCATCCCGAGCGCGCCCCAGGCCTTACCGGTGGCGATGTCCGCGCGCAGAATGCCGGAGCCGTCCTCACGCTTCAGCACCACGATATGCCCGCCGCCATCAAGCACGGCGACCGTGAGCGGATGCATCCCCTCCTTGCGTCCGAGGCGCAGCGCCTCGTCGGCGACCGCCTCGGCGGTGGCAAGCGGCAGCAGGGTCTTCAAACGCATGATCTTGCCTCCGGCACCGGCGCGGAACTCCGCCGCTCAGGATGAAAGCTTTTCCCGCAACACTTGGTTGACCAGGGCCGGGTTCGCCTTGCCCTGGCTCTGCTTCATCACCTGGCCGACGAAGAAGCCGAAAAGCTTGTCCTTGCCGGCCTTGAATTCCGCCACCTTGTCCTGGTTCGCCGTCAGGACGCCGTCGATCAGGCCGGTGATCTCGCCGGCATCGGAGACCTGGCGCAGGCCATTTTCCTCGACGATTTGAACGGCGTCCTTGCCGGTCTCGAACATGTCGGCGAACACGTCCTTGGCGATGCGCCCGGATATCGTGCCGTCGGAAATCAGCCCGATCAGCCCGCCGAGCGCGGCGGCATCGACGGGGCTTTCCTCGAGCTCCTTGCCGGCCTTGTTCAAGGCACCGAACAGTTCGGTCAGGACCCAGTTCGACGCCAGCTTCTTGTCCCGTCCCTGGGCGACCGCTTCATAGTAGGCGGCGGTCTCGCGCTCCTCGACCAGTTGCGAGGCATCCTCCTCGCTGAGGCCGAAATCCGACATGAAGCGGGCTTTCTTCGCGTCCGGCAGTTCCGGCAGCTCCGCCTTGATGGCCGCGATGAAGTCCTCGCTCAGGACCAGGGGCAGCAGATCCGGGTCCGGAAAATACCGATAGTCATGGGCATCTTCCTTGGTCCGCATGGTCCGGGTCTCACCCCGGTTGGCATCGAACAGCCGGGTTTCCTGGTCGATCCTGCCGCCGGCCTCGATGACCTCGATCTGCCGGCGCGCCTCGAACTCGATGGCCTGCTGGAGGAAGCGGATCGAGTTGAGATTCTTGATCTCGCAGCGGGTTCCCAATTCACCGCCAGGCTTGCGCACGGAAACGTTGGCGTCGCAGCGCAGCGAGCCTTCCTGCATGTTACCGTCGCAGGTTCCGAGATAGCGCAGGATCGAGCGCAGCTTGCGCACATAGGCCGCCGCCTCCTCGGCCGAACGCATGTCCGGGCGCGAGACGATCTCCATCAGCGCGACGCCGGAGCGGTTAAGGTCGATATAGCTTTTGCTCGGATGCTGATCGTGCAGGGATTTGCCCGCGTCCTGTTCCATGTGGAGGCGCTCGATCCCGATATGCTTGACGCCCTCCGGCAGATCGATCGGCAACTCGCCCTCGCCGACGATCGGCTGGCTGTACTGGCTGATCTGATAGCCCTGGGGCAGGTCGGGATAGAAATAGTTCTTCCGGTCGAACACGCTGACCCGGTTGACCTTTGCTTTGAGGCCGAGGCCGGTCTTGACCGCCTGCCGCACGCATTCCTGATTGATCACCGGAAGCATGCCCGGCATCGCCGCATCGACCAGCGAGACCTGAGAGTTCGGTTCGGCCCCGAAGGCGGTGGCGGCGCCGGAGAACAGTTTGGCGTCCGAGACGATCTGGGCATGGACCTCCAAGCCGATGACCACTTCCCATTCCCCGGTTTCGCCTTGCAGCAAAGCGGCCATGCTACTGCCCTCCCGTCGGGCGCGCGGTGAAGTTCGCGGCGCTCTCCAGCACTCCGGCGGCCCGGAACACCGATTCCTCGTCGAACAGCTTGCCGATCAGCTGCAGCCCCAGCGGCAGACCGCGGTCGGAAAGCCCGACCGGCACCGAAATCGCCGGTAATCCGGTCAGGCTCGACGGTACCGTGAAGACGTCGTTCAGATACATCTTGATCGGATCGTCGTCATTCTCGCCGATGGCGAAGGCATCTGACGGCGCGGTCGGGGTCAGGATGGTATCGACGGTCTCGAAGGCCTGATCGAAATCCCGCTTGATCAGGGCGCGCACCCGCTGAGCCTTCAGGTAGTAGGCGTCGTAATAGCCGGCCGAAAGCACGTAGGTGCCGATCAGCACCCGGCGCTTGACCTCGGTTCCGAAGCCTTCACCCCGGGTCTTGGCGTACATCTCGTCCAGACTGCCGCCGCCCTCGGCCCGCAGGCCGTAGCGCACCCCGTCATAGCGCGCCAGGTTCGAGGACGCCTCGGCCGGCGCGATGATGTAGTAGGTCGGCAGGGCGTATTTGGTATGCGGCAGGCTGATGTCGACGATCTCGGCGCCGGCGTCCCGCATCATCGCGATGCCCTTGGACCACAGCGCCTCAATCTCCGCCGGCATGCCGTCGATCCGGTACTCCTTCGGCACGCCGATCCGCATGCCCCTCACATCGCCGGTCAAGGCCGCCTCGAAGTCGGGAACCGCGAGATTGGCGGAAGTCGAGTCCTTGGGATCATGCCCCGCCATGCTGGTCAGCATGATCGCCGCGTCGCGGACGTTCCTGGTGATCGGGCCGGCCTGATCGAGGGAGGAGGCGAAGGCGACGACGCCCCAGCGCGAACAGCGGCCATAGGTCGGCTTCATGCCGACGATCCCGCAAAAGCTTCCGGGCTGGCGGATCGAACCACCGGTATCGGTACCCGTGGCGGCGACCGCGAGCCGGCCCGAAACCGCGGATGCCGAGCCGCCGGAGGAACCGCCGGGAACCAGGCGCGCATTGCCGCCGTCCTGGCGCTTCCACGGGCTTTCGACCGGTCCGTAATAGCTGGTGACATTGGCCGAGCCCATGGCGAATTCGTCCATGTTGAGCTTGCCCAGCATCACCGCACCGTCGCGCCACAGGTTGCTGGTGACCGTCGATTCATATTCTGGCTTGAACCCGTCGAGAATGTGCGATCCGGCGGTGGTCAGTACCCCCTCGGTGCAGAAAAGGTCCTTGATGCCCAGGGGAATGCCGTCCAACGCAAGGGCCTTGCCCTTGGCGAGCCGGGCATCCGCCGCCCGCGCCATCTCCCGCGCCTTGTCCGGCGTTTCGGTCACATAGCAGTTCAGATGGCGCGCCGCTTCCATGGCGCCGAGATAGGCCTCGGTCAGTTCCTGCGAGGAGACTTTTCGGTCCCGCAGCGCGTCGCGCGCCGCGGCCAGATCAAGTGACAGCAGCTCCGACATCACTCCACCACCTTCGGCACCGCATAGAAGTCGAGCGCCCGGTCCGGCGCGTTGGCCAGCACGCGGTTCGGATAGGCGCCGTCGGCCACCGCATCGGCGCGCAACGGCAGGGCATGGCCGGTCACGCTCGCGAGCGGGGCCACGCCGTCGGTATCAACCTCGTTGAGTTGTTCGATCCAGGAGAGGATGTTGTTCAGCTCTCCGACCATGGTTTCCAACTGGGCGTCTTCCACCTCGATCCGCGCGAGATGCGCGATATGACTGACGGTGGCTTTGTCGAGCGACATCGGATAAGCCTTTTCTGACTCCGGCTGACGGGCACGGCGCGTCGATGGATGGCCGCGGACAGTGCCGGATATGTACGGAAATCGTCCACGGGACGCAACGCGTTTGAGAACTTCCGAAAGTTGGAACCGGTCCATGAGTCCGAGGGATCTGATCACCGCGAGCCCGAGCGCGCTTGCAAGCCGGCTGGCGCCGGGCGCGCGGCTGTTGGGAATTGATCTCGGAAGCAAGACCATCGGCCTAGCGGTCTCCGACCCGACATTGCGTATCGCCAGCCCGATCACGACCCTCAAGCGGCTGAAGCTGACCCGGAATGCGCAGGAAATCGACGAGATCATGACCGAGCGCGGCGCCGGAGGGCTTGTAGTCGGGCTTCCGATCAACATGGACGGCACCGAAGGCCCCCGCGCTCAGGCAACACGGGACTGGACTTTAAGCCTGGTCGAGAGGATAAGCCGTCCCGCCGCTTTCTGGGATGAGCGCATGAGCACGATGGCGGTGGAGCGCATGATGATTGAGGCGGATTTGAGCAGAAAACGCCGCTCGGAGAAGATTGATCAGGCCGCCGCCGCGTATATTTTACAGACCGCGCTCGAAACCATCGGATCCAATTAGGCTGGAACCATGCCAATTCGCAATCGCGGCACGGCGCGCGCCGCACCGTTTGGAAGATCGCAATGAGCCGTAGCATCGGCGAAGGAGAAACGAGCCCGTTCCTGCGGCGGGTCGACCGGGAGCTTTCCGGCTTCACCGGCGAGGTCTCGGTCGTTCTTCGTCATTGGCTGGAGCTGTATACCCGCGCCGAAGGTATTCCGGACCGCCGCGACGTGTCGCCCGACGCGATGAAGAGCGCGCTTTCCAAGGTCTGGCTGTGTGACTTCGTGCCGGCGGAGGACCGGTTTCGATACCGTCTCGCCGGCGAAAACGTCATCGCGAGTTTCGGCACCGCGATACGGGGCCGGCATCTTGACGAGTTGACGGACGCGGCCGCCTATCCCCGGGTGCACGCCTATTTCAAAAAATGCGTGGAGGCCCCGGGCGTCCTACTGATAACCGGGCGGATCTATGCCGAGCAGTCACGTGTCGCGATGGGGCAGCGTCTCATGCTGCCTTATGGCGACGGTTCGGGCGCCGTGACCGGAATTCTGGGCGTAACCTTGAGGGTTTGGCACGACAGGGCAATCACCGGTCACACCGATCCGTCCCATGAATTGAGGAGGCATGTTTTCATCCGCATCGCCGACGGCAAGGTCGAACGGGAAGATTTCAGACTGTCCTGAGGCGTCGCCGCGATCTTGGTCTTCAGCGCGTCACCCTGTCGCCCGCGACGTCCCGGGGGCGTAAAATTCCGAAGAT
>JAYOEU010000078.1:0-18838 GCA_038116915.1 Alphaproteobacteria bacterium
AACGGTTACAGATGAGACAAGGTCCACACAACAAACGTGGGCGGGGTCGCGGCGGTAATAACAACCGGCGCTCTGGAACTCCGAACCGCAACCAGACTTTCGACAGCAACGGCCCTGACGTGCGGATTCGCGGCAACGCGAATCAGGTGCATGAGAAATATCTCAACCTCGCACGGGACGCGGCGCAAAGCGGTGACCGGGTCCTCGCCGAAAGCTATTTCCAGCACGCCGAGCACTATTTCCGGATTCTCAGCGCCTTTGCCGAGGAGAACGGCGGCGACCCGAACCGGAACCGCGGCAACGGATTTCAGCACGGTGGAAATGACGACGCGCATGGGAATCAGTTCCAGGATGATGAACCGCAGCCGGAATTGAACCTCTCCGCTTCGAATCAGCATGGCGGTCAAGGCACTCCGACCGCCCGGGATGACGCGGAGCCCGGGCAGGTCCGTCCGGCGCCCGAGCCCGAACGGCGCGTGGAAGCCGTAACATCCGATCAGGCCCAAGGCGAGGAAGATGACGACGAGTCGTCGGCTCGACGTCCTCCGCTGTCGTTGCGGCGGCGGCGTAATGGTTCGGATGACTTCTCGGGTCCTCGAAATCCCGACCGACCGGATCGCTCCGAAGCGCCGAGCCCGTCAGTAACGCCGGGCGTCACTGTCACGGTGGTCGGCGCGCCGGTTCAGGATACCGACGAACAGTCGGCCCCTCCCCGGCCCCGGCGGCGTCCGCGCACGGCGGTCGAGCCGAGCCAACCCGAGGAAAATCCCGGCGACTGAGGCGCGGCGGCGCGATCGGCTTTTCGGAAGTTTTAGGTCACGATGATTTCGTCACCGGGGGCGATCGATCCGCCCTCGACGACACGGGAGTAGATGCCGCAATCCTCATGCCCGAAGGCATGCTGCATGCTGCGCGGCAAGGTCAGGTCGCGCGCACCGGTCTGGGGATCGACATTGGTTGCCGCGCAACGCCCGGTGCGCTCTTCGACCCGCAGGGCCGCAGCGCCGATTTTTATGGTTTTTCCAACCCACTCGAACTCGTTCCAGGGGGCGATGCCCTCGACCAGGATATTGCCGCGAAACCGCATCGGATCCACCGGCCTTCCGACGACGCGGCTCAAATCCGCCGCCGAGGCCTTGTTTATGATTGAAACGAACGGCACATTAGTGTCGGAAAAAGGCTGCTCTCGACTTTCCACCAACTTCGGTTGTCCGCGCGCCTGGCTGCCCATATAGGCGGCCATGAACTGCTCGACCACCGCGCGTCCGGTAGGGTCTGTGATTGTGCCGCGGCAGACTTGGCGGCCGTTTCTGGAGATGGTCAAAATCCCGGTATCAGGATCGAAGCGGGTCTGCAGGGTCGCCAGCTTCTCGTTGGCCATCAATTGCAGGAAAAACCCCTTCGGCATCCATTGCGGGTTTGCCGGATCAAGCCGGCGCGCCGCACCATGGGCGATCGCGAACCGCCGGTCATGCGGCACGGCCTCGCCCGCGCGCAATTCCACGCTGGCGAGCGATTCCGCCGAGAGTCCCTTCACGGGGTAGCGATACAAGGCTTGAATTCTTGCTGACATGATTCGGTAAACTGAATCCTCTCATTGAAGGTGTCAACACAGCCCGGCGCGCCGGAAGCACGCGGAAAGCCCCGTATCTGCTTGAAATCGCATTCGGAACCCTTGTGTTGCGCATTTATCACACCATATCTCGCTCATGCCGCCCCGGATGCCTTGCAAAGGGTCCGCGGAGCGGGTTCGGGGACTTTGTCGCCCAGACGCGATAATATGGTCGGGCGAGAGGTCGTATCTGGTGTCGCCGCCTTGCGGGACGCCGTCAATCCCATCGGCGATCCTCGCGGTGGGCACGGGAGTACGGACAGTGGATTTCGAGAAATTCTCCGAGCGGTCGCGCGGATTTCTGCAAGGCGCTCACACCCTCGCCGCCAACAGCAATCATCAGCGGCTGACTCCCGAGCATCTTCTGAAGGTTCTTCTGGACGACAAGGAAGGCATGTGCGCCCGCCTGATCGGCCAGGCCGGAGGAGATCACGCGAATGCCCTGCTCGCCGTCGAGGCGGAACTTGCCCGCATTCCGAAGGTCGAGGGATCGGGCGCGGGCCAGGTCTTCGCGTCCGGCGACTTCACGCGGGTGATACAGCAGGCTCAGACCATCTCGGAAAAGGCCAAGGACAGCTTCATCACCGTCGAGCGGCTGCTGCTTGCGCTGACGATGATGCCCGACATCCCGGCCGACCGGATTCTGAAGGATAACGGGTTGACGCCGCAGGCGCTCAACACGGCGATCAACGAATTGCGCAAGGGCCGCAACGCCGACAGCGCCTCCGCCGAGGCCGGCTATGACGCGCTCTACAAATACACCCGAGACCTCACCAAGATGGCGCGAGACGGAAAGCTCGACCCGGTCATCGGCCGCGACGAGGAGATCCGGCGGACGATCCAGGTGCTGTCCCGGCGCACCAAGAACAATCCGGTCCTGATCGGCGAGCCCGGCGTCGGCAAGACCGCCATCGCCGAGGGCATGGCGCTCAGAATCGTCAATGGCGACGTGCCGGAAAGCCTGAAGGACAAGCGGTTGCTCAGCCTCGATCTCGGTTCGCTGATCGCCGGCGCCAAGTTCCGGGGCGAATTCGAGGAACGGCTGAAGGCCCTGCTTCAGGAGATTTCGCATTCCGAGGGCGATGTGGTGCTGTTCATCGACGAGCTCCACACCCTTGTCGGCGCGGGCGCGGCGGAAGGCGCAATGGATGCCTCCAACATGCTGAAACCCGCCCTGGCCCGCGGCATGCTGCACTGTATCGGCGCGACGACGCTGGACGAGTACCGCAAGCATATCGAGAAGGACGCGGCCTTGGCCCGGCGTTTTCAGCCGGTCCTCGTCAATGAGCCGGGCGTGGTGGAATCGGTTTCGATCCTGCGCGGCCTGAAGGAGAAGTACGAGCTGCACCACGGCGTCCGGATCACCGACAGCGCGCTGGTCGCGGCGGCCAATCTTTCCAATCGCTATATCACCGACCGCTTTCTGCCCGACAAGGCGATTGACCTGGTCGACGAGGCGGCGTCGCGCCGGCGCATGGAGATCGATTCCAAGCCGGAGGAAATCGACGAGCTCGACCGCAAGATCATCCAGTTGCGCATCGAGGAGCAGGCGCTGATCAAGGAAACCGATCCCGCCAGCCAGGAACGCCTCGACAAGCTCCAGGACGAGCTGTTCGAGCTTGAGGAGCACTCCTTGGAATTGACGGCGCGCTGGAAGGCCGAAAAGGACAGCGTCCTGGATACCCAGAAGGCTCACGAAAAGCTCGACGAGGCCCGTCACGAACTTGAGGTCGCCCAGCGCGAGAGCAACTACGAACGCGCCGGGGAGCTCATGTATTCGATCATTCCGGAGCTCGAAAGATCGATCAACGCCGCCGAACATTCCTCCGGCAAGCAAATGGTCATGGAGGAGGTCACTCCCGAGGACATCGCCTCGATCGTCTCGCGGTGGACCGGCATCCCCGTCGACAAGATGATGGAAGGCGAGCGCGAAAAGCTGCTGGACATGGAAGCCAAGCTGCACGGCCGGGTGATCGGCCAGCACGAGGCGATCGCGGCCGTGGCCAACGCCGTGCGCCGCTCCCGCGCCGGGCTGCAGGACCCGAACCGGCCGATGGGATCCTTCCTGTTCCTTGGCCCCACCGGCGTCGGCAAGACCGAACTTACCAAGGCTCTGGCGGAATTCCTGTTCGACGACGAAAGCGCCATGGTTCGGGTAGACATGTCCGAATACATGGAGAAGCACTCGGTCGCCAGGCTGATCGGAGCGCCTCCGGGCTATGTCGGCTACGACGAGGGCGGAGCCCTTACCGAGGCGGTCCGCCGCCGGCCGTATCAGGTGGTTCTGTTCGACGAGATGGAGAAAGCCCATCCGGATGTCTTCAACGTGCTCTTGCAGGTTCTCGATGACGGCCGGCTGACCGACGGCCAGGGCCGGGTGGTCGACTTCCGCAATACCCTGATCATCATGACCTCGAATCTCGGGGCCGAGTATCTGGCGGCCCAGACCGACGGCGCCTCGGTCGAGGAGGTGCGCGGTCAGGTGATGGAGGTGGTGCGTCAGGCCCTGCGGCCCGAATTCCTGAACCGGTTGGATGAGGTGCTGCTGTTCAGCCGCCTGGACCGCGCCGACATGGCGGATGTGGTGAAGATCCAGCTCGCCCGGCTGCGGAAGTTGCTGGAGGACCGCACCATCTCGCTCGATCTCGACGACGCGGCCCTCGAGTGGCTGGCGAATGCTGGATACGATCCGGTCTACGGGGCACGGCCGCTGAAGCGGGTGATCCAGCGCGCGCTTCAGAACCCGCTGGCCAATAAGATCCTAGAGGGCAGCGTCGCCGAAGGCGACATGGTGCAGGTTACGGCACGGGACGGCGCGTTGCTGATCAATGGTGAAAAGGCCGCTGGCGGAGCGGTCACCCAGAGTGAAGCCGCCGAATAGCCACCCGCGCCAGATGATCGAAGCCCCCCAATCCTGGGGGGCTTCGTCGTTTGGAGCTTCCGCGTTCGGCTAGGAAACGAATTTCACGCCGGCGACCATCGTGTTTCTGACGGTTGCCAGTTCAAGCTGCTTGGGTTCGACCAAACTGTCCGTGAAGTCGACGCCCTCCAGGCGCGCGCCGGTAAAATTCGCATGCTCGAGCTTGGCGCCCTGCATGCTGGTCGGGAACATGCGGCCGGTTTTCCTGCAGTCGCCCGAAATGATCTCGGCCTGTTCGATCGACGCCTTCAGGAAACGCGCGCCCCTGAGCTGGGCGTTGCGGAATATGGTGCCGTGCGCCCGCGCGAACGAGAAATCCGCCCCCTCCAGATTCGCGTTCTTGAAGGAGGTGAGGAACAGTTCCGCTTTCACGAACATCGCCCCGGCGAGGTTGCAATCGTCGAAACTCACGCCGCGTACGTCGCAGCTCGAAAAATCCAACCCCGCCAGATCCTGGCCGGTAAAGTCGGCGCGGGTTCCGCCGACCCCGTTCGAGGCGATCCACTCGCTATGACTTTGGATCATCGCCTCGATGGCATCCGGCAAGGGATTTTGTGAATCCCGATGCGTCGCCCCGGAAAGATCCGCATTCGACACATCGCATTTCGACAGATCGACATTGCGCAGATTGGCGTCGACAAGCCTGGCGCCCGCCAGATTCGCGCCATCGAGATTGGCGCCTGTCAGGTTCGCGTTCTTCAGATTGCAGCCGGACAGATCGGCTCCCGCAAGATTGGCGCCGGCAAGGTTCACCGCGAACATCTCGGTGTCGCCGAACTTCGCCTTCTGGGCATTCGCCACCGAGAGATTCGCCGATGTGAGATCCGCCTCGGTAAAATCGGCTCCCTCGATATTCGCCTTGTTGAAATTCACTTGACGCTCGATCTCGGCGCCCCAGTCGGCGATTTGTCCGGGACGCATATCGGCGCCCCTGAAGCGAACATATTTGAGGTTCGCGAGTTCAAAATTGACGCCCCGCAGGTCGGCCTGTTCAAAATTGGCGGCGGTACAGACAGCGGTGGAGAAGTCGGCTCCGAACAAGTCGGCCTCAACGAAGAGCGTGCAATTGGCCCGCGTGCGCACGAACGTGCATCCCGACAGGATCGCCCGCGTCAAATTCAACCCGTCCAGAACCGTTTCCGACAATTTCTGGCTCTTCATCGTCAGACGCTTTCCGCCGGAGCGCCCTTCAACGTAACGCAGATGTTCGGGAATCGCTTTTTTCAATGTCGGAGGAACCCGCACTTCCGACAGGGTTATCCGTTCACCATTGACTGTGGCGAAATTCGCCATGCCGTTCCTCTATGCAAAATCGGTCCCACATCCCCGGCGGCGCTCGGCGAATGCAGAACAGGCGAACAACGTATAGCTGATTTCCAGGCTGTCACAAAACCGCAGTACCGCGCCTCTAACAATACGTAGATTCCGCAGCTAGTGGCCGGACCGACATGTGTATTACATTCTATTCAAAGCAGAGGCGTTTCGGCGAGTTTCGCCCCATAATCCGGATACGGATGCGCCGATATCAACTATATGATTAAAGCCTAAATTCGACCGCAAGATCGCTTGGAATGGGGTGCTCGAATTGCGAAAGTTGCGGCAGCGCGCATCGGAAGGACTAGTCAGTGGCTGATGACGACTCCGTAGAGTACTTCAACTTCGCTCACAAGATCTTCCAGGTCCCCGGCAACCGCTTCGCGTTGTCCGCCTCGGATCATCAGCCGGTTCTATTGATGGACGTTGGGGAGCACGCGGCCGCGATCACCTTTGATTCCCTGCGCCGGGAATTTTCCCTGGACCCGGAAGGCCCCGATTCAAAGCTGCTGGATCTGCTCGCCAAGGGGTTGAAATACGTCAAGGACATCCGGCCCGGCGATATTATCCCGCGGGAACTTCTCGACGGCTCGGCGAGCTGGACCGTCGATGACAAGCACAGGGCTCGCGCCAGGAACACCTTCGTGTTCCGAATTGCGGTTCTCGGAAGCTCGAATGGCGGGCTCAAGATATCGGCATCTTCCTGGAAAGCGCGGAAGGCAAGATGTACGTCCAGAGCGGCTTTGAGACGATCGACAAGAAAATCGGCCTGGGAGAGGGGTGCGCGCCGACCGTCGCGCAATATGCCGATCGCATCATGCGGGAACTGGCCTATATCGAGGGACTGCGCAAGCGCTATCTCGACGCCTCACATATCGTCGAGAAGCTCGACGCGGTCTCCAGCCATCATTCCTCGGAGCGGCACTTCGTTGACGAAATCCAGCGCTGCTAGGTCCTCATGGGTCCGCCGGTCAAGGATTTTCGCAGTGCCTTTCTCGATGTCGACACCCGCATGAAGCAGGTCGCGGATGTGCTGAAAACCGTCGATGAACAGGTCACCTTCATCCGCGAGACACGTGACCGGCTGCATGAAAAAATGCTGATCTGGGACGAGCTGATCGAGAAGTGGGACTTCAAGATCGATGGCAAGTCCAAGCACAACCGGCAGATCGTGCAAACGACCTACCAGTTCGTGTCGCAGTATTTTCCGCAGAACGTTGACTGGATGTAGCCTCTTCCGTCCGCGGCGCGTGGCGCGGTTACATGATAAGCGCCGAGACCATCGAATTGCCCGCTCCCCTGACTGGCGAAACCGTGTAAGATTTTCGGCACTTGTTAATGATCCGAGGGTTCCCGCCGTGAATGTTGCAGATATCGTCGCCCGTTTTACCGCCGCCATCGCCGACCAGCCCGAGGAATATGCGCACAAGGCCGCCGTTCAGGTCATGAACGAGCTGAAGCAGGATCTGGCGGGGGTCGAAAAGGCGCTCTCCTATATCGAGGGGACCGGCGGCAACGCGCTGCAATCCTTCTACCGGGCGCCGAATCTCAGCCTTTTGAAGGTACGTTTTCCCGACGGCCGGCGCACGCCGCCGCATAATCACGGCACCTGGGCGGCGATCCTGGTCCTGTCCGGCTCGGAGAAGAACTCGCTCTATACCCGCAACGCCGACGGCTCGCTCACCTTCGAGCGCTCGGTGGATCTGCAGGCGGGCTCGGTGTTCTTCATGCCGGCCCGCGCGGTGCACGTGGCGGAATGTACGAGCGACAAGCCGGCCCTGGGTCTGCATGTCTACGGCGCCAATGTCCTCGGCGTCGAGCGCCAGATGTGGGATCCGGACACCGTCGCCGAACACCAGCTCGACTGGTCGCAATACGAGGGTTTCGCCAAGCGGGCCTCGGCGGCGGACAGGGCGCCGCTGACCTAGGCGGGAATGCGGCGGCCTGCGTCAAAATGCGCAGGCTCCGCGCACTCTCGCTGCCCTCAATTCAATTGACGAAAACCAAAATAGGTCCAATCTGATCGTCAAGCGTGCCGGCGCGCGATTTTTCCACCGGTGCGTATCCGAAAAAGACCATGGCCAAAACGACCTGAACCGGGGATGCGTCTTCGCCTGTCGGCGACTGACGATCACGCGCGGAATTTTCCGTGGTGACCCGAGGCGTCTCCGGGCGACTGACTGAAATGTTTCTCCGAAAGGCGGCGGTTGTCGTCTTCAAACGGATTCTGAAACAGCGGTGCCGACCGGCAATGCGCTTCGGCGGTCCCGTGGGAGAAACGTTGTGGAGTACAGTATTGAACTGATCATCGTCGGCTTCGCCATGTTGGCGGTCGGTGCCGTCGGAATTGCCGCCTATGCCCGCTATGAACGCCGCCCCCATGAAGTCGACACCGAGGACTTCCTCGGCATCGGTCTGATTTCGGTTCTGCTCACCGGGTTTAATGGTGGCGGAATCATCGCGATCGTGAATGGCGCGTTTGCATTCGACCTGGCCGCGCGACTGGGCCTGATCGCCTCCGCCGTTGCCGCGGCGGCGATCTTTATTTCCGTGTTCTGGCGCCTGTTCGGTGTCCACCGCATGGTCTACGTCGTGCAGACCAGAAATGTACAAGTTTCCGCGATAAACGACAGGCACATCAACCAAAACCGCGACCGCGTAAACGCCGCCTGACGCCCGTTTTATTAGGTAGAGCCTGAGTACCGCGGCGCAGCAGCGCCGCGGCTTTTGGCGTTGCCCTGGCGCTCCAGCCGCGCCGGAGATATCCGCCGCGGCGTTTTTGCGTCCGCCTTGCCTACCCGTAAGCCGCGTCGAAGAAGGCAACCTCCAGTTCCACGAGCCGCCGGAACCGCCGGGTGACGGCATCGCGGCGGGTCGGCGTCAGTAGCGGGCCGATCCGGTCAAGCTCGCCGCGCATCCAGCCGACGATCTCCTCGAAGGCCGGATTGTCGTGCAGTTCGATCCATTCCGAAAGATAGAAGCGGTCGGGATACGGCTTCGGCGCCGCCTGGGCCCAAGTGAGATACACCCATTCCGCCGGAACGATCACCGCCAGCACCTCCTCGTAGGCGCCGCTCCTGGTGGCATCCAGCATCAGGTCGGCGAAGGCCTGGATCGGGGGCAGCAGCGGGGTGGTTTCCCGCTCCGCCTCCGGTACGCCGAGCGCGTCGAACGAGCGCAGGAAATAGTCGTTCTCCTCCGACGTGATCGCCCCCAGAAAGCCCGCCCAACGCTTCTTGGCCGGCATACCCGGCGCCAGGGCGACCGCGTGACCGAGCACCGTCACCAGGGTCTCGATGAAGACATAGTCCTGGATCAGGTAACGGCGATAGACATCGTCCGCCAAGGTGTCGGCGGCAAGTTCGGTCGTGAAGGCATGCCGGGTCGCACGCTCCCATAGCGGACCGGTTTCCCGCCGCAGCCGGTCGGTGAACCGCTCCGCCGCCGGATCGTGGGCCGGACTCATGGCCGCTTCAGCTCAACCGCGTAGTCGGACACGGTCCCCGGCTGCTTGATCAGTCCCTGCTTGACCAGGAAGGCGGCAAAGCGTTCATACCGTCCGGTGTCGAGCGCGCCCGGGCGCAGGGCAAAACGCGGAAGCGTGTCGTGGAAGGCGCGCTTGTTGAGCTCGTCGTCCAAGCCCTTCTTGTACCCCTTGAACATCTCCCAGGCTTCCCCGGGATGGTTCACCAGGTACTGGGCCGCTCCCTCCAGCGCGCCGATGAAGGCGGCGAGCTCCGGGTTGCCGAGCTTGGTCCGATTGGCCACAACGATAAGTTCGTCATAGCCTGGAACCCCCTCCTCTTCCACATAGAAGGCCCGGCCAGGACGCCCGACGATGTCCATCTGGTTCAGCTCGAAATTCCGGTAGGCGCCGATAACCGCGTCCACCTGGCCGGAAATCAGCGACGGGCTGAGCGAGAAGTTGACGTTGACCAGTTCGACATCCTTCCTCGACAGGCCGTACCGCTCCAGCATCGCCGCGAGGATCGCGTCCTCGAAACCGCCGACGGAAAACCCGACCTTCTTGCCCTTCAGATCCGCAATCGACTTGACCGGCCCGTCCGCCAGCACCAGCAGCGTGGTGAGCGGCGTTGCAACGAGGGTCCCGATGCGCGTCAGCGGCAGCCCCTCGGCATTTTGAAGGTGGAGCTGCGGCTGGTAGGAAATAGCGATGTCGGCCTTCCCAGCCGCCACCAGCTTCGGCGGATCATTCGGGTCGGCGGGCTCCACCATGGTGACGTCCAGGCCAGCCTTCTTGAACAGGCCCAGCTTGTCGGCGACCACCAGGGTCGCGTGGTCGGGATTGACGAACCAATCCAGCATCACCGTCAGCTTGGTTTGTGCCAGAGCGGGCTGAGACAGCATCGACAGGGAGAACAGCCCGGCAAGGGCAAGGGCACGGAAGGAAAAGGTCATGGCGTGGCGGCTTTCCTCGACAAATGGTCGGGCGACCGGACACGGGCGTGGCATGAAGATGACGGCTCTGGCCGTTGTCCACTCCCTGCGCCGGCATTACCCGGATCAGGTTCAAAGGGTCATCCCGGCACATCGCCGGAATTTCTCAGCCAAGTTGGGCTCCCCTAGGCGCGGGCATTAAGCCGATATCGCGGGGATTGGTCAACAGTCGCCGGCGCACTGGACCAAACAACAGGGATCCGATGCGCGAACCAGGTTGACGCAACCCGCCAAAACCGCCGCAATGACGGGAGACCTATCCGGGACAGGGAGATCCGACATGCCGCGCGAACTGTTGAGCGAAATCGAGATACCGGCCTGCCACGGCCGCGCGCTTGAGGTTCGCAAGGGCCAGGTCCTGCGGATCGAGCTGACCGAAGGCAAACAGGTCGGCGACTGCGCGTTTTTCAATTTGCATGACTTCCGGGAATGGTTCCATGTCGGCCAAACCTGGGCGACAAACGTGATGCTGGGGCACGGCACCGCCAAACAGTTCAAGTACTTCTACTCGAAGCCGCCGCGCGACAATGTGATGTTCACGGTGCTGGAGGACACCTGCGGGAACCATTTCGGTTCCTGCGGCGGACGGTGCAGCGGCGGGCTTTACAAACTGCGCGACGGCCTTACCGATCACCGGCACTGCCAGGGCAACCTCGAGGAGGCCTTGGCCCCGTGGGGAATCACCGGCGACGATATCGGCGACTGTTTCAATGTGTTCATGAATGTCGAGGTTCACGGCAACGGCGGCTTCACCATTCACCCGCCCACCGCCGACAAGGGAGACTATATCGATCTGCTCGCCGAGATGGATATCCTGGCCGGCGTTTCCGCCTGTCCGCGCGAGGGCGCGCCGGTCAATGACGGGGTTCCCAAAGCCATGGGGCTGAAGCTTTTCGCCGGTCCGTAGGAAAGCGCGCGACCCGCGATCCCAATCCTCTCGGACTAGAGAAAAAGCTGGATATTCCCGAACGCCGCTTCGGGGTTCAACAGATCGACGCGCTTCAGTTTGATCCTGAGCGCGCCGCGATCGACCACCAGTTCGTGCCGCGCCGTCGCGGCGAGCAGGAACTGCTCGTCCAGCCGGGTTTCGACATAGTGAAACGGCGTCGTGGTCACGAACCTGCCCGCCTCCGGCTCGAAAACATCGACGAACGGGCGCTGGAGCACATGGTGGCACCGGCTGCGCGGCTTTTGCGAAAAGGTTCGCGCGCCCTTCAGCCGCTCCACTCTGAGCCGGCGCAGGTAGTCGTCCTCGTGCATCAGGGCGGTGACCAGCTTGGGGTTTTCCGCATCCGGGTCGAGCGGCATCCAGTAGAGCCCGTCCGGCGCCCAAAGGGCGAGCCAGTCGTCGAAGCGGCCCTCGTCCAGCATCCGGGCCTCGCCATAGACGAAATCGATCAGGTCCTCGCGGCCGGGAATGCTCACGCTCACGCGCCCGCGCCCTTCATGGAGACGGTCATGTACCTGGCCCAGGCATTGAACTGGTTGCGCATCTGGCGCTCCGTCGTGCCGTTACCGACGGCGGTGACGCCGTGATCCTCATCCTCCTCAAGGAGGCGCTGGACATTGACCCATTCGAGACCGTCCGCCAGCAGTCCCTCCTGGGCCCGCTCATACATCTCCAGATCGTCATGACCGACGATCGAGGTCGGCGCGTTGATCAGCCGGTTGTACATCGCCGTGCGCTCCAGCAGCATGTCCGGCGCGCCGACAAGCCGGTAGATGTAGCTTTCGACCAAGGTCTTGTCGGCGGCGAGCGGAATGAAGATCCGCAACTGCTGGATCGTGCCCTTCACCATGATGTTTGGGAAATAGACGGTGTTGTGCCGGTTCTCCCCGAGGATCGCCCGCGCCCTGTCCTCGCCATAGGCCGCCGTCATCTGGTCGAAATAGCCGGGGATCTCGGAATAGTCGGAATGAATGGAGTGATGCACGCCGGTATGGCCATGGCCGTTCGGCCAGGTGCGGATGCCCATCTTCTCGAAGAACTCGTAGGATGACATGAACGGCGCGATCACCTGGATCGCCATCGGCTTGGGCGCATCCTCGCCAGGCCGGGTTTCCTCCCAGATCTTCACGGCGGTCCCGGCGGAACTCTCATGCGCGACCATCGGATGGCAGGTATCGGTCTGGTTCTCGACCAGCATCTTCCAATTGCAGCGGTGCATATAGCGCAGCGGCGGTCCAGCAACCTCGAGGCGTCCCTCAGGCGAGCGGTCGACCATGTTGTCGATGGAACTCAAGCTGTCGCCGAAGAAGCTCTCGAAATCCGGTCCCTCATGAGCAAGGCGCGCGAAGACGAAGCCGCGATAGTTCTTCACCGCGCCGACCCGCGCCATGTCGTTGCCGGAGGCGCTCTTCTCCAACCCGGTCCCGTCATATCCCTTGCGCAGCGGCATGCCGAGCCGGGCGCCGTCGGTCTTGTAGGTCCAGGCATGATAGGGACAGCGGAAGAACTTGCCGGTATTGCCGGTCCGGTCGATGACCAGCTTGGTCCCCTTGTGGGCACAGCGGTTGTAAAGCACGTGGATCTCGCCGTCCTGGTGGCGCACCATCACGATCGGTTGGCGACCGATCTCAGTGGTGAAATAGTCGCCGGGGTTCGGCGTCTGGCTGTCATGGCCGACGAAGACCCAGGTATTGGCGAAGAGATGCTTCATCTCCAGATCGAAGATCTCGGCATCCACATAGACATCCCGGTGCACCTCTGCCGGCCGGACCAGCGCTCTCACGGCGGCGGGATTGTCGGCGTATCGGGTCATGCGGACGGCTTTCCTGGATCGCGCTCGGTCGCCGAGTATGAGTGGCGCGCCGAGCCAGCGTCAACCGAAGGGTCCAGGTCTCCCATCGCGCGCCCGTTTCACCGCCCCGCGCCGTGAGGAAGCACATCATTCCCCTTGTTCACCTGCGGCCGAATATGGACTATCCCTATCCCACCGCAACTCAAGACGGCATTGTCCGATGACCAGTTTTCCAACCTCCCTGCTGAACGGCTACAAGGATTTTCGCGAGCACCGCTACGCCCACGAGAACGAGCGCTACCGCAAGCTCGCCGTTGCCGGTCAGTCGCCGGAAACCATGATGATCGCCTGCTGCGATTCCCGCGCCGCGCCTGAGACGATCTTCAACTCCCTGCCGGGCGAGATTTTCGTCGTCCGCAACGTCGCGAACCTGGTGCCGCCCTACGCGCCCGACGGCCAGCATCACTCGACATCGGCGGCGCTGGAATTCGCGGTGCAGAGCCTCAAGGTCAAGAACATCGTCGTCATGGGGCACGGCCGCTGCGGCGGAATTCACGCGGCCCTCAATCCGAGTTCGGAGCCGCTCTCGCCGGGCGATTTCATCGGCAAATGGATGGAACTGCTGCATCCCGCGGCCGAGGCCATCGCGGCGAACAAATGGTCGACGCCGGCGGAACGGCAACGCATGCTCGAGTTTGCCTCGATCCGCTATTCCGTCGCCAACCTGCGGACCTTCCCGTGCGTTCAGATTTTGGAAAAGAAGGACCGCCTGGCGGTGCACGGCGCCTGGTTCGACATCTCCGAGGGCGAGCTCTGGGTGATGGAACCGGAATCCGAGGATTTCAGCCAGGTCACCGTATAGTTCTTTCAAAGGAAAAACCATGATCCCGAACGACTATCCGAGCCTCAATTTCGATCTCGGCGAGACGGCGGACATGCTGCGCGATACCGTGCGCTCCTTCGCCTCCGACGAAGTGGCGCCGCGGGCGAACGATATCGAGAAGGCGAACGATTTCCCGGCCGATCTCTGGCGCAAGATGGGCGATCTCGGGGTCCTGGGCATCACCGTCGAGGAGGAATACGGCGGGGCCGGCATGGGCTATCTCGAGCATGTGGTCGCGGTCGAGGAGATGAGCCGCGCCTCGGCGGCGGTCGGTCTCAGCTATGGCGCGCATTCCAATCTCTGCGTCAATCAGATCCGCCTCAACGGCACCGAGGAGCAGAAGCGCAAGTATCTGCCGAAACTGATCTCCGGCGAGCATGTGGGATCGCTCGCCATGAGCGAGCCGAGCGCCGGCTCCGATGTGGTGGGGATGAAGACCCGGGCGGTGAAAAAGGGCGACCGCTATATCCTCAATGGCACCAAGATGTGGATCACCAACGGCCCGAACGCCGATACCCTCGTGGTCTATGCCAAGACCGATCCCGATGCGCACCAGCGCGGCATCTCAGCCTTCATCATCGAGAAGGGCATGAAGGGATTTTCCACCTCGCCCAAGCTCGACAAGATGGGGATGCGCGGCTCCAACACCTGCGAGTTGGTGTTTGAGGATTGCGAGGTGCCGGAGGAGAACATCATCGGCGGCCTCAACCGGGGCGTGAACGTGCTGATGAGCGGGCTCGACTATGAACGCGCGGTGCTGTCCGCCGGGCCGCTCGGCATCATGCAAGCCTGCATGGACGTGGTGGTCCCCTATGTCCACGAGCGCAAACAGTTCGGCCAGGCGATCGGCGAGTTTCAGCTCATGCAGGGCAAGCTGGCGGACATGTACGTGACCATGAACGCCTCGAAATCCTACGTCTATGCCGTCGCCAAAGCCTGCGACCGGGGCGAGGTCACCCGTAAGGACGCCGCCGGCGCGATCCTCTACGCCGCCGAGAAGGCAACCTGGATGGCGCTCGAGGCGATCCAGTGCCTGGGCGGCAACGGCTATATCAACGACTACCCGACCGGCCGTCTGCTGCGTGATGCCAAACTCTACGAGATCGGCGCCGGCACCTCGGAAATCCGCCGCATGCTGATCGGCCGCGAGCTGTTCAAGGAAACCGCGTGATCAGAGCCCTCCTCCTCGCCCTCTCAGCCTGTCTGATCGCGGCTGCGGCAAGCGCCGAGCCCGTCGCCTATGCCCGCTTCATTGTCGATGGTGAGATCAAGACCGGCGAGGTGCGCGGCGATAGGGTGCTGGAGATCGTGGGTGATCTTTTCGGTGAGCACGAACTGAACCAGCATTTCCACTATCTCTCGGATATCAAGCTTCTGGCCCCGGTCGAGCCGCGCAAGGTCTTTGCCGTGGGGCTGAACTATCGCAGCCATGCCGGAATGTCCGGCGCCGGCAAGCCGGAGACCTTCTACAAGTCGCCGACCTCGGTCACCGGGCCGGGCGCCGCGATCCCCTATCCGGCTGACGCCCATAGCCTGCACTACGAAGGCGAGATGGTGGTGGTGATCGGCAAGACCGGGCGGTTCATTCCGCGCGAGCTGGCCCTCGACTATGTCTTCGGGGTGACTGCCGGCAACGACGTCTCGGAACGCGGCTGGCAGGGCTCGGACCTGCAATGGTGGCGGGCCAAGGGCGCCGACCGGTTCGGGCCGATCGGCTCTTACCTCGTGCGCGGGCTCGATCCGGGCAAGCTGATGCTTGAAACCCGGCTCAACGGGAAGACCGTGCAGCGCGAGGAGACCAGCGGCCTGCTGCACGATGTCGCCTCGATCATCAGCCATATCAGCCAGCATGTGACCCTCTCCCCCGGCGACGTGATCTTCACCGGCACACCCGGCAGCACCCGCGCGATGAAGCCGGGCGACGTGGTCGAGGTCGAGCTCCAAGGCGTCGGCGTGCTGCGCAACACCGTCATGCGGGAACGGCCATGAGCGAGCTTGAGGGATTACTGACCGGGACAGACGGCATCACCCGCTGTGGCTGGTGCGGCGAGCTTGACGACTATCAGCACTATCATGACACCGAATGGGGCCGCCCGACCGGCGATGACCGGACCCTTTTTCAGAAGATCTGCCTTGAGGGCTTTCAGTCGGGGCTGAGCTGGCTCACCATCCTGCGCAAGCGCCCGAACTTCCAGGTCGGTTTCGACAATTTCGAATTCGACCAGATCGCCGAATATGGCGACAAGGATGTCGAACGGCTGGTCGCGGATGCCGGCATCATCCGGCATCGCGGCAAGATCGTCAGCACCATCAACAATGCGCGGCGGGCGATCGAACTGCGCGAGGAGGCCGGCTCCCTCGCCGCCTTCTTCTGGAGTTTCGAGCCTGATCCGGCAAGCCGTCCGGCGCGCATGACCCACGCGGCGGCGCGCCTGCTGAGCCAGACGCCGGAATCAACGGCGCTTTCCAAGGCGCTGAAGAAGCGCGGCTGGAGCTTCGTCGGCCCGACCACCTGCTATGCCTTCATGCAGGCCATGGGCATGGTGAACGACCACCTCGAAGGCTGTGCCAAGCGGCCCGAGATCGAGGATCTTAGAGCGGCGTTCAGGCGCCCGAAATAAAGGAAGCGAAAGATGAGTGGACGCCTTGAGAACAAGATCGCGATCGTCACCGGCGCCGGCTGTGTCGGGCCCGGCTGGGGCAACGGGCGCTCGATCACCTACCGCTTCATCGAGGAGGGTGCCCAGGTCTTTGCCGTTGACCGCTCCGAGACCGCGCTTGAGGAAACCGTGGAGCGCACCGCCTCGCTCGGCGCCGACCTGCCGACCCATATCTGCGACGTCACCGACAGCGCCTCGGTCAAGGCGATGGTGGATGCCTGTATCGCCAGATACGGGCGCATCGACATTCTGGTGAACAATGTCGGCGGCTCGGCCGCCGGCGGGCCGGTGGAAATGTCGGAAGAGGTCTGGGACGCGCAGATCGACCACAATCTGAAAAGCGTTTTCCTGACCTGCAAGCACGTGCTGCCGCACATGGAAGCCCAGGGAAGCGGCGCGATCGTCAATCTCGCCTCGACCTCGGCGATCCGTTGGACCGGCTCGGCCCAGGTCGCCTACGCCGCCACCAAGGCCGGCGTGATCCAGCTCTCCAAGGTCGTGGCGATGCAATACGCGCCCAAGGGCATCCGCGTGAACAGCATCGTTCCCGGCCAACTCCACACCCCGATGGTGGAGGTGCGCCTCGCCGGTCAGCGCGCCGGCGGCGACGTTGAAAAACTCCTGGCCCAGCGCCTCGCCCGCATCCCGCTCGGCTTCATGGGCGACGGCCGCGACACCGCCAACGCCGCCGTCTATCTCGCCTCAGACGAGGCCCGCTGGGTCACCGGCACCGAGATCATCCTCGACGGCGGCATGTCGGTCCGCGCGGGATAGCGGGGCTCCAAGACGATCTGCATTCCGGACGCTCGCTTTCCGGGCCTGGCGCTGACCACGGCGAAAGCTCCTGTCATCATTCGCCGCCACGGCCCGCCCGGCCTCAAAGGCGACGCAACGCCGAACCCGTGCACCCGTGGGAGCTCGCCTCGGAAGACGATCGGATGACACTGGAGATTCCATCACCCAAACATACATTCTATCGTATGTATTTAATTTGATATATCTTCCGCGTTCGGCATACCACCAACAAGACATATATATAATATGACAACAGGTCAATATATATTGTTATTGTGATTTTTATTATAAAAAACACTCGATTTATTGTGGACCCCCGTAAAATATTTCGATTAGCATATTGTTCAACGGGCATATTTCCTGACTTCGAAAAGGTTGGAGACCAAACCCGCCATGGAAAAGTCCATTGCCGCCGAAACCTTGGCGCCGTGCGAGAATTTCTCGGAACGCGACAGCCGCATCGACCGCATGCGCGGGGAAACGGCTACGCTCGCCTTGGATGCCGCCAACAGACGATTGAATCGTTTCATACGAAATTTCAGGCGGGAACAGGCCCAGACGCAAGAAAAGTACGGCCAACTAATCACCGAACTGCAGCGTGAGGCTGATCAAATCAACAACGAGGTGGAAGCGCTGGAAAGTCAACGCAATCAGCTTCTTGCACAGATGGACACCCGTGTCCGAGATCCTGCTTATTGATCACTCGGAAGCCTACGACGAAGTCGATAAAAAAAGATTTGCGTCCGGCATGAACCGGGTTTTCACGGAACTGCGGCCCGGCCACAAACTGGAAATCTATCTGATCAAGGAGAACGCCAACAATTTGGCGGCGGTGTTCTCCGCCTGTGTCCCCGGATGTGAAAGTGAAATTGAACCCAATACGAACAATTGGTCGACGGTTTGCTCTTCACTGCGCACCCAACAGGACAAGAGACAATTCCAGATAGCCTTTGTTTCGATCATGCGCAGACTCGTGAATTCCTCCAAGAGCACGGAGGGGACAGCCATCCTCGAAACACTTGGACAACTCGGTGTCCAATATCGGGATATTCCGGATCGTATCACCAGGATTACGATCTTTTCCGACATGCTTGAGTTTTCCGACCAGAACCGGGCGATCAACGGGTTTGATCGGAAGGATTCGGCGAAGCTTCTGAGCCGAGCCCGAAATGTCGTCCAGGAAACCGCGCCATTCAAAGACACCTCGGTGGTCATATTCGGGATCGGCAAGCGGCTCGGGCAGGAAAGGCTCATCAAGGAAAAATCGCTGGAAGAGGCGATGTTGCCGAGAGAAGCGGCGAAAGCGATCCGGGATTTCTGGCAGGATTTCTTTACAGACGTGCTTAAGACCCCGCCTGAAAACCTGGTGATGACATTGAACTACTAAACAACGCCGCAACGGTTGCGGAACGGACGGAGCGCAAGACCATGGACCGGGATCATACGGTTTCCGAC